>NZ_CP013254.1:2768111-3136223 GCF_001482365.1 Kocuria flava | reverse complement strand
CGCGCCGGACGCCAACAAGACCGAGATCAAGTACGCCGTCGAGAAGATCTTCGGCGTCAAGGTCGAGTCCGTGAACACCATCAACCGTGCCGGCAAGCGGAAGCGCACGCGCTTCGGCTGGGGTCAGCGCAAGGGCACCAAGCGTGCCGTTGTGACCCTCAAGGACGGCACCATCGACATCTTCGGCGGTCCGCTCGCCTGAGCGGAGACCACTTAAACGAGGAACTGACACATGGCTATCCGCAAGCACAAGCCGACAACCCCGGGCCGTCGCGGCTCGTCCGTTGCCGACTTCGCAGAAATCACGCGCTCGACCCCCGAGAAGTCGCTGGTCCGGCCGCTGCCCAAGAGCGGCGGGCGCAACAGCTCCGGCCGCATCACCACCCGGCACAAGGGTGGCGGGCACAAGCGCCAGTACCGCGTCATCGACTTCCGCCGCCACGACAAGGACGGCGTCGACGCCAAGGTCGCGCACATCGAGTACGACCCGAACCGCACGGCGCGCATCGCGCTGCTGCACTACGTGGACGGCTCCAAGCGCTACATCATCGCGCCGAACAAGCTCGCCCAGGGCGACGTCGTCGAGTCCGGCCCCGGTGCCGACATCAAGCCCGGCAACAACCTGCCGCTGCGCAACATCCCCGTCGGCACCGTGATCCACGCCGTGGAGCTGCGCCCGGGCGGCGGCGCCAAGCTGGCCCGCTCGGCCGGCGCCTCGGTCCAGCTCGTGGCCAAGGAGGGCAAGTACGGCCAGCTGCGCCTGCCCTCCGGCGAGATCCGCAACGTCGACGTCCGCTGCCGCGCGACGATCGGCGAGGTCGGCAACGCCGAGCAGTCCAACATCAACTGGGGCAAGGCCGGGCGCAACCGGTGGAAGGGCATCCGCCCGACCGTCCGCGGCGTCGTCATGAACCCGGTGGACCACCCCCACGGTGGTGGCGAGGGCAAGACCTCCGGTGGTCGCCACCCGGTGAACCCGAACGGCAAGCCCGAGGGCCGCACGCGCCGCCCCAACAAGGAGAGCGACAAGCTCATCGTCCGCCGTCGTCGCACCGGCAAGAACAAGCGCTAAGGAGCCTGACCCATGCCACGCAGCCTGAAGAAGGGCCCTTTCGTCGATCAGCACCTTTACCTGAAGGTCGCCAAGGAGAACGACAAGGGCACCAAGAACGTCATCAAGACGTGGTCCCGCCGCTCGATGATCGTCCCCGACATGCTGGGCCACACGATCGCCGTGCACGACGGGCGCAAGCACATCCCCGTGTTCATCACCGAGTCGATGGTCGGGCACAAGCTCGGCGAGTTCGCCCCGACGCGGACCTTCCGCGGCCATGTGAAGGACGACAAGAAGGGCAAGCGCCGCTGATCCTCCGGGATCGGCCGTGCTCGCACTTCGAGAAGACGAGAGAAGGAAAGCAATGGAAGCCAAGGCATCTGCGCGCTACATCCGCGTGACGCCTATGAAGGCCCGGCGCGTCGTCAGCCTGATTCGTGGCCAGCAGGCGAACGAGGCTCTGGCGATCCTGAAGTTCGCCCCCCAGGGCGCTTCGGAGCCGGTGTTCAAGGTCCTCCAGTCGGCGGTCGCCAACGCGCGTCAGCTCGCCGACCGCGACGGGCTGCCGTTCAAGGAGGAGGAGCTCGTCGTGAGCGAGGCCTTCGTCGACGAGGGCCCCACGATGAAGCGGTTCCAGCCGCGCGCCCAGGGCCGCGCCTACCGCATCAACAAGCGCACGAGCCACATCACCGTGGTCGTGGCGACCCCGGAGAACGAGGAGGTCCGCTAAGTGGGACAGAAGATCAACCCGCACGGGTTCCGGCTGGGCGTCACCACCGACCACGTGTCGCACTGGTACGCGGACTCCACCAAGGAGGGCCAGCGCTACAAGGACTACGTCCGCGAGGACGTGAAGATCCGCAAGCTCATGTCCACGGGCATGGAGCGCGCCGGCATCGCCAAGGTCGAGATCGAGCGGACCCGTGACCGGGTGCGCGTGGACATCCACACCGCCCGCCCGGGCATCGTCATCGGCCGCCGCGGCGCCGAGGCCGACCGCATCCGCGGCGAGCTCGAGAAGCTCACCGGCAAGCAGATCCAGCTGAACATCCTCGAGGTCAAGAACCCCGAGACCGACGCCCAGCTGGTCGCCCAGGGCGTCGCGGAGCAGCTCGCCTCCCGCGTGGCGTTCCGCCGTGCCATGAAGAAGGCCATCCAGTCCGCGCAGCGGGCCGGCGCCAAGGGCATCCGGATCCAGTGCTCCGGCCGTCTCGGCGGGGCCGAGATGAGCCGCTCGGAGTTCTACCGCGAGGGCCGTGTGCCCCTGCACACCCTGCGCGCGAACATCGACTACGGCTTCTTCGAGGCCAAGACCACCTTCGGTCGCATCGGCGTGAAGGTCTGGATCTACAAGGGCGACCTCACCGCCAAGGAACTGGCGGCCCAGCAGGCCGCCGCCCCGTCGCGCGGCCGCGGCGGCGACCGCCGCGGCGGCCCGGCCGGTGGCGAGCGCCGTCGTCGCAATGACCGTACCGACCGTGGCGGGCGCCGTGAGCGTCCCGACGCCACCGCCTCCCAGGCCCCGGCCGCCGAGGCGACCAACGCAGAGGGTGGTAAGTAAATGCTCATCCCACGTCGTGTGAAGTACCGCAAGCAGCACCACCCCAAGCGGTCCGGTGCTGCCAAGGGCGGCACCACCGTCGCCTTCGGCGAGTGGGGCATCCAGGCGCTCACGCCGGCCTACGTGACGAACCGTCAGATCGAGGCCGCCCGTATCGCCATGACCCGCCACATCAAGCGTGGCGGCAAGGTCTGGATCAACATCTACCCGGACCGTCCCCTGACCAAGAAGCCCGCCGAGACCCGCATGGGCTCCGGCAAGGGCTCGCCCGAGTGGTGGGTCGCCAACGTCAAGCCGGGCCGCGTCATGTTCGAGCTCTCCGGCGTGTCCGAGGAGGTCGCCCGTGAGGCGCTCCGCCTGGCGATCCACAAGCTCCCGATGAAGGCGCGCATCGTGCGTCGCGAAGGTGGTGAATGAGAGTGGCTGTTGGATCCAAGGATCTGAGCATCGAGAACCTCGCGGCTCTCGACGACAACGCTCTGACCGAGGCGCTGCGCAAGTCGAAGGAGGAGCTGTTCAACCTCCGCTTCCAGTCCGCGACCGGTCAGCTCGAGAACAACGGCCGCCTGAAGGCCGTCAAGCGTGACATCGCCCGCATCTACACGGTGCTGCGCGAGCGCGAGCTGGGCATCCGGCCCCAGGCGGACGCCGACGCGGCCGCCGCCAACACCTCCGAGGAGGACGCCAAGTGACCGAGCAGATCAACTCCGGCGCCGAGCAGGCTCCCGAGCGCGGCGAGCGCAAGACCCGCCGCGGCTACGTGGTCTCCGACAAGATGGACAAGACCGTCGTCGTGCAGCTGCAGGACAACGTCACGCACGCCCTGTACGGCAAGGTCATGCGCCGCTCGTCGAAGGTCAAGGCCCACGACGAGGAGAACACCGCCGGCGTCGGCGACCTCGTCCTCATCTCCGAGACCCGCCCGCTGTCCGCCAGCAAGCGGTGGCGCATCGTGGAGATCCTCGAGAAGGCCAAGTGAGCCGGGCTCGCTAGAGCCTCCCGCACCGGCGGCCCGTCCCTTCGACGCGAAGGGGCGGGCCGCCGGTCTGTGTGCCGGCGCCCCCCGCTGTGCTAGGCTGGTGAGCTTGTATGGGCCGACTCGCGTGCCCGTACGCCCCACAGCTCTTCGTGCCAGCGCATAATGACCGCGTGCAGGGCGCCCCGCGCCCCCTGGTGGCGGGTTCAGATGCTCCTGGCATGGAGGGCTGGGCCCGGTCCGGCGTGCGACGCCGGGGGAGGGCACATCATCCGACAAGCTGTTCCGCAAGGCCCGCACCGTGCTCTCGAACGGTGTTGGAACCGGCGTGACGACAGGAGAGATTCAGTGATTCAGCAGGAGTCGCGGCTGAAGGTCGCCGACAACACGGGTGCGAAGGAAATCCTGACCATCCGCGTTCTCGGTGGATCCGGACGCCGCTACGCAGGCATCGGCGACATCATCGTCGCCACCGTCAAGGACGCGATCCCCGGCGGCAACGTCAAGAAGGGCGACGTGGTCAAGGCCGTCATCGTCCGCACGAAGAAGGAGCGTCGGCGTCCCGACGGCTCCTACATCAAGTTCGACGAGAACGCCGCGGTGATCCTCAAGAACGACGGCGACCCCCGTGGTACGCGCATCTTCGGGCCGGTCGGCCGCGAGCTGCGCGACAAGAAGTTCATGAAGATCATCTCGCTGGCCCCGGAGGTGCTCTGACCATGGCGAAGTTCAAGATCAAGACCGGCGACCTGGTGCAGGTCATCTCCGGCAGCAAGGACAACAAGGGCAAGCAGGGCAAGGTCCTGCGCGTGATCCCCGAGACCTCCAAGGTCGTCGTGGAGGGCATCAACGTGGTGACCCGCCACCGCAAGGCCTCCATGCAGGGCGAGGCCGGCGGCATCCAGAAGGTCGAGGCGCCCATCCACATCTCGAACGTGGCGCTCGTGGACCCGGAGACCCAGAAGCCGACCCGCGTCGGCTACCGCACCGAGACCGTGGAGCGCGACGGGCGCCAGAAGACCGTCCGGATCCGCGTCTCCAAGAGCACCGGCAAGGACCTGTGATGACCGAGACCATCGAGACCAGCATGAGCCCGCGCTTCAAGGCCAAGTACCAGGAGACGGTCGTCCCCGCGCTGCAGGAGCAGTTCGGCTACGGCAACGTCATGGAGATCCCGCGCGTCGTCAAGGTCGTCGTGAACATGGGCGTCGGCGACGCCGCCAAGGACTCCAAGCTCATCGACGGCGCCGTGCGCGACCTCACCGCGATCACCGGCCAGAAGCCGCTCGTGACCCGCGCCAAGAAGTCCATCGCGCAGTTCAAGCTCCGCGAGGGAATGCCCATCGGCGCGCACACCACGCTGCGCGGCGACCGCATGTGGGAGTTCCTCGACCGCCTGGTGACCCTGGCCCTGCCGCGCATCCGCGACTTCCGCGGGCTGTCCGACCGCCAGTTCGACGGCAACGGCAACTACACCTTCGGCCTCACCGAGCAGTCCATGTTCCACGAGATCGACCAGGACCGGATCGACCGCGTGCGCGGCATGGACATCACGGTGGTCACCACCGCGAAGACCGACGACGAGGGCCGCGCGCTGCTGAAGGCGCTCGGGTTCCCCTTCAAGACCAACTGAACCGGCTACGTTCCAGGTCCGGACCGAGCGCCCACGGCGCCGGCGGAAACCGGGACGAGGAAGGGCACGTGCCCCCAAAATGACAATGACAGATCCTGTCGCGGACATGCTGACGCGTCTGCGCAACGCCAACTCCGCCTACCACGACACCGTGAGCATGCCGTACTCCAAGCTCAAGGCCCGCGTGGCGGAGATCCTCAAGGCCGAGGGCTACATCGCCGACTGGACGGAGGAGGCGGCCGAGGTCGGGAAGACCCTCACGCTGTCCCTGAAGTTCGGCCCCAACCGTGAGCGCTCCATCGCGGGCGTCCGGCGCATCTCGAAGCCGGGCCTGCGGGTCTACGCCAAGTCCACCAACCTCCCCAAGGTCCTGGGCGGCCTGGGCATCGCCATCCTGTCCACCTCCTCCGGGCTGCTGACCGACAAGCAGGCCGCGAAGAAGGGCGTGGGCGGCGAAGTCCTCGCGTACGTCTGGTAGTCCGGGAACAGGAAAGGAAGAGAACATGTCACGTATCGGACGTCTCCCCATCTCCGTTCCCGCCGGTGTGGAGGTCGCCGTCGACGGCGCCCTCGTCACCGTCAAGGGCGCCAAGGGGCAGCTGCAGCACACCGTCGCGGCCCCCATCACCGTCGCCCTCGAGGACGGCACCCTCACGGTCTCGCGGCCGAACGACGAGCGGGAGTCCCGCTCGCTGCACGGGCTGACCCGCACCCTGATCGCCAACATGATCCAGGGCGTCTCCCAGGGCTACTCCAAGGGCCTCGAGATCGTGGGCACCGGCTACCGCGTGCAGGCCAAGGGCCAGGACCTCGAGTTCGCCCTGGGCTACAGCCACCCGGTCACCTTCAAGGCCCCGGAGGGCATCTCCTTCGCCGTCGAGGGCGTCAACAAGCTGACCGTCAACGGCATCGACAAGCAGCAGGTCGGCCACGTCGCCGCCAAGATCCGCGGCCTGCGCGCCCCCGAGCCCTACAAGGGCAAGGGTGTGCGGTACGCCGGCGAGCAGATCCGCCGCAAGGCCGGAAAGGCTGGTAAGTAATCATGGCTCTGAAGATCAAGGGCAAGTCCAAGGCCGCCGCCCGCGGCCGCCGCCACGCCCGGGTGCGCAAGCACCTCACCGGCACCGCGGTCCGCCCCCGCCTGGTCGTCAACCGCTCGGCCCGGCACGTGTTCGTCCAGGTCGTCGACGACACCAAGGGCGTCACCGTCGCCTCGGCCTCCACCATGGAGGCCGACCTGCGCGGCACCGAGGCGGACAAGACCGCCAAGGCCAAGCGCGTCGGCGAGCTCGTGGCCGAGCGCGCCAAGGCCGCCGGCATCGAGGCCGTCGTCTTCGACCGCGGCGGCAACAAGTACCACGGTCGTGTGGCGGCCGTGGCCGACGGCGCCCGTGAGGGAGGTCTGGCACTGTGAGCGAGCAGAACAACGAGAAGGAAACCCAGGTGACGGAAGCCAGCACTGCCTCCACGGAGGCGACCGGGGCCCAGCAGTCCACCGAGACCACCCGCTCCCAGGACTCCCGCGGCGACCGCGGGGGCCGCGGCGAGCGCGGCGGCCGCGGTGAGCGCGGGGGCCGCGGCGAGCGCGGCGGTCGTGGCGGCCGCGGCGGGCGCGACGAGGAGAAGGACAAGTTCCTCGAGCGCGTCGTGACCATCAACCGCGTCTCCAAGGTCGTCAAGGGCGGGCGCCGCTTCAGCTTCACCGCCCTCGTCGTCGTCGGCGACGGCAACGGCATGGTCGGTGTCGGCTACGGCAAGGCCAAGGAGGTGCCGGCCGCGATCTCCAAGGGCGTCGAGGAGGCGAAGAAGAACTTCTTCCGCGTTCCCCGCGTCGAGGACCGCACCATCCCGCACCGCGTCCAGGGCGAGGCCGCCGCGGGCGTCGTCATGCTCCGTCCGGCGACCCCCGGTACCGGTGTGATCGCCGGCGGCCCGGTGCGCGCCGTGCTCGAGTGCGCCGGCATCCACGACGTGCTCTCCAAGTCGCTGGGCTCGTCGAACCAGATCAACATCGTGCACGCAACGATCGAGGCGCTCCGCCAGCTCGAGGAGCCGGCGGCCGTGGCGGCACGCCGCGGCATGCCCATCGACGAGGTCGTCCCCGGTCCGCTGCTGCGCTCCATCCAGAAGGCAGGTGCCTGATGTCCGGCAAGCGTATCCAGCCCGACGGCACGGAGCTGCGCATCACGCAGGTCCGCTCGGTGGTCGGCCAGAAGCAGAACATGCGGGACACGCTGCGGTCCCTCGGCCTGAAGCGGCCGGGCAACGTGGTGGTCCGGAAGGCCGACGGGGTGACCGCGGGCATGGTCAACACCGTCGCCCACCTGGTCAAGGTCGAGGAGGCCAACTGACATGGCAGAGAACACTGCAGAGAACACCGCCGGCAACGGCGAGAAGGTGCACGCCCTGAAGGTGCACCACCTGCGCCCGGCCCCCGGCGCCCGCACCGCCAAGACCCGCGTGGGTCGCGGTGAGGGCTCCAAGGGCAAGACCGCCGGTCGCGGCACCAAGGGCACGGCGGCCCGCTACCAGGTCAAGGCCGGCTTCGCCGGCGGCCAGCTGCCGCTGCACATGCGGCTGCCGAAGCTGCGCGGGTTCAAGAACCCCTTCCGCGTCGAGTACCAGGTCGTGAACCTGGACCGGCTCGCGGAGCTGTTCCCGGAGGGCGGCCAGGTCACGGTCGACTCGCTCGTGGCCAAGGGCGCGGTCCGCAAGAACCAGCCCGTCAAGGTCCTGGGCACCGGCGAGATCGCCGTGGCGGTCGACGTGACGGCGCACGCCTTCTCCGGCTCCGCGGCCGAGAAGATCGCCGCCGCCGGCGGCAGCACCACCGCGCTGTGAGCGCGGGCCGCGGCCCCGGGCAGCGCCCGGGGCCGCGGCGCACCGGTCAGGCCCCGTCCACGCCAGCGTGGGCGGGGCCTGACCCGTCCCGGGTGCGCCGGCGCGCCGGGACCCGGAGGGCCGGGCACCGGCGCGTTCGTTAGACTGGCGCGCAGGGTCGTCCGTGCCCGTCGCGCGCGGACCCCGGGACCGCGCTCCCGAACTCCCCACCCCCCGCGGCCGGACGCCGGTCGGACCCGTCTCTCTAGGAGGACATGTGCTCAGCGCTTTCGGCCGGGCGTTGCGAACGCCCGACCTGCGACGCAAGCTGGGGATCACCCTCGGCCTCATCGTGCTCTACCGCCTGGGCACCTTCGTCCCCGCCCCCGGGGTGGACTACGGCAACGTCCAGCAGTGCCTCGCCCTCGGGACCACCACGGGCGGGATCTACGACATGGTCAACCTCTTCAGCGGCGGCGCCCTGCTGCAGCTGTCGGTCTTCGCCCTGGGCGTGATGCCCTACATCACCGCGAGCATCATCACCCAGCTGCTGCGGGTCGTCATCCCGCGCTTCCAGGAGCTGCACGAGGAGGGCGCGCAGGGGCAGACGAAGCTGACCCAGTACACCCGCTACCTCACGATCGGCCTGGCGCTGCTCAACGCGACCACGATCGTCTCCCTGGCCCGCTCCGGCGCCCTGCTGGGGGACTGCCCGCTGCCGGTGATCCCGGACGACACGATCCTCACGGTCGTCATCATGGTGATCACCATGACCGCCGGCACCGCGATCATCATGTGGCTCGGCGAGCGCATCACCGAGAAGGGCGTCGGCAACGGGATGTCGCTGCTGATCTTCACCTCGATCGCCGCGACCTTCCCCTCCGCCCTCGGCGACATCCTGCGCACCAAGGGGTGGGGCGTGTTCCTCGCCGTGCTGGCCGTGGGCCTCGTCGTGATCACGTGCGTGGTCTTCGTCGAGCAGTCGCAGCGGCGCGTGCCCGTCCAGTACGCCAAGCGCATGGTGGGCCGGCGCACCATCGGCGGCACCACGACCTACATCCCCCTGAAGGTGAACATGGCCGGGGTCATCCCGATCATCTTCGCCTCCTCCATGCTCATGCTCCCGGGCATGCTGGCGCAGTTCGGGATGCCCGAGACCGGCACGGACATCCCCGGGTGGGTCACCTGGATCAACACCTACCTCGTCACCGGCGACCACCCGGTCTACATGGTGCTGTACTTCCTCATGATCGTGTTCTTCACGTACTTCTACGTGTCCATCACGTTCAACCCGGAGGAGGTCTCCAACAACATGAAGCGCTACGGCGGCTTCATCCCGGGCATCCGCGCGGGCCGGCCCACCGAGCGCTACCTGCAGTACGTGCTGACCCGCATCACCTTCCCCGGCGCCCTGTACCTGGGGATCGTGTCGATGATCCCGCTGATCGCCCTCGTGATGGTCGACGCCAACCAGAACTTCCCCTTCGGCGGGCCGTCCCTGCTGATCATGGTGGGCGTCGGGCTGGACACGGTGAAGCAGATCGAGGCCCAGCTCCAGCAGCGCCACTACGAGGGCCTGCTGCGCTGAGCCCGGGCCGGTGCGGGTCCGGCCGCTAGACTGGGCCCGCACCCGTTCCCGACCGCAAGGAGACCTCATGACCCGCATGCTCATCATCGGCCCGCCGGGGGCCGGCAAGGGCACCCAGGCCGTGCGCATCTCGGAGGAGCTGGGCGTGCCGGCGATCTCCACCGGCGACATCTTCCGCGCCAACATCAAGGCGCAGACCCCGCTGGGCCAGGAGGCCAAGCGCTACATCGACGCCGGGGACCTCGTGCCGGACTCGGTGACCAACCGCATGGTGCGGGAGCGCCTGGGGGAGGGCGACACCGCCGAGGGGTTCCTGCTCGACGGCTACCCGCGCAACGCCGCGCAGGTGGAGGAGCTGGACGGGATCCTGCAGGAGCTGGGCCAGGAGCTCGACGTCGTGCTCCAGCTGACGGCCGACAACGAGGAGCTCGTCCAGCGCCTGCTCGGCCGCGCCCAGAAGGAGGGGCGCACCGACGACACCGAGGACGTCATCCGCCACCGTCTCGACGTCTACGACGCCGAGACGGCCGTCGTCGTCGACCTCTACGCCCAGCGCGGCCTCGTGCGCGAGGTCGACGGACTCGGCACCGTCGACGAGGTCACCCGGCGCATCATGGCGGCGCTCGCCTGAGCAGCCCCGCCCCACGCCGTGACGCCCCCGGGCACCCCCGGGGGTCTCACGTTTAACACCACGCCCGCCGCCCCCGGACCCCGGGGCCGGGCGGACGGGAAGGACCACCGCATGTTCGGCCGCCGCCGGATCGAGTACAAGACCAACGCCCAGCTGCGCACCATGCGCCGCGCCGGGGTGGTGACCTCGCGCGCCCTCGACGCCGCCGTGGCCGCCGCCGTGCCCGGGGCGACCACCGCGGACCTCGACGCCGCATTCCGCGCCGTGCTCGACGAGCACGGGGCGACGTCCAACTTCCTCGGCTACTTCGGCTACCCGGCCACCGTGTGCGTGTCCGTCAACGAGGTCGTCGTCCACGGCATCCCCGGCGAGCAGGTGCTGGAGGAGGGCGACATCCTCTCGATCGACGGCGGGGCGATCGTCGACGGCTGGCACGGGGACTCCGCGCGCACCGTCCTGCTGGGCCGGCCCGACCCCGCCGACGCCGAGCTGTCGGAGACCACCCGCCGGGCGATGTGGCGCGGGATCGCCGCCGTCGCCACCGGCACGCACGTCGGGGACATCGGGGCGGCCGTGGAGGACTACGTGCGCGAGGTCTCCGGCCACCGCTTCGGGATCCTCGAGGAATACGTGGGCCACGGGATCGGTTCCAAGATGCACATGGCCCCCGACGTCCTGAACTTCCGCAGCAACGACCGCGGGCCGCGCCTGCGCGCCGGGATGGCGCTCGCGATCGAGCCCATGCTCGTGCGCGGCGGCATCGGCACGCGGGTGCTGGAGGACGACTGGACCGTCGTCACCACCGACGGGGCCCGCTCCAGCCAGTGGGAGCACTCCGTCGCCCTGCACCCCGACGGCATCTGGGTGCTCACCGCCGAGGACGGCGGCGCCTCGGAGCTCGAGCCCCTGGGCGTCACCCCCGTCCCGGTGCCCGAGGACTGAGCCCCACCGCGCCGCCCCGACCGACCCCGTCCCGCGAGGAGAAGCCCGTGCCCGAGACCCCGCTCGAGCTCACCGTCCGACCCGAGCCCGGCCAGCTGACCTTCACCGCGCCCCGCCGCGGCAAGCCGCCCCGGCACCTGGCCGACTTCGACCTGGCCGGCCGGCGCGAGTTCCTCGCCGAGCTCGGCCACAAGCCGTTCCGCGCGGGCCAGCTCTCGCGGCACTACTTCGACCGCCTGGCCACCGACCCGGAGGACATGACCGACCTGCCGGCGGAGGGCCGCGCCGAGCTCGTCGCCCGGGCGATGCCCCCGCTGCTGAGCCCGGTCCGCACCCTCGAGGCCGACGGCGGCGCCACCCTGAAGACCGTCCACCGCCTCTTCGACGGCGCGATGGTCGAGTCGGTGCTCATGCGCTACCCGAACCGGGTGACCATGTGCATCTCCTCCCAGGCCGGGTGCGGGATGAACTGCCCGTTCTGCGCCACGGGCCAGGCCGGGCTGACCCGCAACCTCTCCACCGCCGAGATCGTCGAACAGGTCGTCCAGGGCGCGCGCCTGCTGCGCGGGGGCCGGGTGGGCCGCGCCGAGCAGGAGCCGCTGCGGGTGTCCAACATCGTGTTCATGGGCATGGGGGAGGCCCTGGCCAACTACAAGGCGACCCTCGGCGCCGTGCACCGCCTCGTCGACCCCTCCCCGGAGGGCCTGGGCATCTCCGCCCGCGGGATCACGATGTCCACGGTGGGCCTCGTGCCGGGGATCCGCCGGTTCACCCGGGAGAAGCTGCCCGTCACCCTGGCGCTGTCCCTGCACGCGCCCGACGACGAGCTGCGCGACGAGCTGATCCCCATCAACACCCGGTGGAAGGTCGACGAGGCCCTCGACGCCGCCCGCGACTACTACGACGTCACCGGCCGGCGGGTCTCCATCGAGTACGCGCTCATCCGGGACATCAACGACCACGGCTGGCGGGCCGACCTGCTGGGGGAGAAGCTCAACGCCCGCGGCACCGGCTGGGTGCACGTCAACCCCATCCCGCTGAACCCGACCCCCGGGTCGAAGTGGACCGCGTCCCGGCTCGGGGTCGAGCAGAACTTCGTGGAGCGCCTGCGCGCCCACGGCATCCCCACGACCGTGCGCGACACCCGCGGCTCCGACATCGACGGCGCCTGCGGCCAGCTCGCCGCGACCGCCTGAGCCCCCTCCGCCCGGCCCGCCGCGCCGGTGCGCCGGGGGCACCGCCGGTGCTCCCGGCGCACCGGCGTTGCGGCGCACCCGCCCCATGCCGTAGAGTGTTCTGTTGGTTGTCTGTGCTCCAGCGATTCCGCACTGTCCGGACCACGCCGATCCCTCCCGCTCCTTCGAACGGTGATGGTGCGCGCGCCCTGGTCCGCTGCGGCGTTTAACGATCAAGAACACCCGAACCCTGCCCGGCGCCCCGGCGGCGGGCCCCTGAAGTTAGCGGAGGATATGGCCAAGAAAGACGGAGTCATCGAGATCGAGGGCACTGTGGTCGAGGCTCTGCCCAACGCGATGTTCCGCGTTGAGCTGAACAACGGTCACCTGGTGCTCGCCCACATCTCCGGCAAGATGCGCCAGCACTACATCCGGATCCTTCCCGAGGACCGCGTGGTGGTGGAGCTGAGCCCGTACGACCTCACCCGCGGTCGTATCGTCTACCGCTACAAGTAGGACCGGCGGCCGCCGGCCGCCGCCACTCGAGAGAACGACGCGAAGGAATGCGATGAAGGTTCAGCCGAGCGTGAAGCCGATCTGCGACAAGTGCAAGGTGATCCGGCGCAACGGCCGGGTCATGGTGATCTGCGAGAACCCGCGCCACAAGCAGCGCCAGGGCTGATCCGCCCGAGCTGCCCCACGCAAGTGGATTAGACAAGGCACCGCTCCCGACCGGAGGGATCCGGGCGGGTGCCCCCGGGAACAGAGGCCGGGGACCGGCGGACGGCGACGTCCCGACCGGACAGCGATGCTGAAGACCTCTGGAGAAGAACAAGGAGAACCGCCGACATGGCACGTCTCGCTGGCGTTGACCTTCCCCGTGAGAAGCGGCTGGAAGTAGCGCTCACCTACATCTACGGCGTGGGACGCACCCGCGCGCTGGACACCCTCGAGGCCACGGGCATCTCGGGCGACCTGCGCGTGCGCGAGCTCACCGACGCCCAGCTCGTCGAGCTGCGCGACTACATCGAGGGCAACTACAAGGTCGAGGGCGACCTGCGACGCGAGGTCGCCGCCGACATCCGCCGCAAGGTCGAGATCGGCAGCTACCAGGGCCTGCGCCACCGCCGCGGCCTGCCGGTGCACGGACAGCGCACGAAGACCAACGCGCGCACCCGCAAGGGTCCCAAGCGCACGGTCGCCGGCAAGAAGAAGTAGCCCGCTGCCGCTCGTGCACCGGGACCCGGCGTCCCCCGAGCGGCACCACCCCGCTCTTCACCGCTCTTCCTGAACACCTCGTAGGAGATCTCCATGCCCCCGAAGACTCGCGCAGCGGCTGCACGCAAGCCCCGTCGCAAGGACAAGAAGAACATCGTCCAGGGCCAGGCCCACATCAAGTCGACGTTCAACAACACCATCGTCACCATCACCGACCCCACCGGCGCCGTCCTCTCCTGGTCCTCCGCCGGCGAGATGGGGTTCAAGGGGTCGCGCAAGTCCACCCCGTTCGCCGCCCAGATGGCCGCCGAGGCCGCCGCCAAGCGCGCGCAGGAGCACGGCGTGCGCAAGGTGGACGTGTTCGTCAAGGGCCCGGGCTCCGGGCGCGAGACCGCCATCCGCTCCCTCCAGGCCACCGGCCTCGAGGTCGGCTCGATCTCGGACGTCACCCCGAGCGCGCACAACGGGTGCCGCCCGCCGAAGCGCCGCCGCGTCTGATGCGAGCGCGCCGACACCGGACCGGGCACCGGTCCGCACCCACCAACTGTTTTCCACCACCTGCGGTCGTCATATGGCGGATGCCCGCTGAAAGGAAACATCAGTGCTCATCGCACAGCGCCCCACCCTCTCGGAAGAGGTCGTGGCCGAGAACCGGTCCCGCTTCGTGATCGAACCCCTCGAGCCCGGCTTCGGCTACACCCTCGGCAACTCCCTCCGCCGCACCCTGCTGTCCTCGATCCCGGGTGCTGCCGTGACCAGCATCCGCATCGACGGGGTGCTCCACGAGTTCTCCACCGTGGAGGGTGTCAAGGAGGACGTCACCGAGATCATCCTCAACATCAAGAAGCTCGCCGTCTCCTCGGAGCAGGACGAGCCGGTCGTCGCCTACCTGCGCAAGCAGGGTCCCGGCGTCGTGACCGCGGCGGACATCACGGCCCCGGCCGGTGTGGAGATCCACAACCCGGACCTGCACATCGCCACCCTCAACGCGAAGGGCCAGCTCGAGCTCGAGCTGACCATCGAGCGGGGCCGCGGCTACGTCTCGGCGGCGCAGAACAAGGCCGGGGACGCGGAGATCGGCCGGATCCCGGTCGACTCCATCTACTCCCCGGTGCTCAAGGTGACCTTCCGCGTGGAGGCCACCCGCGTCGAGCAGCGCACCGACTTCGACAAGCTGGTCCTGGACGTGGAGACCAAGGAGGCCATCTCCCCGCGGGACGCCGTCGCCTCCGCCGGCACCACCCTGGTCGAGCTCTTCGGCCTGGCCCGCGAGCTGAACGCGGCCGCCGAGGGCATCGAGATCGGCCCCTCGCCGACCGACGCCGCGATGGCCGCCGACATGGCCCTGCCGATCGAGGACCTCGAGCTGACCGTGCGGTCCTACAACTGCCTCAAGCGCGAGGGCATCCACACCGTGGGCGAGCTCGTCGGCCGCTCCGAGGCGGACCTGATGGACATCCGCAACTTCGGCGCGAAGTCCATCGACGAGGTCAAGGCCAAGCTCGTCGACCTGGGCCTCTCCCTCAAGGACTCGCCCCCCGGTTTCGACCTCGCCGCCCGCGCCGCCGCGATCGACGACGAGAACCCGTTCGACGACGTCGACCAGTAATCCTTCCCTCTGAAGTCCCGCCGGGTCCTGGGCCCGGAGGGGACGACCTTCCAGGAGATCAACAACCATGCCTACTCCCACCAAGGGTCCCCGTCTCGGAGGCGGCCCCGCCCACGAGCGCCTGATGCTGGCCAACCTGTCCCAGCAGCTGTTCGAGCACAAGCGCATCACCACCACGGTCACCAAGGCCAAGCGGATGCGCCCCTACGCCGAGCGCCTGATCACCTTCGCCAAGCGCGGTGACCTGGCGGCCCGCCGCCGGGTGCTCGCCCAGCTGTCCGACAAGTCCGTGGTGCACGAGCTGTTCACCACCATCGCCTCGGCGATGGAGGACCGCAACGGCGGCTACACGCGCATCACCAAGATCGGCAACCGCAAGGGCGACAACGCCCCCATGGCCGTGATCGAGCTCGTCATGGAGCCCGTCGCGACCAAGGCGACCGTCGCCGAGGCCGAGCGGGCCACCGAGAAGGCCGCCCCCGCCCCGGCCGCGCCGGTCGACACCCCGGCCGGCTCCACCGCCGAGGACGTCGCCGCCGAGGAGATCCCCGCGCAGGAGCAGGCCCCGGAGGTGGGCTCCGAGGAGGCCGCCGCCGTCGCCGCCGAGAACGCGGAGGCGGAGTTCCCCGGCTCGCACGCGCCGCTGGAGTCCGGCGAGGCCCCGGAGGGCTTCGACGTCAAGGGCAACAAGAACTCGATGAAGTACCACGTGCCCGGTTCGCGCTGGTACGCGGGCACCACCGCCGAGATCTGGTTCGACTCCCCGGCCAGCGCCGAGGCCGCCGGCTTCCAGCCGGCCGGCGGTGCCGCCGCGCAGAAGCTGCGCTGAGCCGAGCCGACCGCACCGAGCACGCCGCCGGGGACACCGTCCCCGGCGGCGTCGCCGTGCCCGGGCCTGCCCCCCCCGCACGCCCCCGGCGGGCCCCCGGACCCGCCCCGAGACCCCTGGAGCCGCACCGTGACCGCACTGCCCGCCGCCGGCCCGGACCCCCACGCCGTGCGCGTGCGCCTGGACCTGGCCTACGACGGCGCCCCCTTCTCGGGGTGGGCGCGCCAGCCGGGACGGCCCACCGTCCAGGGCGCCCTCGAGGACGCCCTCGCGCTGCTCGTGCGCCGGCCCGTGCGCGTCGTCGTCGCCGGGCGCACGGACGCGGGGGTGCACGCCCGCGGGCAGGTCGTCCACCTCGACCTCGGCGCCGCCGAGTGGACGGGCCTGGCCCGGGGGCGCGCCGAGGACCCGGGGGACGCGCTCGTGCGGCGGCTGACCGGGACCCTCGGCCACGTCCTGGGCCGGGGCCGCCGCGCGGCGGGGCTGGCGGAGTGCCCGGGCGCGGTCGTCGTGCGCTCGGCGCGCGAGGCACCCCCCGGCTTCGACGCCCGCTTCTCGGCGGTCGCCCGCCGGTACAGCTACCGGATCGACGACGGCGCCGGCGGTCTCGACCCGCTCACCCGGCACCTGACCTGGTGGACCCCCGACGTCCTCGACGTCCCGGCGATGGCCGCGGCGCTGCAGGAGCTGCTGGGCCTGCACGACTTCCTCGCCTTCTGCCGCCCCCGCGAGGGCGCCACCACCGTGCGCGAGGTGCTCGCGGCCTCGGTCGAGCGGGACCCCGCCGGGCTCGTGGTCCTCGGCCTGGAGGCGGACGCCTTCTGCCACCACATGGTCCGCTCGGTCGTGGGCGCCGCCGTGCGCGTCGGCGCCGGCCGGGAGGCCACCGGCTGGCTGGGGGAGCGGCTGGCCGACCGGGTGCGCGACGCCCGCATCCTCATGGCACCGCCCCACCCGCTCGTCCTCGAGGAGGTCCGCTACCCGGAGGACGCCGCGGTCGCCGAGCGCGCCCGGGCGACGCGCGCCCGGCGGGACCCCGCGCAGCCGCCCCCCGCGTAGCACCGGGGCACGGGCGGTCGTGCGCCGGCGGGAAGTGGCGCCGGGGAGCCCGATCCGGTACCGTGGAGTGCTGTTGTGCGTGTCCCGCCTCGGTTCACGTGTACCCGGATCCGCCGTCCAGTTGCAGGACGCATGGCGGCCGGTGCACCGGGGTCTCGGGCACCGGATGCAGCTCGGCCCTCACCCGAGCCCCGGACGGCACACGGATGCAACGGCGTGACCCCAACTAGCGCCACCGAGAGAACCCGAACGAAGGCAAATAACGTGCGTACGTACACCCCGAAGCCCGGTGACATCCAGCGCCAGTGGCACGTCATCGATGCCACCGACGTCGTCCTGGGTCGTCTTGCCAGCCAGACCGCAACGCTGCTGCGCGGAAAGCACAAGCCGACCTTTGCTCCTCACGTCGACGGCGGCGACTTCGTCGTCATCGTCAACGCCGACAAGGTGGCCCTGACCGGCGCGAAGCTCGAGAAGAAGCGCGCCTACCGGCACTCCGGCTACCCCGGCGGCCTCAAGTCCACCTCCTACGCGGAGCTGCTCGAGAAGAACCCGGTGCGCGCCGTGGAGAAGGCCGTGCGCGGCATGCTCCCCAAGAACAAGCTGGCCGCCCAGCAGATGTCCAAGCTGAAGGTCTACGCCGGCCCGGAGCACCCCCACGGTGCCCAGCAGCCGCAGACCTTCGAGTTCACCCAGGTCGCCCAGTAATTCCGGGCCTACGAGACAAGAACTGATCGAGGAGAATCGTGGCTCAGAACACTGACGAGCAGTACACCGCCGAGGGCGAGGAGCAGCTGACCAGCTACACCTCCGAGTCCTCCGCCGCCCCCGAGGCTGTCGCGACCGGCGAGCGCCCCGCGCTGACCGTCTCCGGCCAGGCCGTCGGCCGCCGCAAGGAGGCCGTCGCCCGCGTGCGCGTCGTCCCCGGCTCCGGCCAGTGGACCGTCAACGGGCGCACCCTGGAGAACTACTTCCCGAACAAGCTCCACCAGCAGGAGGTCAACGAGCCCTTCGCGCTGCTGGAGCTCGAGGGCGCCTACGACGTGATCGCCCGCATCCACGGCGGCGGCCCCTCCGGCCAGGCCGGCGCGATGCGCCTGGGCGTGGCCCGCGCCCTCAACGAGATCGACGCGGAGAACAACCGCCCGTCGCTGAAGAAGGCCGGCTTCCTCACCCGTGACGCCCGCGTCACCGAGCGCAAGAAGGCCGGTCTCAAGAAGGCCCGCAAGGCCCCGCAGTACTCCAAGCGCTGATCGACGGGCCCCGGCCCGGCGAGATCGCGCCACGGAACCCCGTCCCGCCACCCGGCGGGGCGGGGTTCCGCCGTTCCACGGCGCGTCACGGACGTGATGCGCGCCACACGCAGGGCCGTGGTGCGCGGTCGGGCGGCCGGGCGGACCGTACTATGGGTCCGATGTCTAGATTATTCGGAACGGACGGCGTTCGCGGGCTCGCGAACGACCTCCTCACAGCCAACATGACCCTGGACCTCGCGCAGGCGGCGGCGATCGTGCTCGGCCACGGCCACGCCCCCGAGGGCCGCCGGCCCACCGCGGTCCTGGCCCGCGACGGCCGCGCGAGCGGGGAGTTCCTGGGCGCCGCCGTGGCCGCGGGCCTGGCCGGCTCGGGCGTGGACGTCCACGACGCCGGCGTGCTGCCGACCCCGGCGCTGGCCTACCTCGTGGCCGACCTGGACGCCGACTTCGGCGTGATGATCTCCGCGTCCCACAACCCCGCCCCGGACAACGGCATCAAGTTCCTGGCCCACGGCGGGCGCAAGCTGCCGGACCGGGTCGAGGACGAGATCCAGGCGGTGTGGGAGTCCGGGGACTTCCGCCGCCCCACGGGCGCGGAGGTCGGGCGGATCAGCCTCCTCACCGACGCCGAGGACCGCTACGTCCTCCACCTCGTGGGGGCGATCCCGCAGCGGCTGGAGGGCCTGCGCATCGTCCTGGACTGCGCCAACGGCGCCGCCTCGGGGGTCTCCCCGGACGCGTTCCGGGACGCCGGGGCCGACGTGCAGGTCATCGGCGCCGAGCCGGACGGGCTCAACATCAACGACGGCTGCGGGTCGACCCACCTCGAGCCCCTGCGCCGGGCGGTGCTCGAGCGCGGGGCGGACCTCGGCATCGCCCACGACGGTGACGCCGACCGCTGCCTCGCGGTCGACCACACGGGCCGGGAGGTCGACGGCGACCAGATCATGGCGATCCTCGCCCTCGGCCTGAAGGAGCAGGGCCGGCTGGTGGACGACACCCTGGTGGCCACCGTGATGAGCAACCTCGGGCTCAAGCTCGCCCTGCGGGAGGCCGGGATCGAGGTCCGCGAGACCGCGGTCGGCGACCGCTACGTCCTCGAGACGATGACCGAGCACGGCTACAACCTCGGCGGCGAGCAGTCCGGGCACGTCATCATGTCCGACTGGGCGACCACCGGCGACGGCCTGCTCACCGGGCTGATGCTGGCCTCGCGCGTGGCGGTCACGGGCACCCCGCTCGCGGAGCTGGCCCGGGTGATGACCCGCCTGCCGCAGGTGCTCGTCAACGTGCGCGGGGTCGACCGGTCCGCCGTGGGCTCCAACGCCGCCGTGCGGGCGGCCGTCGCGGAGGTCGAGCAGCGCCTGGGGGAGACCGGCCGGGTGCTGCTGCGCCCCTCGGGGACCGAGCCGGTGGTGCGGGTCATGGTCGAGGCCGCCACGGAGGAGACCGCCCGCGCGGAGGCCGAGCACCTGGCCGCGGTCGTGGAGCAGGAGACCGCCCTCACCGTCTGAGGGCGGTGCCGCGCCCGCCGGACCGGCGGCGCGGACGGGACGAGGCCCGCACCGGCGCTGCCGGTGCGGGCCTCGAACGGACGGGTGGACGGGTCAGGCGGAGCGCTGGGTGAGAGCGTCGCGGATCTCGGTGAGGAGCTGGACCTGCGGGTCGGCCTCCTCCTCGGCCGGGGTGATGCCGAGGCGGCGGTTGCGGGCCTCGATCATCTTGTTCATGGGCAGCACGATCGCGAAGTAGACCGCGGCGGCCACGAGCAGGAAGTTCACGAGCGCGGTGAGCAGCACGCCGAACCGGATGTCGTTGCCGTTGAGGGTGACCATCGCGAACGAGTCGAAGTTGGGCGAGCCCACCAGCGCGGAGATGGCCGGCATCAGCACGGCCTCGACCATGGCGTTGACGACCTGGGCGAAGGCGGCGCCGATGATCACGGCGACGGCGAGGTCCAGGACGTTGCCCTTCATGATGAATTCTTTGAAACCTTTGAGCACGCTCACAGGGTAGCCCGGAAGTGCGTTTTCCGGACGGGGAGCTCCGTCACACGCCGGTGCGGGCGCCCCGTCGTGGCGGCACGCCCGGCGGCGGGCGCGCTCAGCGGCCGGGGCCGTAGTCCGGGGCCGGCCCCAGTCCGGAGAACTCCTCGAGGGTCGCGGCCCCGGAGGACGTGTACTCCCTGGCGCGCTCGGCCCCGAGGTGGCGCAGGTGCCAGGGCTCGTACCAGTACCCGGTCGTCGGGTGCTCCCCGAACGGGTAGCGCACCACGAACCCGTGCTCCGCGGCGTGCTCGGCCACCCAGGCCGCGGCGGGGGTGTCCGCGAAACAGACCTGCAGGTCGCACCCCCCGCCCTGCCCGACGTCGAGGGCCAGCCCGGTCTGGTGCTCCGAGTGGCCCGGGCGCGCCGAGGCGGTGTCCGCGGCGGCGCGGCCCTGGCGGGCGACCCAGCCGGCGTAGGCGGCGGCCTGGTCGTCGTAGGAGCGGTAGCCGGAGAGCGCGACGATCCGCACCCCGTCGGCGCGCGCGGCGGCGAGCAGCCGGCGGGCGTCGCGGGCGGCCTCCGGGCGCAGCCGGACCCCCTCGACGTCCTCCAGTGCCGCCGGCGCCCAGCGCGGCGGGTCGAGCGGGCGGCGCTTGTTCACGACCACGGCCGGCGAGGCCGGGTCGTCCAGCTCCGGCGGGGGCGCGGCCGCGCCCGGGTCGGCCCCCGGCCCCTCGTCGACGGGGGAGTCCGCGGCCGGGCCCCGGGCGTCCCCCGCATCCCCGCCGCCGGGGGACGCCGCCGCGGTGCCGGGGACCCCTGAGGAGCGCGGGCCGCCGGGGGAGGCCGCTGCCGGGCCCGGGGCGGAGGACGCGGGTGCGGACGGGGCGGGGCCCGGGCCGGCGTCCCCGCAGCCGGTCAGCACCGCGGCGAGCAGGCCCGCCGCGAGGAGCCGGGGCCGGGCCGGGCGCCGGCGGGGGAGGCGGGGCCGCGGGGCGGGGCTCGGGGCGCGCACGGGGTCAGTTCTTGCGCAGCAGCACGCGGCGCACCGAGTGGTCGGGGCCCTTGGAGAGGATCAGGCGGGCCCGGCCGCGGGTGGGCAGCACGTTCTCGACGAGGTTCGGCTCGTTGATCCGCCGCCAGATCCCCAGCGCCGTGGCCTCGGCCTCGTCGTCGGAGAGGGCCGCGTAGCGGTGGAAGTAGGAGCCGGGGTCGGAGAAGGCCGAGGAGCGCAGGGCCTGGAATCGCTCCACGTACCAGCGCTCGATGTCGGCCGTGCGGGCGTCGACGTAGATCGAGAAGTCGAAGAAGTCGCTCAGGGCGAGGGCCGCCCGGTCGCCCGGCCGCACCTTCGCGGGGGCGAGCACGTTGAGCCCCTCCACGATGACCACGTCGGGGCGGGTCACCACGACCTCCTCGCCGGGGACGATGTCGTAGCTGTGGTGGGAGTAGCGCGGGGCGCGCACCTCCGGGGCCCCGGACTTGATCTCCGCGACGAAGCGCAGCAGCGCCCGCCGGTCGTAGGACTCGGGGAAGCCCTTGCGCTCCATCAGCCCGCGGCGGTGCAGCTCCGCGTTGGGGTGGAGGAACCCGTCGGTGGTCACGAGCTGCACGTTCGGGGTGGAGGGCCAGCGGGAGAGCAGCTCGCGCAGCAGGCGCGCCGTCGTGGACTTGCCCGCGGCCACGGACCCGGCGATGCCGATGACGAACGGGGTGCGCGCGTGCTCCTCGCCGAGGAACGCGTTCGTGGAGGCGTTGAGCCGGTTCGAGGAGGCGTCGTAGAGGGTGAGCAGCCGGGACAGCGGCAGGTAGACCTCCCGGACCTCCTCCACGTCGAGGTGGTCGCCGAGGCCGCGCAGGTTCTCGATCTCCTGTGAGGACAGGGGGACGTCGATCGCGTCCGCGAGCCTCGACCAGGTCTGCCGGTCGAGCTCCACGAACGGCGAGACTCGGTGCTGGAGGGCGTGGGTGCTCATCGGGGACAGTCTAGACCTGCGCCCCGCCGCGCCCCGGCGCGCGGGCCCGGTGCGGGCGGTACATTGGGGCCACGACGGCGCGGACCGTCGGCCGGACCGCCACGACCGGCTCTCCGGCCGGTGGCCCCGGCCCCATCTTCCGAGAGCCGAGGACGAGACGATGGCCACGACAGCGACGACGACGGAGCCCGGCGCGGGCGGCAGCTCCAGGGGCACGGCGGCCCGGGCGCACGTGCAGCGCTTCGGCACCTTCCTCTCCGGGATGATCATGCCCAACATCGGGGCGTTCATCGCCTGGGGCCTGATCACCGCCTTCTTCATCGAGGCGGGCTTCACCCCCTACGGCCCCCTGGGCGGGTTCGGCACCGACGCCGAGGGCGCCCCGCACACCGGGCTCGTGGGCCCGATGATCACCTACCTGCTGCCCCTGCTGATCGCCTACACCGGCGGACGGATGGTCTACGACGTGCGCGGCGGCGTCGTGGGCGCGATCGCCACGATGGGCGTGATCGTGGGCGCCGACATCCCGATGTTCATCGGGGCGATGCTCATGGGCCCGGCCACGGCGTGGCTGATGAAGCGGATCGACGCCATCTGGGACGGGAAGATCAAGCCCGGCTTCGAGATGCTGGTCAACAACTTCTCCGCCGGGATCTTCGCCGGGATCATGGCGATCGTCGGGTTCTTCGTCATCGGCCCGGCGGTGCTGGTGTTCTCCAACGCCGCCGCGGCCGCGGTGGAGTTCCTGGTGGACCGGGGGCTGCTGCCGCTGACCTCGATCCTGATCGAGCCGGCGAAGGTGCTGTTCCTCAACAACGCGATCAACCACGGCATCCTCACCCCGCTGGGCACCGCCCAGGCCCTGGAGCAGGGCAAGTCCATCCTCTTCCTGCTCGAGGCCAACCCGGGCCCGGGCCTGGGGATCCTGCTGGCCTACATGGTCTTCGGCCGCGGGACCGCACGGGCCTCGGCCCCGGGGGCGGCCCTGATCCACTTCTTCGGCGGCATCCACGAGATCTACTTCCCCTACGTGCTCATGAAGCCGGCCCTGATCCTGGCCGCCATCGCCGGCGGCGCGACGGGGATCTTCACCCTGACGATCTTCGACGCGGGCCTGCGCGCCCCGGCCGCGCCCGGGTCGATCATCGCGGTGCTGGCCCAGACGGCCTCGGACTCCTACGTGGGCGTGGTCCTGGCCGTCGTCGCGGCCACGGCCGTGTCCTTCCTCGTGGCCTCCGTGATCCTCAAGGCCTCCGGGGACAAGGGCGAGGGCGACCTCACCGAGGCGACCGCGCGGATGGAGGGGATGAAGGGGCGGAAGAGCTCGGTCTCCTCCTCCCTCGTCGGCACCAGCGGCGGCGCCGACGCCGCCGGCGAGCACGACCTCGACGCGGGGGAGCCCGTGCGCCGCATCGTCTTCGCGTGCGACGCCGGGATGGGCTCCTCGGCGATGGGCGCCTCCGTGCTGCGCAACAAGGTCCGGTCGGCGGGCTTCGAGGACGTGACGGTCACCAACGCGGCGATCGCCAACCTCACCGACGACTTCGACATCGTGGTCACCCACCAGGACCTCGCCACCCGGGCCCGGCCCAAGGTCCCGAGCGCGTCCGTGGTCACGGTCGACAACTTCATGGGCAGCCCCCGCTACGACGAGATCGTCGAGGCGGTGCGCCGGCGCAACGTCGACGGCGCGGACGGCGCCCCCGCCGGGGCGACGGCAGGGGCGGCGGGCCCGGCGGGGACGACGACGGCCGCGGCAGCACGGGCGGACGGACCGGCCCGGGAGACCGGGGCGGAGGCCGAGCCCGTGCTGACCCGCGAGCGGATCGTCATGGACGGCGGGGCGCGCAGCGCCGCGCAGGCCATCGACGAGGCCGGCGGGCTGCTCGTGGCCGCCGGGGCCGTGGACGACGCCTACGTGGCCTCGATGCACGAGCGCGAGGAGTCGGTGTCCACCTTCATGGGCAACGGTCTGGCGATCCCGCACGGGACCAACGACGCGAAGGACTCCATCCTCCGCTCCGCCCTGTCGGTGGTGCGCTACACCGAGCCGGTGGACTGGAACGGCAAGCCCGTCACCTGGGTGATCGGCATCGCGGGCAAGGACAAGGAGCATCTGGGCATGCTCGCCAAGATCGCCCGGATCTTCAGCAGCAAGGAGCAGGTCGCGCGCCTGAACGAGGCGCGCACCGCGGACGAGGTCCTCGAGATCCTCGGGAAGGTGAACTCATGAAACAGGCCGTGCACTTCGGCGCCGGGAACATCGGCCGCGGCTTCGTCGGCCTGCTGCTGCACGAGGCCGGCTACGGCCTCGTCTTCGCCGACGTGGCCGAGCCCCTCGTCGACGCCCTCCGGAGCACCCCCCGGTACACGGTGCACGAGGTCGGCGCGGGCGGGCGGGACCACGTCGTCGGCGACTACACGGCCGTGCACTCCGCCGCGGAGCCCGAGGAGCTCACGGCGCGGCTGGCCGCGGCCGACGTCGTCACGACCGCCGTGGGCCCGAGCGTGCTGCGCTTCGTGGCCCCGGCGATCGCCGCGGGCCTGGCCGCGCGCCCGGCCGGGGAGCCCCGCCAGGCCGTGATGGCGTGCGAGAACGCGATCAACGCCACGGACCTGCTCGAGGAGCAGGTCCGCGCCGCGGCGCGCGAGCACGGCCTCGACGACGCCGCCGTCGACGCCCGGGCCGTCTTCGCCAACACGGCGGTGGACCGGATCGTGCCCGACCAGGCCCCCGGCGGCGGGCTCGACGTGCGCGTGGAGCCCTACTACGAGTGGGCCGTCGAGTCCGGGCCCTTCGGGGAGGCCCTGCCGCAGATCCCCGGGATCACCTGGGTGCCGGCACTGGCGCCCTACATCGAGCGCAAGCTCTTCACGGTGAACACCGGCCACGCCGCGGCCGCCTACCTCGGCCGGGCCGCCGGCCGGCGCACGATCGCGGAGGCGCTGGCCGACCCGGAGGTGCGGGCGGGGGTCGAGGCCGTGCTGGCGGAGACCTCGGCCCTGCTCGTCGCCAAGCACGGCTTCGACGCCGCCGAGCACGAGCGCTACGTGGGCAAGATCCTCGCCCGCTTCGCCAACGACGCCCTGCCCGACACGGTCGAGCGGGTGGGCCGGGCGCCCCTGCGCAAGCTCGGCCGGCACGAGCGCTTCGTCGGCCCCGCCGCGGAGCTGGCCGAGCGCGGACTGGGCACCGAGGCCCTCCAGCGGGCGATGGCCGCGGCCCTGCGCTTCGACGCCCCCTCGGACCCCGAGGCGGTCCGCCTGGGGGAGCTGCTCGAGCACCGCGGGGCGGCCGAGGCCGCGCGCGAGATCACGGGGCTGGACCCGCAGCACCCGCTCTTCCCGCGCCTCGAGGCGCTCGTGGCCGAGGCCGCCCGGGAGCGCCGGGGCTGACGGACCGGCCCGCCCGGGAGCGTCCTGCGGGACCCGCCGCCGTCCCCCGGACGGCGTCCCGGTGTCCCCCCAAGTGGCCCGTCGCGGCCTGCCCGGGGCGGCGGAATCCATGCGGTACTGTGAAGCGCATGTGTGGAATCGTTGGATATGTGGGCCCGGCCTCCCCCTCGGCCGAGACCTCGCACGGCGCCCTGGACGTCCTCGTGGAGGGCCTGCGCCGGCTGGAGTACCGCGGCTACGACTCGGCCGGCGTCGCCGTCGTGGCGGACGGTGCGATCGGCCACCGCAAGAAGGCCGGCAAGCTGGCCAACCTCGAGGAGGAGCTGCGCCGCGACCCGCTGCCCGCCTCCGCCACGGGCATCGGCCACACCCGGTGGGCGACCCACGGCGGGCCCACCGACCTCAACGCCCACCCGCACGTCGTCGACGGCGGCCGGCTGGCCGTGATCCACAACGGGATCATCGAGAACTTCGCCGAGCTCAAGCAGGAGCTCGCCGAGAAGGGCCACGCCTTCACCTCGGAGACGGACACCGAGGTCGCCGCCGCGCTGCTCGCGGAGACCTACAACGACCTCGGCGACCAGGATCTCGTGGCCGCCGTCCAGGCCACGGCCCGCCGGCTCGAGGGCGCCTTCACGATCCTCGCCGTGCACGTCGACCATCCCGGCCGCGTCGTGGCCGCCCGCCGCAACTCCCCGCTCGTGCTCGGGTTGGGGGAGGGCGAGAACTTCCTCGGCTCGGACGTCTCCGGGTTCATCGACCACACCCGCCGCGCGGTGGAGCTCGGCCAGGACCAGGTCGTGTCGATCACCGCCGAGGGCTACGAGATCACCGACTTCGAGGGCCGGCCCGCCGAGGGCAAGCCCTTCGAGGTGCTGTGGGACGCCGCCGCCGCCGAGAAGGGCGGCTTCCCCTCCTTCATGGAGAAGGAGATCAACGAGCAGCCCATGGCCGTGGAGCAGACCCTCATGGGCCGCACCGACCCCGAGGGGAACCTGGTCCTCGACGAGCTGAAGATCGACGAGTCCGTGCTGCGCGCGGTGGACAAGATCGTCGTCGTCGCCTGCGGCACCGCCGCCTACGCGGGCCAGGTCGCCCGCTACGCGATCGAGCACTGGTGCCGGATCCCCACCGAGGTCGAGCTGGCCCACGAGTTCCGCTACCGCGACCCCATCGTCGACGAGCGCACCCTCGTGGTGGCCCTCTCCCAGTCGGGGGAGACCATGGACACCCTCATGGCGGTCCGGCACGCCCAGGAGCAGGGCGCGAAGGTCGTGGCGATCTGCAACACCAATGGCTCGACCATCCCCCGGGAGGCCGACGCGGCGCTGTACACCCACGCCGGCCCGGAGATCGCGGTCGCCTCGACCAAGGCGTTCCTCGCCCAGATCACCGCCGCCTACCTCCTGGGCCTCTACCTGGCCCAGCTGCGCGGGAACAAGTACAAGGACGAGATCGCGGGCATCCTCGCCGAGCTCGAGGCGATGCCGGCGAAGATCCAGGCCGTCATCGACACCCAGGACCAGGTCAAGTCCCTGGCCCAGCAGATGAAGGACGCCGCCTCGGTGCTCTTCCTCGGCCGCCACGTGGGCTACCCGGTCGCGCTCGAGGGCGCGCTGAAGCTCAAGGAGATCGCCTACATCCACGCGGAGGGCTTCGCGGCCGGCGAGCTCAAGCACGGGCCCATCGCCCTGATCGAGGAGGGCCAGCCGGTCTTCGTGATCGTGCCCTCCCCGCGGGGCCGCGACTCCCTGCACGCCAAGGTCGTCTCCAACATCCAGGAGATCCGCGCCCGCGGCGCGGTGACCATCGTGATCGCCGAGGAGGGGGACGAGGCCGTCGCGGACTACGCCAACCACGTCTTCCGCGTCCCGCAGGCCCCGACGCTGCTCCAGCCGCTGCTGGCCACGGTCCCGCTGCAGATCTTCGCCTGCGAGCTGGCCACCGCCAAGGGCTACGACGTCGACCAGCCGCGCAACCTCGCGAAGTCCGTCACCGTCGAGTAGCCCCCGCCGCCGCACGGTGCCGCCGGCCCGCCGCCCCCGCCGGGCGGCGGGCCGGCGGCCGTCCGCGGGTGGGACGGGGGCGGGACCGAGGTCGGGCCGGCGGCCGTCCGGGGGCAGGCCCAGGGGCAGGACCTCGCCCGGGCCGGGGAGCCCGCACGCCGGCCGGAGCCGCAGACCGCGCACCCGCGGCCGGGGCCGCCGCAGCCGGTCGCCCCGGCCGCCGTCCTGCCGTCCCCGGCGCCCCGGCCCCCGTCCTGCCGTCCTCGGCGCCCCGGCCCCCGTCCTGCCGCCCCGGACCCCGCGTGCAGCGCCCGCCCTCGTGCGCCACGCCGCCGTGCCGCGCGGCTAGGGTGGGGCCATGATCATCGGCACCGGCATCGACGTGGTGGACGTCGCCCGCTTCGAGGCGCAGATCGCCCGCACCCCCGGGCTCGTGGAGCGGCTCTTCACGCCGGGGGAGCGGGGACTGCACGTGCGCTCGCTGGCCGCCCGCTTCGCCGCGAAGGAGGCGGCGGCCAAGGCCCTCAAGGCCCCGCCCGGGATGATCTGGCAGCACTGCTGGATCGAGAAGGACCCCTCCGGGGCGCCCGTGCTGCGCACCGAGGGCACGGTCGCGGACGAGGCCCGCCGCCAGGGCATCGACCGCTGGCACCTGACCATGACCCACGACGGCGGGATCGCGATGGCCATGGTCGTCGCCGAGCGGACCGCCCCGGAGGCCCCGGCCCCCGGTGCGCCCGGCCACGAGGGGCAGGTCCCGGCGTGATCGAGGCGCACACCGGCGCGCAGGTGCGCGCCGCCGAGACCCCCTTCCTCGAGCGCGGCGACGGGCCCGCCCTGATGCGCCGGGCCGCCCACGGCCTGGCCCTGGCGTGCTCGCGCCGGCTGCGGGAACGCCGCGGGAAGGTGGCCGGGGCCCGGGTCGTGGTCCTGGCCGGCACCGGCAACAACGGCGGGGACGGCCTGTGGGCCGGCGCCGAGCTGGCCCGCCGGGGTGCGGCCGTGCTCGCGGTCGCCACCGGCGACCGGCTCCACCCGGAGGGCGAGGCCGCCCTGCGGGCCGCCGGCGGACGGGTCCTGTCCCTCGGCGGCCCCGAGGGCGCCGGCGCGGCCGGGCGGGTGCTGGCCGCGGACCTCGTGGTCGACGCCGTGCTGGGCACCGGCGCCCGGGGCGGGCTGCGCGGGGCCGCCGCCGCGCTGGTCCAGGAGGTCCTCGACGGCCTGCCCGACGGCGCCGGCCCCGAGGTCGTGGCCTGCGACGTCCCCTCCGGGGTCGGCGCCGACACCGGTGCGGTGCACGGGCCCGTCCTGCCCGCCGGCACCACCGTCAGCTTCGGGTCGGCCAAGGCCGGGCTGCTGCTGCCGCCGGGGGAGGCCCTGTGCGGGCGGGCCGTCACCGTGCCGCTGGGCCTCGAGCCCGCCCTGCCCGCCCCGGCGCTGCGCCGGCTCGAACCCGAGGACGTCGCCGCCCTGTGGCCGCGCCCCGGCGCCGGCTCCCACAAGTACTCCCGCGGGGTGGTCGGCGTCGTCGCCGGCTCGGCCACCTACCCCGGGGCCGCCCTGATGTGCACCCGCGCCGCCGTCGACGCCGGCGCCGGGATGGTGCGCCACCTCGGGGACCCGGAGACCCGCCGGCTCGTGTGCCTGACCAGCCCGGAGGTCGTCGCCTCCGAGGACCACCCGACCGAGGTCCACGTCCAGGCGTGGGTGGTCGGCCCCGGGGCGGTCGGGGACCCCGCCCAGGAGTCGCGCATCGACGCGGTGCTCACCGGCGCCGTCCCCGCGGTCGTCGACGCCGGGGCGCTCGGCGCGGCCGCGCGCGCCGCCGCCGACGGCGCCCTGGGCCCCGGGAAGGTCCTCACCCCCCACGCCGGCGAGCTGGCCCAGGTGCTCGCGTGGCTGGCCGCGCTCGGCGTGCTCGAGGAGGCCCCCGAGCGCGAGGGCGTCGAGGCCGAGCCGGCCCGGTGGGCGGCGGCGGCCGCCGCGGCCACGGGCGCCGTCGTCGTCCTCAAGGGCGCCACCACGGTCGTGGCCGCCCCCGGCGGCCTGCTGCTCACCCAGGCCGACGGCAGCCCCTGGCTGGCGACCGCCGGCAGCGGGGACACCCTCGCCGGGGTCATGGGCGCGGTGCTCGCCGCGTGCGCCGAGCACCCCGACGCCTTCGCCGCCGCGGGGTCGTGGGCGCGCGGGGAGAACCGCTTCGCCGTGGCCGCCGCGCTCGCGGTCGCCGTGCACGGGCAGGCCTCCCGCCTCGGGGGCCTCGGCCCGGTCCCGCCCACGGTCCTCGCGCAACGGGTGCGGGACGTGCTGCGCGCCCGCGCCTGAGACCCCGCGCCGGACGCTCCCGCCCCCGCCCGGACGCCCGCGTGCGCGGCGCCCGTCCGCACGGGGGCGCCCCGGCGGGCGGCTATGGTTAACCCCACGTCACCACCAACAGCCCGCTGACGGTCGCCCCCGGCCGGCGGGCGCGACAGGAGAAGCCCATGGAAGTCTGGCCCGGCCAGCCCTATCCCCTCGGAGCGACCTTCGACGGGACCGGCACCAACTTCGCCCTCTTCAGCGAGGTCGCGGAGAAGGTCGAACTGTGCCTCTTCGACGACGACGGCACGGAGACCCGCGTCGACGTCGAGGCGCAGGACGGCTACGTGTGGCACTGCTACCTCCCGCAGGTCCAGCCCGGCCAGCGCTACGGCTACCGCGTGCACGGGCCTTGGGACCCGGCGGCGGGCCAGCGCTGCAACCCCGCCAAGCTGCTGCTCGACCCCTACGCCAAGGCGGTCTCCGGCCGGTTCGACTGGGCCCAGCCGCTGTTCTCGTACAACTTCGGGGAGGAGGACTCCTTCAACGAGGAGGACTCGGCCCCGCACATGCCCAAGGGCGTGGTGATCAACCCGTTCTTCAACTGGGAGGGCGACCGCACCCCGCGCACCCCCTACCACAAGTCCGTGATCTACGAGGCGCACGTCAAGGGCCTCACCGAGCGCCACCCGGAGATCCCGGAGGAGCAGCGCGGCACCTACGCCGGGGTCGCCCACCCGGCCGTGATCGCCCACCTGCAGAAGCTCGGGGTGACCGCGATCGAGCTCATGCCGGTGCACCAGTTCGTGCAGGACTCCACGCTGCTGGAGAAGGGCCTGCGCAACTACTGGGGCTACAACACCATCGGCTTCTTCGCCCCGCACAACGAGTACCACTCCACCAACGACCTCGGCGGGCAGGTCCAGGAGTTCAAGGCCATGGTCAAGGCCCTGCACGAGGCGGACATCGAGGTGATCCTCGACGTGGTCTACAACCACACCGCCGAGGGCAACCACCTGGGCCCCACGCTGTCGATGAAGGGCATCGACAACCAGGCCTACTACCGCACGGTCGAGGACGACCAGAAGTACTACATGGACTACACGGGCACGGGCAACTCCCTCAACGTCCGCCACCCGCACTCGCTGCAGCTGATCATGGACTCCCTGCGCTACTGGGTGACCGAGATGCACGTGGACGGCTTCCGCTTCGACCTGGCCGCCACCCTGGCCCGCGAGTTCTACGACGTCGACAAGCTCTCCACGTTCTTCGAGCTCGTCCAGCAGGACCCGGTCGTCTCCCAGGTCAAGCTCATCGCCGAGCCGTGGGACATCGGCCCCGGCGGCTACCAGGTGGGCAACTTCCCGCCCCAGTGGACGGAGTGGAACGGCAAGTACCGCGACACCGTGCGCGACTTCTGGCGCGGCGAGCCCTCGACCCTCGGCGAGTTCGCCTCCCGCATCACCGGCTCCGCCGACCTCTACGAGCACAGCGGCCGCCGGCCCTTCGCCTCCATCAACTTCGTCACCGCCCACGACGGCTTCACCCTGCGCGACCTCGTCTCCTACAACGAGAAGCACAACGACGCCAACGGCGAGGGCAACAACGACGGCGAGTCCCACAACCGCTCCTGGAACTGCGGGGTGGAGGGCCCCACCGACGACCCGGAGGTCCTGGGGCTGCGCGCCCGCCAGCAGCGCAACTTCCTCGCGACCCTGCTCCTGTCCCAGGGCACGCCCATGGTCCTGCACGGCGACGAGCTCGGGCGCACGCAGAACGGCAACAACAACACCTACTGCCAGGACAACGAGCTGTCGTGGATCGACTGGGACACCATGGACGGGCCGCTGACCGAGTTCGTGGCCGCGGTGACCCAGCTGCGCCACCAGCACCCCACGTTCCGCCGCTCCAACTTCTTCGACGGCCGCCCCGTCGAGATGGACGAGGACGACGCCGGCCGGCCCATGCCGGACATCGCCTGGCTGAACACCGACGGCTCCCCGATGAAGCCCGCCGACTGGGACGAGCCGCTGTCCCGCTCGCTGGGGATGTGGCTCAACGGCCACGGCATCGCCGGGGTGGACATGCGCGGGCGCCCCATCACGGACGTGAACTTCATCGTCTACTTCAACTCCAACCCGGAGCCCGTGAAGTACAAGCTGCCCCCGGCCCGCTACGGCCGGCAGTGGGAGGAGATCCTCGACACCGCGGGCGAGCACGCCGACGGGCAGATCCGCCGCTCCCGCAGCACCATCACCCTGCGCGGGAAGTCCATGGTCGTGCTGCGCGCCTACGAGGAGCCCGAGGAGGAGCCCGACGCCTCGGTCGCCGCCTCCGTGGCCGTCTACGCGCAGACCCCGCAGGACCAGTGACGCGCTGAGCCCGCCCGGCGGGACACCGGCAGGCTTGCGACCCGGCAACGGGTCGCAAGCCTGCTGGCGTTTCGGGGGTGTTCCCGACAGACTTGGGGCGTGCGCACACCGACATCGACCTACCGACTGCAGATCACCTCCGACCTGACCCTGGACCGGGCCGCGGGACTCGTGGACTACCTCCACGACCTCGGCGCCGACTGGGTCTACCTCTCCCCGGTCCTGCGGGCCGTGGGCGGATCCGACCACGGCTACGACGTCGCCTCCCCGCAGGAGGTCGACCCCGTCCGCGGGGGCCCCGAGGGGCTGCGGGCGCTCGCCGACGCCGCGCACGCGAAGGGCATGGGCGTGGTCGTCGACGTCGTGCCCAACCACCAGGGCGTCGCCGTGCCCCGGGAGAACCCCTGGTGGTGGTCGCTGCTCGAGCAGGGGCAGGCCTCGCCCTGGGCGCGCGCCTTCGACGTCGACTGGGACGCCGGCGGCGGCAAGGTGCTGATCCCCGTGCTCGGCGACGGCGCGGACGAGCTCGACCGGCTGCGCGTCGAGGACGGCACGCTGCGCTACTACGACAACGTCTACCCGCTCGCCGAGGGCACGTGGACCGAGGGCGAGGACGCCCGCGCCGTCCACGCCCGCCAGCACTACGAGCTGATCGACTGGCGCCGCGGCGACGACGAGCTCAACTACCGCCGCTTCTTCACGGTCGCGACCCTCGCGGGGGTGCGCGTGGAGGACCCCGAGGTCTTCGAGGCCTCCCACGCCGAGATCCGCCGCTGGTTCGACGAAGGCCTCGTCGACGGCCTGCGCATCGACCACCCGGACGGGCTGCGCGACCCCGGCGGGTACCTCGAGCAGCTGGCGGAGCTCACCGGCGGCGCGTGGGTCGTGGTCGAGAAGATCCTCGAGCCCGGCGAGCGGCTGCCCCGCGGCTGGGCCACCGCGGGCACCACCGGCTACGACGCGCTGGGCACGATCGACCGGCTGCTCACCGACCCCGCGGGGGAGTACGCGCTCACGAGCCTCGACGCCCGGCTGCGCGACGGGGAGCCCGTGCACTGGGACGAGCTGATCCACGGCACCAAGCGCGCCATGGCCGACCGCGGCCTGCACGCCGAGGTGCGGCGCCTGGCCCGCCTCGTGCCCGCCGACGCCGGGCTCGCCCCGGAGACCGCCGAGGACGCGCTCGCGGAGGTCCTCGCGAACTTCCCCGTCTACCGCAGCTACCTGCCCGAGGGGGCCGAGCACCTGCGGGCGGCCCTCGACGCGGCCCGGGAGCGGCGCCCGGACCTCTCGGACGCCGTCGCCACCCTGGGCGGGCTGCTCGGGGCCGGGGCCACGGACGAGGCCGAGCTCGGCGAGCTCGCCCGCCGTTTCCAGCAGACCTCCGGGATGGTCGTGGCCAAGGGCGTGGAGGACACCGCGTTCTACCGCTTCCCCCGGCTGACCTCCCTGACCGAGGTCGGCGGCGACCCCTCGCACTTCTCCCTGACCCCCGCCGAGGCCCACGACGAGCTCGCCCGCCGGGCCGCCGAGGAGCCGGCCGCGATGACCACGCTGTCCACCCACGACACCAAGCGCTCCGAGGCGGTGCGCGCCCGCATCACGGTGCTCGCCGAGGCCGCCGAGCAGTGGGCGGGCGTCGTGGGCACCGTCAAGCGCCTCGCCGAGGAGCGGGGCACGCGCGTGGGCGACGGCCCGCTCGTCAACCTCGTCCTGCAGACCGCGGTGGGGGCCTGGCCGCTGGACCAGGAGCGCCTGACCGACTACGCGCTCAAGGCGGCCCGCGAGGCGGGGGTCTCGACCGCGTGGGTCGACGGCGACGAGGACTTCGAGGCGCGGCTGACCCGTTTCCTCGACCACGTCCTGCACGACCCCGAGATGCGCGCCGTCGTCGAGGGCTTCGCCGAGCACGTCACCGCCGCCGGGTGGTCCAACGGGCTCGCCGCGAAGCTGGTCCAGCTCACGATGCCCGGCGTGCCGGACGTCTACCAGGGGGCCGAGCTGTGGGCCGAGTCCCTCGTGGACCCCGACAACCGCCGGCCCGTCGACTTCGAGGAGCGCGCCCGCGTGCTCGCCCGCCTCGACGCCGCCGCCCCCGGCAGCGACGAGGCCAGGCCCGCCGTCGGCCCCGACGGCGCCGCGAAGCTGCTCGTGACCTCCCGGGCGCTGCGGCTGCGCCGCGACCGGCCCGAGCTGTTCACCGGCTACAGCCCCCTGCAGGCCTCCGGACCCCGGGCCGAGCACGTGTTCGCCTTCGACCGCGGCGGCGCCGTCACGGTCGTCACCCGGCTGCCCCTGGGCCTGGCCGCGCGCGGCGGCTTCACGGAGGAGACCCTCGCCCTGCCCGCCGGGTCGTGGGAGGACGTCCTCACGGCCCGCCCGCACACCGGCACCGTCGCCGTGGCCGACCTGCTCTCCGACTACCCCGTGGCGCTGCTGCGCCGGAAGGACTCCTGATGACCGTCCCCACCGACCGCGCCTCCCTCGACCGCTTCGACGTCTGGGCCCCCCACGCCAAGGCCGTGACGGTGCGGGTGGAGGGCGTCGACCACCCCATGGTCGCCGCCACCACCCTGCCCGCCGGCACCCTGCGCGGCCCCGCCCGCCGCGGCCGGGGCTGGTGGACCCTGCCCGACGACGCCGACGTCCCCGCCGGGACCGTGCGCTACGGCTACGTCCTCACCAAGGTCTTCGACGAGGGCACCCCCGACGAGCGCACCCAGGTCTCCGACGTGCTGCCCGACCCCCGCTCCCGCCGCCAGCCGCAGGGCGTCCACGACCTCTCCTGCACCTTCGACCCCGCCGAGCACGCCTGGGGCGACGGCGCCTGGACGGGCCGCGCCCTGGCCGGGTCCGTGGTCTACGAGCTGCACGTGGGGACCTTCACCCCCGAGGGCACCCTCGACTCGGCGATCGAGCGGCTGGACCACCTCGTGGAGCTCGGCGTGGACCTCGTGGAGCTGCTGCCGGTCAACGGCTTCAACGGCGAGCACAACTGGGGCTACGACGGCGTGCTGTGGTACACCGTCGACGAGTCCTACGGCGGGCCCGCCGCCTACCAGCGCTTCGTGGACGCCTGCCACCAGCGGGGCCTGGGCGTGGTCCAGGACGTGGTCTACAACCACCTGGGCCCCTCCGGGAACTACCTGCCGCTGTTCGCCGACTACTTCAAGCCCGGCGCCAGCAGCTGGGGCGACCTGATCAACCTCGACGGGTGGGGCTCCGACGGCGTGCGCGAGCACATCCTCGACAACGTGGAGATGTGGCTGCGGGACTACCACGTGGACGGCTTCCGGCTCGACGCCGTCCACGCCCTGCAGGACCACCGCGCCGTGCACATCCTCGAGGAGATCGCCGAGCGGGTGGAGCGGGTCGCCGCCGAGACCGGCAAGCCGCTGTTCACGATCGCGGAGTCCGACCTCAACGACCCCCGGATGATCACCCCCGTGCACGAGAACGGCCTGGGCATGACCGGGCAGTGGCTCGACGACTTCCACCACGCCGCCCACGTCGCCCTCACGGGGGAGACCCAGGGCTACTACGCGGACTTCGGCTCCCTGGCCAGCCTCGACAAGGTGGTGCGCGAGGCGTTCTACCACAACGGCACCATGTCGGCCTTCCGCGGCCGCCACCACGGGCGGCCGGTGGACAAGCGCCGGCAGCGGACCTGGCAGTTCGTCACCTGCATCCAGAACCACGACCAGGTCGGCAACCGCGCCGCCGGGGACCGGATCAGCGCGGGCCTCGACGCCGACCGGCTCGTGCTCGGGGCGGTGCTGCTGCTGACCCAGCCCTTCACCCCCATGCTGTTCATGGGCGAGGAGTGGGGGGCGTCCACGCCGTGGCAGTTCTTCACCGCCCACCCCGAGCCCGAGCTGGGGGAGGCCGTGGCCCGCGGCCGCAAGGCCGAGTTCGCCTCGATGGGCTGGGACGAGTCGACCGTGCCCGACCCGCAGGCCCCCTCGACCTTCGAGAACTCCAAGCTCGACTGGTCGGAGACCGGCCGCGGCGACCACGCCCGCGTCCTGGCCGCCTACCGCGAGCTGATCGCCCTGCGCCGGACCGTGCCCGAGCTCACCGACCCGCGCTTCGCGACGATCCGCACGGCCCACGACGACGACGCCCGCTGGTTCGTGCTCCATCGGGCCGCGGAGCCCGGGTCGGACCACGGCGTCGCCGTGCTGCTGAACTTCGGCACCGAACCGGTGCGGGTGCCCTTCCCCGGCACGGCCGGGGCCGAGGTGCTCTTCCGCTCCGGCGAGGTCTCCCTCTCCGCCGGGGACGACGGCGGCGCGCTCGCGCAGCTGCCCCCCCACGGCGCCGCCGTCGTGCGCTGCTGACGCCGCCCCACCGCACCCCCACGACCCCCGCGCGCACCGCCGGGAGGCGCCCCCCGGCGGCCTCCCGGCGGCGCGCGGACCGACGGAAGGAACCCCGTGCACACCTACGGACCCGACGCCCACTACGTCCCCGCGGCGGACCGCTACGAGACGATGCCCTACCGCCGGGTGGGCGAGTCCGGGCTGAAGCTGCCCCTGATCTCCCTGGGGCTGTGGCACAACTTCGGCGACGACAAGCCGCTCGGGACCCAGCGCGCGATCCTGCGCACGGCCTTCGACCTGGGCATCACGCACTTCGACCTGGCCAACAACTACGGCCCGCCCGCGGGCTCCGCGGAGCTGAACTTCGGGCGGGTCCTGCGCGAGGACCTCGCCCCCTACCGCGACGAGCTCGTGATCTCCACGAAGGCCGGCTGGGACATGTGGCCGGGCCCGTACGGCTTCGGCGGCTCCCGCAAGTACCTGGTCTCCTCCCTCGACCAGTCCCTGCGGCGGATGGGCACCGACCACGTCGACGTGTTCTACCACCACCGCCCGGACCCCGAGACCCCGCTGGAGGAGACGATGCGGGCGCTGGACCACATCGTGCGCTCGGGGCGGGCCCTGTACGCGGGCATCTCCTCCTACAACGCCGAGCTGACCCTGCGCGCCCAGGAGATCATGCGGGAGCTGGGCACCCCGCTGCTGATCCACCAGCCGTCCTACTCGATGCTCAACCGCTGGATCGAGGCCCCCGGCCCGTCCGGGACCTCGCTGCTCGGGGCCCTCACCCGGGCCGGGATGGGCTCGATCGTCTTCACCCCGCTGGCCCAGGGCATGCTCACCGACCGCTACCTCGACGGCGTCCCGGCCGACTCCCGCGCCGCGGCCGAGAAGTCCCTGGACCCCGAGTGGCTCTCGGAGCGGACCCTGGAGAAGGTCCGCGGCCTGCACGCCATCGCCCGGGAGCGCGGCCAGACGCTCGCGCAGATGGCCCTGGCCTGGGTCCTGCGGGAGCAGGCGGACGGCCAGGTGACCACCGCCCTCGTCGGCGCGTCCTCGCCCGACCAGCTCGTGGACAGCGCGGGCGCCGTGCAGCGGCTGGACTTCACCGACGACGAGCTCGCCGCGATCGACCGGCTGGCCACGGACTCCGACATCAACATCTGGGCCGGCGCCCAGGACTCCAAGCACGCGTGAGCACCGGGACGCGCTGACCCGTGGAGGCCTCGCAGTACCTCGCCCTGCTCGGGCTGTGGATCGCCGGGATCGTCTCCCCGGGCCCCGACGTGCTCGTGATCCTGCGCAACGCCTCGCTCGGCTCCCGCCGGGCGGGGGTGCTCACCGCCGCCGGCGTGATGACGGGCAACCTGCTGTGGATCGGGCTGTCCCTGACCGGGGTCACGGTGCTCATCGCCGGCGCCGAGCCGCTGCAGCGTCTCCTGCAGGTCGGCGGGGCGCTGTTCCTGGGCTGGCTCGGCATCGGCGGCGTGCGCGCCGGCCTGGCGGCCCGGGTCCCCGCCCGGGCGGCCGGGTCCGGCGCCCCGCCGGAGGACCGCGACCCCGGCGGGGGGCCGGACCCGCTGCGCGGCGGGCCCGGCCCGTCCCGGGACCTGGCCCCGGGACGGGCCTTCGTGCTGGGGCTGGTCACGAACCTCTCCAACGCGAAGGCGATCGTGTTCTTCGTCGCCCTGTTCGCCAACGTGGTGCCCGCCGGCGCCCGGTGGTGGGAGACGGCCCTGGTCTACGTCCTGCTCGTGGCCGTGGGCCTGGGCTGGTTCACGGCCGTCGCGTGGGCCGGGTCGGTCGAGCGCCTCGCCGCGGCCTTCCGGCGCCGGGCCGCGGCCGTCGAGCTCGCCGCCGGGGTGCTGTTCCTGGTGCTGGCCGTCGCCCTGCTGCTCGGCGCCCGCTGAGCCGGCGCCCTGCGCGCCCGGCATGGGATCTCGCGAGGGGGCAGGGGCGGGGAAGGGGGCCTGCGGGCGCGGATAGACTGGGCCGCTGTAGTCCTCCCTGCCGCACGCCCGCCGGGTGCTGCCCGGGCGCGTGCCCGGCCCGGGGAGGGGACCACCACGACAAAGGAGTCCTGTGCCCCACCACCCCATCCGCGTGGCCATCGCCGGTGTCGGCAACTGCGCCTCGTCCCTCGTCCAGGGCGTGCACTACTACGCCGACGCCGACCCCGCCGAGTCCGTGCCCGGGCTGATGCACGTGGTCTTCGGCGACTACCACGTGGGCGACGTGCAGTTCGTGGCCGCCTTCGACGTCGACGCCGCCAAGGTCGGCGTGGACCTGTGCGAGGCGATCCACGCCTCGGAGAACAACACCATGACCTTCGCCGAGGTCCCGCCCACCGGGGTGACCGTCCAGCGCGGGCCCACCCTGGACGGACTGGGGGAGTACTACCGGGCGATGGTCGAGGAGTCGGCGGCCGAGCCCGTGGACGTCGCCCAGGCCCTGCGGGACGCGCAGGTCGACGTGCTGGTCTCCTACCTGCCGGTGGGCTCCGAGGAGGCCGACCGGTTCTACGCCCAGGCGGCCCTGGACGCCGGGGTGGCCTTCGTCAACGCCCTCCCCGTGTTCATCGCCTCGGACCCGGTGTGGGCGGCGAAGTTCACCGAGGCCGGGGTGCCGATCGTCGGCGACGACATCAAGTCCCAGATCGGGGCGACGATCACCCACCGGGTGCTGGCGAAGCTGCTCGAGGACCGCGGGTACGTGCTGGACCGCACCTACCAGCTCAACGTGGGCGGGAACATGGACTTCATGAACATGCTCGAGCGCAACCGGCTGGAGTCGAAGAAGATCTCCAAGACCCAGGCGGTCACCTCCAACGTCGTCCGCGAGTTCGGCACCAAGGACGTCCACATCGGCCCCTCGGACCACGTGCCGTGGCTGGACGACCGCAAGTTCGCGTTCGTGCGGCTGGAGGGCCACGGCTTCGGCGGCGCCCCCATCTCCCTGGAGTACAAGCTGGAGGTCTGGGACTCCCCGAACTCGGCCGGGGTGATCATCGACGCGATCCGGGCGGCGAAGATCGGCCTGGACCGCGGGCTGGGCGGTCCGCTGACCTCGGCCTCGGCGTACTTCATGAAGTCCCCGGCCGAGCAGCAGGCCGACGACGTGGCCCGGGCCGGCCTCGAGGCCTTCATCCGGGGCGAGCGCGAGCGCTGAGCCACCGCAGCGGTCCCGCCCCGGACCGCGGGACCCCATCGGGGCGACGGGATCCCACGCCGGCACCGGCTGCGGCTGGGATCCCGTCATTGCCGTGGGACCTCGCGCCGGAGCGCGGGAGCGCAGGGGTGCGGGTGGGCGGGCGGGGCCGGTCAGGCGTGGGCGGCCAGGCCCGCCCGCTCCAGGACGAACGCGGTGACCGGGTCGTAGCGGCGCGGCGGGAGGTTGTCGTCGAGCGGCACGGCGACCTCCACCTGGCCCTGGGCCTCGGCGACGAAGACGCCGGGGTCGTTGCAGTCGGCGATCGCGATCGTGCGTAGCCCGCGGGAGCCGGCCGCCCCCGCGAGGCCGTGGTCGGCGACCACGAGGTCCGGCGGGGCCTGCCCGTCGCGCTCCAGCCGGTCCAGGGTCAGCTCCATCGGCCCGGGGAAGTGGGTGTGCCGCAGCCCGCCGTACTGCTCGACCATCACGACGTCCTGGATCTGGCGCACGTCGCCGTCCTCGAAGGCGAAGCCGTCGCGCACCTGCACCACGTGCGCCCCGGCGCGGCGGGCCGCGCCGGCGATGCGGGAGTAGACGGGGAACAGCCCCGCCGGGTGGCCGGTGGCCAGCAGCACCCGCCCGCCCGCGGCGACGACCTCGCCGAGCACCGCGGCGTAGCGCTCGAGCGCCGCGACGGCCAGGGCGGCCGAGATCGTGTCCTGGCCCTCGAGGTGGCCGCGGTCCGCGGAGATGCCCACGCGCTCGCACATCAGTGCGAACACGTCGTCGAAGGACCACTCGCGGGTGCGGACCACGCCCATGTGCTGGTGCTGGTCGCCGTCGAGGAAGCCCTGGATGTTGCGCAGGTTCGCCTCGCGGGGGGTGGCCACCGGGCCGGTCAGCCGGTGCTCGTCGAGGTGGCGGAGGAGGTCGTCGGCGGTCGGGGCGGGGGCGGGGAGGCTGCTCACGCCCCGAGTGTATGCGCGCCGGTGCCGGGGACCCGCGCCCGGGCCCGCTCGTAGACCTCCGCGGTGGCCCGGGCGGTGGCCGCCCACGAGAACGCGCGGGCGCGCCGGGCCGCGGCCTGCCCGAGCCGCTCCAGGGCGGCGGGCCGGGCCGCGAGGTCTGCGAGCGCGTGCGCCCAGGCCTCCGGCGAGCGGTCCGGCACGAGCCGGCCGGTGACCCCGTCGAGGACGGCCGTGCGCAGCCCGTCGACGTCCGTGGCCAGCACGGGGGTGCCGCAGGCCTGGGCCTCGAGGGCCACGAGCCCGAAGGTCTCCGAGGAGGAGGGAACGGCGACGACGTCGGCCCGGCGCATCCGCTGCGCGAGCCCGGCCTCGGGCAGGGCCCCGGAGAAGCGCACCGCACCCGCCAGGCCCAGCGCCCGGACCCGCGCGCGCAGGACCGCGGCGAAGGCGGGGTCGCCGACGCCGGCGAGCTCGAGCTCCACGGCGGGCGCGGACGGGTCCCGCCGCAGCGCGCCGAGGGCCTCGACGAGCACCTGCGGGCCCTTCAGCGGCTGCAGCCGGCCCGCGAAGAGCACCCGCAGCGCCCGGTCGGGCAGGCCCGGTCCGGCGGCGGCGGGGCCCGGCCGGAACACGGCGAGGTCCACCCCGGGGGCGACCACCGCCAGGCGCTGCGGGTCGGCGCCGTAGAGGGCGGCGAGCTGCTGCGCCTCGGCGCGGGTGTTGACGACCGTGGCCTCGGCGCGGGCGATCAGCCGCTCCTCGGCGTCGGCGCGGGCCGCCGGCTCGGGCGGCTCGTCCGCGGCCGCCCGCAGGTTCTTGGCCCGGGCGGTGGTGTGCAGCCCCAGCACCAGGGGGACCCCGGCGGCGTCCGCGATCCGTCGGCCGGCCTCGCCCGAGAGCCAGTAGTGGGCGTGCACGGCCCGGGGCGCCTCCGGCAGGGCGGCGGCGAGCGCGGCGGCGACGGCGGGCACGAGCGGCGGCAGCTGCTCCTTGGCGGCGCCCGCCCCGCCGGGGACGGCGACCTCGTGCAGCCGCAGCCCCGGGGCGACCACCGTCGTCGTCGTCCGCGGGCCCCGGGGCGCGCCGGGGGAGCGGTCGAGGACGGCGAGGTCGACGCGCTGCCCGGCGGCGGCGAGCTCCTGCGCGAGGTGGCGGACGTAGACGTTCATCCCGCCGGCGTCCGCGGATCCCGGCTGCGCCAGGGGCGAGGTGTGCAGGCTGATCATCAGGACGGGGTCGGCGGGCTCGGGCACGGCCTCCACTCTACGGCGGCGGGCCCGGGGAGCGTGCAGGCCCGGGGACGCAGGGTGCGGGCGGCCCGTGGCATGCGGGCTCCCGCGCCCGGCGGAGCCCACCGGGCCCGCACCCGTGCGCCGCGCGCCCCGGGGCGGTGCCAGAATGGTCGGGTGAGCTCCCCCGCCCCCTCCGTCCCCCTCCCGCCCGCGGGCGCCCCCGAGCGCAGCGCCGTCGTGGACCTCGCCGCCGTGCGGGCCAACGTGCGCCGGGCCCGGGAGGTCGCCGCCCCGGCCCGGCTGATGGCCGTGGTCAAGGCCGACGCCTACGGCCACGGCGCCGTGCCCGTGGCGCGCGCTGCGCTCGCGGCCGGGGCCGACGCCCTCGGGGTCGCCCACGTCGCCGAGGCCCTGCAGCTGCGCGCGGCCGGGGTCGACGCCCCGCTGCTGGCGTGGCTGCACACCGTGGGCACCGACTTCCGGGCGGGCCTGGCGGCCGGCGTCGAGCTGGGGGTCAGCGGCTGGGAGCTGGCCCCGATCGCCGAGGCGGCCCGGGCGCTGGGGACCACGGCCCGGATCCACCTGAAGATCGACACGGGCCTGGGCCGCAACGGGGCCACGGAGGCCGCCTGGCCCGGTCTCGTCCGCGCCGCCGCCGCCGCGGAGGCCGAGGGGCTGGTGGAGGTCGTGGGGATCTTCACGCACCTGGCCGTGGCCGACGAGCCCGAGCGTCCCGAGACCGCCCAGCAGCTGGCCCGCTTCCGCGCCGCCGTGGACGCCGCCCGCGCCGCGGGCCTGCGCCCGGCGACCCGCCACGCGGCGAACTCGCCGGGACTGTTCACGGCGCGGGACCAGGAGCGGCCCGAGGACATGCTCCTGGACATGGTCCGGGTCGGGGTCTGCCTCTACGGGCTCTCGCCGTTCGCCGACCGCACCCCGGAGGAGCTCGGCCTCGTCCCGGCCATGACCCTGCGCACCACGGTGAGCGCCGTCAAGGAGGTGCCCGCCGGACAGGGCGTCTCCTACGGGCTCGCCCACGTCACCGACCGGCCCACGACCCTGGCCCTGGTCCCGCTCGGCTACGCCGACGGCGTCCCGCGCGCGGCCACGGGCGGCCCCGTGCGGATCCAGGGCCGGACCTGCCCCGTGGTCGGGCGGGTCGCCATGGACCAGGTCGTCGTGGACCTCGGGGCCCCCGGTCTGGCCGCTCCCGAGCACGGGCTGCTCGGGGCGGAGGCGGTGCTCTTCGGGGCGGGGGAGAACCCCTCCGCGACCGCCTGGGCCGAGGCGGCCGGGACCATCAACTACGAGATCGTCACGCGCGTGTCCCCGCGGGTCCCCCGCGTGCACGTGGACGGCGCCCCCGCAGGCGCGGGGAAGGAGGCACCGTGACGGAGTGGACGCGCACCCTCGAGGTGGACGGGCCGGCCCGGACCCAGGAGCTGGCGCAGCGGCTGGGCGCGCAGCTGCGCGCCGGCGACCTGCTCGTGCTCACGGGCGAGCTCGGCGCCGGCAAGACGACCTTCACGCAGGGCCTGGCCCGCGGGCTCGGGGTGGAGCGCGGGGTGATCTCGCCGACCTTCGTGCTGGTGCGCCGCCACCGCGGCGGTCCCGGCCGCCCCGACCTGGTCCACGTGGACGCCTACCGGCTGGCCTCGGCGGCCGAGGTCGACGACCTCGACCTCGAGGACACCGCCGACGCGTCCGTGACCGTCGTGGAGTGGGGCGCCGGCAAGGTCGAGCACCTCGCCGGCTCCCGGCTCGAGGTGGTCCTCGAGCGCGCCGTCGGCGCCGGGGCGCTCGGGAGCCCCGGCGCCGGCCCTGCGGCCCCCGGCACCGACGGCGGCGCCTCGGGCCCCGCCCTGCACGCCGCCGGGGACCCGGAGGACGACGACGCCCCCGAGCCGCGGCGGATCACCCTCACCGGCGTGGGCCCGCGCTGGGCGGGGGGACCGCCCGCGCTGTGAGTGCGCGGCGGGGGTGCGGGCCCGGGCACTAGACTGGGCGGGTGCTTCTGCTGTGCCTGGACTCCTCCGCCACCGCCTCCGCCGCCCTGGTCTCGGACGGCGAGGTCCTGGGCGCCTACGCCAGCCCGGACACCCGCTCCCACGCCGAGGTGCTCGCCCCCGCCGTGCGGGACCTGCTCGCCGCGCAGGGCCTCGGCGGGGCCGACCTCGACGGGGTGCTCGTGGGCACCGGGCCGGGCCCGTTCACGGGCCTGCGCGCCGGGATCGCCACCGCCCGGGCCCTGGCCTTCGCCTGGGACCTGCCCCTGCACGGGCTGATGAGCCTCGAGGCCGTCGCCGAGGACGTGGCCGGGCCCGCCCGTGCGGCCGGCCACGACGAGTTCCTCGTGCTCACCGACGCCCGCCGCCGGGAGGTCTACTGGGCGCGCTACGCCCTGGCCCCGGACGGACCCCGCCTCGCCGAGGGGCCCGGGGTCGGCCCGGCCGCGGAGCTGCCGGCGCTGCCCGCCTACGGCCGCGGCGCCGGGCTGTGGGCCGACCGGCTCGCCCGGCCCGTCCCGGGCCACGATCGGGCCCAGCCCTCGGCCGCGTCCCTGGGCCGCGCCGCCGCCCGCCGGACCGCCCGCGGGGAGGCCCTGGAGCGCACCACCACCCCCCTGTACCTGCGCGAGTCCGACGCGAAGGTCCCCGGCCCCCGGAAGCGGGCCGGCGCGTGAGCGCCCGCACCGGGGGGTGGTTCCTGCGCCCCATGACCACAGCGGACCTCGCCGCGGTCCAGGCGCTCGAGCAGGAGCTGTTCCCGCTCGACGCCTGGCCGCCGGAGATGTTCGCCGCCGAGCTCGCCCAGCCCGTGTGCCGGTACTGGGTCGCGGAGCAGGACGGCGCGGTGATCGGCTACGCCGGGCTGATGTGCATCCCCCCGGTCGGGGACGTCCAGACGATCGCGGTGGTCCCCGAGCACGAGGGCCGCGGCATCGGCACCGCCCTGCTGCGGACCCTGCACGAGCACGCCCGCGGCCTCGGCGCCGACCGGATGATGCTCGAGGTCCGCGCGGACAACCCCCGCGCCCAGCAGCTCTACCGCCGCCACGGCTACGAGCAGATCCACGTCCGCCCCCGCTACTACCGCGACGGCGGCGACGCGCTCGTGATGTGCCGCCCGCTGGGGCCGGAGGGCCCCGCCGAACCCGCTGGCGCCGCCGGCTCCGTTCCCGAGGAGGACGCGCCATGACCGACGGACCCCTGGTGCTGGGCATCGAGTCCTCGTGCGACGAGACGGGGGTGGGCGTGGTGCGCGGGCGCACCCTGCTGGCCAACACCGTCTCCTCCTCGATGGCCGAGCACGTGCGCTTCGGCGGGGTGATCCCCGAGATCGCCTCCCGAGCCCACCTCGACGCCCTCGTGCCGACCCTGCGCGCCGCCCTCGACGAGGCCGGGGTGCGGCTGCAGGACGTCGACGCCCTCGCCGTGACCTCCGGGCCGGGCCTGGCCGGGGCGCTGATGGTCGGCGTCGCCGCCGCCAAGGCGCTGGCCGTGGCCACGGGCAAGCCCCTGTACGCCGTCAACCACCTCGTCGCCCACGTCAGCGTGGGCCTGCTCGAGGGCACCGGGGTCCCCGGCCCGGCCGCCGGCCGCGCGGACGGAGGGCTCGGGGCGCTGCTCGTCTCCGGCGGGCACACCGAGATCCTCGCGGTCGAGGACCTCGCCCGGGACGTCCGGCTGCTGGGGGCGACCCTCGACGACGCCGCCGGGGAGGCCTACGACAAGGTCGCCCGCGTCCTGGGCCTGGACTACCCCGGCGGACCCGCGATCGACGCCGCCGCCCGCGAGGGCGACCCCGCGGCCTTCCGCCTGCCCCGCGGGCTGAGCGCCGGCAAGTACATGGGCTCCGCCGAGCGGCCCGGCCCGCACCGCTACGACTTCTCCTTCTCCGGGCTCAAGACCGCCGTCGCCCGCGTCGTGGAGGACTTCGAGGCCCGCGGCGAGCCCGTGCCGGTGGCCGACGTCGCCGCGTCCTTCCAGGAGGCCGTGGCCGACGTGATCACCCGCAAGACCGTGCTCGCGTGCACCGAGCAGGGCCTGGACACGCTGCTGCTGGGCGGGGGCGTGGCCGCGAACTCGCGGCTGCGCGCGCTCACCGCCGAGCGCTGCGCCGAGCACGGGATCGAGCTCGTGGTCCCGGAGCTGTCGCTGTGCACCGACAACGGGGCGATGGTCGCCGCGCTCGCCGCCCGCGTCGTCGCCGAGGGCGGGGAGCCCTCCGACCTGGGCTTCCCGGCGGACTCCTCCCTGCCGGTCACGACCGTCACCGTCTGAGCCGGCCGGCCCGGGGCGTCAGGCGTTCTCGCGGGTGCGGCGGACGATGTCCAGGGCGACGGCCCGCAGGTCGCCGTCGTGCGCGCGGGCGACCTCCCGCTGGCGCTGGTAGCCGGCGCCGTCCCGGTAGATCCGCTCGACGTCGGCGAGCTCGCGGGCGCAGCCCAGGTGCGCGGCGACGGGCTCGAGCCGGTCCAGCAGCCGCTCGAGGTCCTCGCGCAGGTCCCGCTCGGTGTTCTCCGCGTCGGTGATCACCTGGGCGTCGAGGCCGTAGCGCGCCGCCCGCCACTTGTTCTCCCGCACGTGCCACGGCTGCAGCCGCGGCCGCGTGCGGCCGGCCTCGGCGTCCGCGGCCAGGGAGTGGGCCAGGCACTGGGTGAGGGCGGTGAGGGCCCCGACCTCCCACAGGGTCGAGAGCCCGTCGCAGAAGCGCACCTCGTTGGTGCCCAGCCGGGGGACCGGGCGCACGTCCCACCGGCACTCGCTGATCTCCTCGATGATGCCCGTGGTGATCATGTCCTCGATGCAGCGCTCGTACTCGTCCCACGTGTCGAAGGGGTAGGGCAGCCCGGCGGTGGAGAGCTGCTGGAAGATCATGGACCGCTGCGAGGCGTAGCCGGTGTCCTGGCCGTCCCAGAACGGGGAGTTGGCGGACAGGGCCAGCAGGTGCGGGTAGTGGGCCAGCATCCCGTCGAGCACCGGCAGGGCCTTGGCGCGGGAGTCGAGGCCCACGTGCACGTGCACGCCGAAGATCACCATCTGCCGGCCCCAGTACTGGGTGCGGTCCACGAGCTTGTGGTAGCGCTGCTTGTCGGTGACCTGCTGGTCCTGCCAGCGCGCGAACGGGTGGGTGCCGGCGGCGAAGATCTCGAGGCCGCGCGGGTCGGCGACGGCGCGGATCTCGTCCATCATCAGCGCGAGCTGCTCGGTGGTCCCGGCCACGTCCCGGCACACGCCCGTGACCATCTCGATGGTGTTGAGCAGGAACTCCCCGGTCAGGTGCGGGTGGTCGCCGTCGCGGGCCCACTCGGGGCGGGCCTCGAGCACCGCCTCGTAGGTCTCCCGGCCCCGGGGGACGAGGTCGCCGTCGGCGGCGTCGACGAGGGCGACTTCCCACTCGACGCCGAGCGTCGACTGGTCGGAGCGGGCGAACGAGATCTCCACGCGGCAGGTTCCTATCGTGCTGTGGGGCGGGTGCCCGGCCGGGTGCGGACGGCGGCGCCCGCGGGGAGCCTCAGTCTACGGTTTCCACGACGAGCACGACGCGCTGCTCCCCGTCCCGGCCGCCCTCCCCGGTGCCGGTGCGGGTCACCACGAGGGTCGCCCGGTGGGGGCCCTTCGGGGCGAGCCGGCGGCGCAGCTCCTCCGGGGTGACGTCGGTGCCGCGCTTCTTGATCTCCAGGATGCCGATCCCGTGCTCGCGCACCCACCGCCGCAGCACCTTGACGTTGTGCGGCAGCACCTCCCGCACCCGGTAGGCGCGGGCGAAGGGCGTGGGCACGTGCTCGTCGGCGCTGAGGTACGCGATGCGGGGGTGGACCAGCCGGGCGCCGGTCCGGCGGGCGAGGTCGGCGACGAGCCCGGCGCGGATCACGGCCCCGTCCGGCTCGTAGAGCCAGGTCCCGACCGGGCCGAGCGGCGCGTCCTCGTGGGCGGGGGCGGCGTCGCGGGGGCTGGTCAGCTCCGCGGACCCGTGCGCGCCGAGCACGAGGGCGGCCCGCCGGACCCCGGGCCGGGCCACGGCGCCGAACCAGAGCACGAGCTCCACGACGTCCCCGCGGTCGGAGACCCACTGGGCCTCGCACCCCGGCGGCAGCGCCTCGTGCGGGACGCCGGGTCCGAGCTTCACGCCCACGGGCAGCCCCCGGGCGGCGAGCGCCTCGGCGAAGGACAGGGGCGGGGAGAACGCCTCGGGGTCGAAGAGGCGCCGGGTCCCGGACGACGACGTCGTGCGCCGCGCCGGGTCCAGCCACACCCCGTCGGGCGGCCCGCCCGGCAGCGCGGCGAGGTCCAGGTCCTCGGCGTCGGCGTGCAGCACGGCCGCCTCGGGGAAGGGGGTGAGGTTGACGGTCGCGACCGCCGCGGTGGTCTCGTCGCGCTCGACGGCCGTGACCCGCCGGTCGAGGGCGGCCAGGGCGAGGGCGTCCGCGCCGATCCCGCAGCCGAGGTCGGCGACGTGGCGGACCCCGGCGTCGGCGAAGCGGCGGGCGTGCAGGGCGGCCACGCGCAGGCGGGTGGCCTGCTCGAGACCGGCCCGGGTGAAGAGCATGCGCCCGGCGAAGTCCCCGAACTTCTCGCGGGCGCGGGTGCGCAGCCGCGCCTGGGTCAGCGCCGCGGAGACCAGCTCCGGCGGGTGCCCGGCGGCCCGCAGCCGCGAGACCTCCTCGAGGGCGCCGGTGCCGTCGTAGGCGCCGAGGGAGTCGAGCAGGGCCATCCCCTCGCGCGTGAGCAGGGGTGCGATCTCGGTCGCCTCGTCGTGCATTGTCCCACCCTATCCGGGGCGCGGGGGAGGCCGGCCCCGCTCAGTAGAAGGTGGCCAGCCGGCCGCGGGGGCCCTCGAGGACCGTCACGGGGGTCTCGAAGACCCGGGTGAGGACCGCGTCGTCCATGATCTCGGCGGGGGTGCCGAACTCCACGACCCGGCCGTCCTTCACGGCGCAGATCCGGTCGGCGTAGTGGCTGGCGAAGTTCACGTCGTGCAGCACGATCAGGATGGTGCGCCCCATCTCGTCGCAGGCCCGGCGCAGGTGCTGCATCATCGACACGGAGTGGCGCATGTCCAGGTTGTTCAGCGGCTCGTCCAGCAGGACGTGGTCGGTCTCCTGCGCGAGGACCATGGCCACGTAGGCGCGCTGGCGCTGCCCGCCCGAGAGCTGGTCGAGGTAGCGGTGCTCGAGGGGGGACAGGTCCAGGAAGTCGATGCAGCGGCTGATGACCTGCTCGTCCGCGCGGGTGAGCCGCCCGCGGCTGTGCGGGAAGCGCCCGAAGCCGACCAGCTGGCGGACCGTGAGCCGGGTGACGTAGTGGTTCTCCTGGCGCAGGACCGACACGATCCGGGCCAGGTCCTGGGAGCGGGTGCTCGCCACGTTGTAGCCGGCGATGTCGATGGTGCCTTCGTCGAGGTCGAGCAGGCGCCCGATCATCGTCAGCAGCGTGGACTTGCCCGCCCCGTTGGGCCCGATCAGGGCGGTCATCCCGCCCGAGGGGATCTCGAGGTCGACGGGGCCGACGGTGACCTCCTCGCCGTAGGTCTTGCGCACGTTCGCGAGGGTGATCACAGCCGGCCCTTTCGGAGGATGACGTAGAGGAAGACGGAGCCCCCGACGAGCTCGATGATGATCGAGACGACGCCCTGGGCGTAGAAGACGTGGTTGAGCACGAAGTAGGAGCCCGTCAGGACGGTGAACCCGGTCAGCACGGCGACGGGGAAGACGTGGCGGTGGTCGTGGGTGTCCGCGAGCTGGTAGGCGAGCGTGGCCACGAGGAAGCCCAGGAAGGTCATGGGACCCACCAGTGCGGTGGAGACGGCCATGAGCACGGAGACGAGGAACAGCGTGCGCATCACCTCGGCGCGGTGCCGCATCCCCAGGTTGAGGCTGACGTCCCGGCCCATGGCGACGACGTTCAGCCGCCGCGAGGAGCACCACAGGGCGGCGCCGGCGGCGAGGCACAGGGGGATCGCCACGGGCAGGTAGTCGGCGTGGGCGTTGGTCACGGAGCCGAACAGGCGGGCGGAGAGGACGTCGAAGTCGCTGGGGGAGAGCAGCCGCTGCATGAAGGTCGACACGGACCCGAGGCCGCCGCCGATGACGATGCCCACGAGCAGCATCACCTGGAGGTTGCCGTACCGGCCGGAGAGCAGCCACCCGTAGAGGGCCAGGGAGACCCCCACCATGAGGGCGACCTGCAGGAGGAACTGCGGCACCCCCTGCAGGACCAGCAGCCCCGCGGCTCCCAGGAAGTAGACGGTGGAGGTCTGGACCGCCACGTAGAGGGACTCGAAGCCCATGATCGACGGGGTGATGATGCGGTTGTTGGTGGCCGTCTGGAAGCTCACGGTCGCCATCGCCTGGCAGAAGGCCACGACGGCCATGACGACCACGCTCGTCGCCCGGCGCTCGGCGATGAGCCAGAAGCCCTCCGAGCCCACGGGCATGGGGTTGTCCCAGGCGAGCAGCCCGAAGGCGAAGCCGCAGGAGGCGAGGGCGAGCACCGCCAGGAGGACCCAGTAGCGGCGGCGGGCCCGGGCGGTGGGGAAGGCCCCGGCGCCGCCGCGCTCGCGGGCCGCCGCGGGCGGCGGGGACAGGGGTGCGGGGGCGGTCACGGTCTCAGCCACGCCGGCGCTGCCTCAGGAGCAGGTGGACGAACACCACGGCGCCGACGATCCCGAGGATCACCGAGACGGGGATCTCGAAGGGCATGATCACGAGCCTGCCGATCAGGTCGCAGACCGTCACGACGGCGATGCCCAGCAGGCACACCCACGGCAGGTTGGAGCGCAGGTCGTCGCCGCGGACCATCGAGACGATGTTGGGGACGATCAGCCCCAGGAACGGCAGGTTGCCGACGACGACGGTGACGACGCCGGTGGCCACCGCGATCAGACCGGTGCCGAGCAGGACGGTGCGGTGGTAGTCCAGCCCGACGTTGGTCGCGACGTCCTCGCCGAGGCCGGCGACGGTGAGGCGGTCGGCCACGAGGAAGACCGCGACGACGACGAGCAGCACGATCCACAGGACCTCGTACTGTCCGCGCAGCACCGAGGTGAAGCTGCCGGCGAACCACACCCCCAGGCTCTGGAGCATGTCCGTCTGCAGGGCCAGGAACGTCGAGACGGACCCGACCACCGCGCCCAGCATGATCCCGACGATGGGCACGATCAACGAGGAGCGCAGCGAGACGCGGCGCAGGAAGAGGAAGAAGACCATGGTGCCGAGGAAGGCCGCGGTCACGGCCCCGGCCATGCGGGTGAGCAGGCTCGCGGTGGGCACGAGCAGCGTCACGACGAGCAGCCCGAGCCCGGCCCACTCGGTGGTGCCGGTCGTGGTGGGCTCCACGAACCGGTTCTGGGTGAGCAGCTGCATGACCAGCCCGGACATGGCCATCGCGGCCCCGGCGAGCACGAGGGCGATCGTGCGCGGGACGCGGGTGATGGCGAACATCTCGCCGCCGTCCTCGGCGCCGAAGACGTCGTAGACCCCGGTGAGCAGGGACGCGCCCAGCAGGGCCGCGACCCCGAGCACGCCGAGGAGCAGCCTCCGGTCGAAGAGGGTCTCGCGGGCCCTGCGGGCGGGCCCGGAGAGGGTCGTCGTCATGGGTCACGCCTTTCCGTCGGCCGTCAGCCGTCGTGCCGGGGACCGGCGGTGGCGGGGCCCGCTGCGCGCGGGCCCCGCCACCGGTCGGGTCCGGGGGATCAGTCCTGCTCGCCCATGGCGTCGGCCAGGGTGTCGAAGAACTCGGTGTAGGTCTGGATGCCCTCGTTGGTGTAGGTGTCCTTGGGCATGTACACGACGTGGCCCTCCTGCACGGCCGTGACGTTGCGCAGGGCCTCGGCGTTCTCGACGACCTCCTGGGCGGGGGTGTACTCCGGCTCGTCGGCGGCGATCGCGGCGTCGCGGTCCATCACGAGGATCCAGTCGGGGTCGGACTCGGCGATCGCCTCGACCGAGATGTCGTCGCCCTGGTGGTCGTCGCTGGCGCCCTCGACCTCGAGCGCGGGCTCGAAGCCGAAGAGCTCGAACAGCGGGCCGAGGGTGCGGCCCTTCTCGGGGGCGATGTAGCCGATCTCGCCGCCGGAGACGGTGACGGCCATGACCGTGTCCCCGGGCCGGTAGCCGTCGAGCACGCGCTGGATCGCGGCGTCGAGCTCTGCGTTGAGCTCCTCCGCCTCGGCGGTCTTCCCGAAGATCTCGCCCAGGACGGTGGTCTGCCGCTTGAGCTCCGCGTCGAGGGGCTCGTTCTCCCGGGGGTCCAGCTCGACGAGGGCGGCCTCGGGCACCAGCCCGGCGAGGTCCTCGCGGTACTGGGCGAAGCGCTGGCCGTTGACGATCACGTCGGGGTCGGCGGCCACGACCGCCTCGAGGTCGGGCTCGCGGTGGGTGCCCAGGTCGACGATCGACTCGTCGTCGGCGTAGGGGATGGTGTCCGGCATGAGCGCGCGCGGGGCCGCGGCGAGCTCGACGCCCCAGTCGGCCAGCGTCTCGAAGGTCCGGTTGTCGGTGGCGACCACGGAGGCCGGCGGGACCTCGACGCTGTGGGTGCCGTGGTTGTCCTCGATCTCGACCGTGCTGGTGGAGGAGGAGGCGGTGCCGCCGGCCTCGGCGGTGCTGCCGGCACTCGAGCAGCCGGCCAGGGCGAGCGCGGAGGCGGCGGCCAGCAGGACCGAGGAGCGCTGGAGCAGGGTGCGGGTCATGGGTCGATCTCTCTTCTGCAGGGCGGCGGGGCCTCGGGCCCCGCCGGGTCGCGGTGGGCACGGCGGATCACGCGCCGGAGCGCGGGATGCGTCGGGTCGGGCACCGGTCCTCGGCCGAGTTAGGCGTGCCTTAGTGGTCAACCTAGACCGGCGTGCCGCCGTGAGGCAAATCATTGGCGAACACGGGCGTGACCTAATTGGGCGGGCTCCGTCGGCCGGTGCGCGGCCCTGCCGGGGCGCCCCCGGCAGCCCGCTGGCACTCGCCTTGACCGTCTGCCAGCCCCCTCCTACAGTTGGCCTTAGCACTCTCCGGGTGAGGGTGCTAAGGGCCAGGCGATCGATCGGCACCGCGACGACGGTTGGTGCGCCAACCGGCCCGAAGCACGACCCAGCGGGCCCCGCCCGCGGTCGCCCACCGTTTTCCACGCCTACAGAGAAGGAGAGATCGTGTCGGTCTCCATCAAGCCCCTCGAGGATCGCATCGTCGTCCAGCCGCTCGCCGCCGAGCAGACCACGGCGTCCGGCCTCGTCATCCCCGACACCGCCAAGGAGAAGCCCCAGGAGGGCAAGGTCCTGGCCGTGGGCCCGGGTCGCGTCGACGACTCCGGCAACCGCATCCCCGTCGACGTCAAGGAGGGCGACGTCGTCATCTTCTCGAAGTACGGCGGGACCGAGGTGAAGTACAACGGCGAGGAGTACCTGGTGCTCCCGGCCCGCGATGTGCTCGCCGTCGTCGAGAAGTAGTCCCGGCGCACCGCACACCTGCGACGAAGGGTGCCCGCCGCACGCACCGCCCGCCCGGCGGGCCGCGGCCGGCACCCTTCGCCGGTTCCCCCTCCGACCCGCCGCCCGCCCGGCGGCCCGGTCCAGCCCATCCCCGAAGGAGCTTTCCGTCCATGGCCAAGCAGCTGGCATTCGACGACGCCGCCCGCAAGTCCCTCGAGAACGGCGTCAACAAGCTCGCCGACACCGTCAAGGTGACCCTCGGCCCGCGCGGGCGCAACGTCGTGCTCGACAAGAAGTGGGGCGCCCCCACGATCACCAACGACGGCGTGACCATCGCCCGCGAGGTCGAGCTCGAGGACCCGTACGAGAACCTCGGCGCGCAGCTCGCGAAGGAGGTCGCCACCAAGACCAACGACGTCGCCGGTGACGGCACCACCACCGCGACCGTCCTCGCCCAGTCCCTGGTCCGCGAGGGCCTGCGCAACGTCGCCGCCGGGGCCGAGCCGCTCGCGCTCAAGCGCGGCATCGAGAAGTCGGTCGAGGCCGTCTCCGCGCGCCTGCTCGAGAACGCCCGGCCCGTCGAGGGCGAGAGCGTCGCCCACGTCGCCACCATCTCCGCCCAGGACCGCTCGATCGGCGAGCTCATCGCCCGCGCCTTCGAGACCGTCGGCAAGGACGGGGTCATCACCATCGAGGACGGCTCCACCACGGAGGTCGAGCTCGAGGTCACCGAGGGCATGCAGTTCGACAAGGGCTACCTCTCGCCGTCGTTCGTCACGGACGCCGAGCGCCAGGAGGCCGTCCTCGAGAACGGCGTCGTGCTGCTCTACCAGGGCAAGATCTCCACCGTGGCCGAGCTCATGCCCGTGCTCGAGAAGGTCGTCCAGGCCAAGAAGCCGCTGACGATCATCGCCGAGGACGTCGAGGGCGAGGCCCTGTCCACCCTCGTGGTGAACAAGCTGCGCGGCACCCTCGACGTCGTGGCCCTGAAGGCCCCGGGCTTCGGCGACCGCCGCAAGGCGATCCTGCAGGACCTCGCCGTGCTCACCGGCGGCGAGCTGATCACCGCCGAGCTGGGCATCAGCCTGGACCAGGTCACCCTGGAGCAGCTGGGCACCGCCCGCCGCGTCACCGTGACCAAGAACACCACCACGGTCGTGGACGGCGGCGGCTCCGAGGCCGCCATCCAGGAGCGGGTCGCCACGATCCGCGCCGAGGCCGAGCGCACGGACTCCGACTGGGACCGCGAGAAGCTCCAGGAGCGCCTCGCCAAGCTCGCCGGCGGCGTGTCCGTGATCAAGGTCGGCGCCGCGACCGAGGTCGAGGCCAAGGAGCGCAAGCACCGCATCGAGGACGCCGTCTCCTCGACCCGCGCCGCCCTCGAGCAGGGCATCGTGGCCGGCGGCGGCTCCGCGCTCCTGCAGGCCGCGAAGGTCCTCGACGAGTCCGACCTCGGCCTCACCGGGGACGCCGCGACCGCGCTGAAGATCGTCCGCCGCGCCCTGCGCCAGCCCCTGTACTGGATCGCGCAGAACGCCGGGCAGGACGGGGCCGTGGTCGTCTCCCGCGTCGCCGAGCTCGAGACCGGGCACGGCTACGACGCCGCGACCGGCGAGTACACCGACCTGGTCGCCGCGGGCATCATCGACCCCGTCAAGGTCACCCGCTCCGCGCTGCAGAACGCGGCCTCCATCGCCGCGCTCGTGCTGACCACCGAGACCCTCGTCACGGACAAGCCCGCCGACGAGGACGAGAAGGGGCACGGGCACCGGCACTGACCGCCCCGCCGGCGGTCCCGGACGACGACGGGCCCGTCCTTCCCCGCACGGGGGAGGGCGGGCCCGTCGTCGTCACCGGCTCCGGTAGAGTGCGGGGGATCCGCCCGACGACCGCCCGCCGCGACCGCGGCGCGCCCAGGAGAGCCCCCCATGACCAGCAGCCTCGGCCGGCAGGCCCCGGGAACCGCCGACGCGCAGGACCGCCCCACCCGCTTCTCGGGGTTCCGTCCGGAGGTGCAGGGGCTGCGGTTCGTGGCGGTGCTGCTGGTGGTGGCCTACCACGTCTTCCTCGGCCGGGTCTCGGGCGGGGTGGACATCTTCCTGCTGATCTCGGCGTTCTTCCTGACCCTGTCCTTCGTGCGCAAGCTGGAGGCGGGCAGGCCCCTGGCGCTGGGGCGGTACTGGCTGCACGTGTTCAAGCGGCTGCTGCCCCTGGCCGTGCTCACGATCCTGGCCACGCTGGTGCTCGTCGAGGTGCTCTACCCCGCCCACGACGTGGGGCGCTGGCGCGCGGAGGCGCTGGCCTCGGTGCTCTACGCCGAGAACTGGGCGCTGGCCCTCGGTGCGGTGGACTACTACGCGGCCGACCACTCCAGCGCCTCGCCGTTCCAGCACTTCTGGTCGTTGTCGGTGCAGGGGCAGGTGTTCCTGCTGTGGCCGGTGATCTTCGCGGGGGCGGCGGTGGTGTGCCGGCGGTTCCGGTGGCGGCCGGTGCCGGTGCTGGCGGTGGCCTTCGGGGCGGTGTTCGTGGTCTCGCTGGCCTTCTCCGTCCAGCAGACCGCGGTGCGCCAGGAGTTCGCCTACTTCGACACCCGCACCCGGCTGTGGGAGTTCGCCCTGGGGTCGCTGCTGGCGCTGGCGGTGCCGTACCTGAACCCGGCCAAGGGGCTGCGGGTCGTGCTGGGCTGGGCCGGGCTGGTGAGCATGGTCGCCGTCGGCGTGGTCGTGGACGTGCAGGGGGCGTTCCCGGGGTGGATCGCGCTGTGGCCGCTGTGCTCGGCGGCGGCGGTGATCGTGGCGGGGTCCTCGGGCTCGCGCTTCGGGGTGGACCGGGTGCTGGCCTCGGGGCCGCTGGTGCGGCTGGGGGACGCGGCGTATGCGCTGTACCTGGTGCACTGGCCGCTGCTGATCACCTACCTGGTGCTGCGGGACCGGCCGATGGCCGGTCCCCGGTCGGGGGTGGTGCTGATCGCGGTGTCGCTGGTGCTGGCGCTGCTGGCGACCCGGTTCGTGGAACAGCCGCTGAAGCGGTGGGCCTGGCCCGAGCGGTCGCGGCGCCGGCTGGCGGCGGTGGTCCTGGTGTGCGTGGGGGTGGTGGCCGTGCCGGTGCTGGCGGTCCAGCAGGCCGAGGCCCGCCGGATCGCGGAGATCACCGCGCAGGCCGACCGCAACAACCCCGGCGCCGCCGCCCTCGCCCCCGGCTTCGAACACCAGGGCGACCCCGACGCGCCCGTCATCCCCGTCCTCACCGGCGAGCACTACCCGAAACCGCCGCTGGGCAGCCCCTGCCCGGCGGAGATCGGCCTCGGCGAGCGGTGGCAGCAGTGGTGCTTCGACACCGTGCCGGCCGAGGACCCGGCCGCGACCCTGCTGGTCGTCGGCAACAGCCACGTCCACCAGTGGCTGCCCGCCGTCGAGCACCTGGCCGAGCGCAACGGCTGGCGGGTCGTCACCTACATCCGCGGCAACTGCTTCTACTCGACCCTCGACGAGCAGCTCTTCCCGGACGAGTGCGCCCGGTGGCTCGAGGGCACCGGTCCCGCCGTCGACGCCGTCGACCCCGACCTCGTCCTCGTCCAGGGCACCCGCAGCACCGACGAGAACGAGGAGACCTTCACCCCCGGCACGGAGCAGCGCATCCGGGACCTGGCCGCCCGCGGCATCCAGGTGATCGGGGTCCGCGACAACCCGCGCTTCGACTTCGTCCCCGCCCACTGCGCGGAGGAGCACGGGGCGCAGGCACCGCAGTGCGCCGCGACCCACGCGGTCCTCGACCCCGACAGCCCCCTGGCACCCGTGGCCGCGGAGCTGGCCCGGGTCTCGGCGGTCGACCTCGGCGACCTCGTCTGCCCCGGGGGCACGTGCCCGCCGGTGATCGGCAACGTGTGGACCTACTGGGACAACAACCACCTCACCGCCGAGTACGTCAAAACCCTCGCCCCCGAGTTCGCCCGGCGGACCGAGCAGGCCCTCGCCGCCGACGGCGCCCAGGACCTGCTCCGGCGCTGAACCCGCCCACCGCGGGACCCGTCCGGCGGGGGCGCGCACGGGGGCGGGACGGCAGGGCCCGGACCGCAGGACCGGTGCGGTGGGACCGGCCGCCCGGGGGACCGCCACCGGATCCGGTAGGCTCCACCAGTCCCCTCCGCGCCGCCCATCCCCCCCCTCGACGCCGGCGCGGTGTCCCCCCAGGAGGTACCCCCATGCCCACCGCACTCGGCCCGGCCCCCTGGGCCCGCACCCCGGCGCAGGAGCGCCCGGCGGACCGTCCCAGCCGCTTCTCGGGGTTCCGTCCGGAGGTGCAGGGGCTGCGGTTCGTGGCGGTGCTGCTGGTGGTGGTCTACCACGTGTTCCTGGACCGGGTCTCGGGCGGGGTGGACATCTTCCTGCTGATCTCGGCGTTCTTCCTGACCCTGTCCTTCGTGCGCAAGCTGGAGGCGGGCAGGCCGCTGGCGCTGGGGCGGTACTGGCTGCACGTGTTCAAGCGGCTGCTGCCCCTGGCCGTGCTCACGATCCTGGGCACGCTCGTGCTGGTGGCGCTGTTCTACCCGGAGTTCGACGTGGCGCGGTGGCGCTCCCAGGCGCTGGCGTCGGTGTTCTACGTGGAGAACTGGGCGCTGGCGGTGGCGCAGGTGGACTACTACGCGGTGGACGACTCGGGGTCCTCGCCGTTCCAGCACTTCTGGTCGTTGTCGGTGCAGGGGCAGGTGTTCCTGCTGTGGCCGGTGATCTTCGCGGGGGCGGCGGTGGTGTGCCGGCGGTTCCGGTGGCGGCCGGTGCCGGTGCTGGCGGTGGCCTTCGGGGCGGTGTTCGTGGGGTCGTTGGTGTTCTCGGTGGTGCGCACGGCCGGGGACCAGGCGTTCACCTATTTCGACACGCGGGCGCGGTTGTGGGAGTTCGCCTTGGGGTCGCTGCTGGCGCTGGCGGTGCCGTACCTGAATCCGGCCAAGGGGCTGCGGGTGGTGCTGGGCTGGGCGGGTCTGGTGTCGATGGTGCTGGTGGGGGTGCTGGTCGATGTGCAGGGGGCGTTCCCGGGGTGGATCGCGCTGTGGCCGCTGTGCTCGGCGGCGGCGGTGATCGTGGCGGGGTCCTCGGGCTCGCGCTTCGGGGTGGACCGGGTGCTGGCCTCGGGGCCGCTGGTGCGGCTGGGGGACGCGGCGTATGCGCTGTACCTGGTGCACTGGCCGCTGCTGATCACGTATCTGGTGGTGCGGGACCGGCCGGTGGCGGGGCCGCGGTCGGGGGTGGTGCTGATCGTGGTGTCGCTGGTGCTGGCGGTGGTGGCGACCCGGTGGGTGGAGAACCCGCTGAAGCGGTGGGCGTGGCCGGAGCGTTCGGCGCGGCGGCTGGCGGTGGTCGTGGTGGTGTGCCTGGGGCTGGTGGCGGTGCCGGTGCTGGGGTGGGCCCAGGCCGATGCGCGGCGGGCGGCGCAGATCGCGGCCGAGGCCGAGCGCAACAACCCCGGCGCCGCCGCCCTCGCCCCCGGCTTCGAGTACCGCGGCGACCCCGACGCCCCCACGATCCCCGTCATCGACGCCGACTACTGGGGCGCCCCCGGCACCGGCGAGCCGTGCCCGGCGGACCTGGGCGTCGAGCCCCGCTACCAGGAGCGCTGCCGGGAGACCGTCCCGCAGGAGGACCCCAGCGCCACCGTCCTGCTCCTCGGCAACAGCCACGTCCACCACTGGGCCACGGCGGTCGAGCAGCTCGCGCGCGAGAACGGGTGGCGGGTCGTGACCTACCTGCAGCCGGGGTGCCTGTACTCGACCGTCGAGGAGCAGGACTACCCGGAGGACTGCGCGACCTGGCTCGAGGGCACCGGCCCGGTGATCGACGCCGTGGACCCGGACCTCGTCCTGGGCCAGGGCACCCGCACCTCGACCACGGGGGAGGAGCTCACCCCGGGCGCCGAGGCCCGGATGCGCGAGCTGGACGCGCGCGGGGTCACGTTCGTGGGCCTGCGCGACACCCCGCGCTTCGAGTTCTCCCCGCCGCGCTGCGCCCAGGAGAACGGCGCCGACGACCCGGCGTGCACGACGACGGGCCACCCCGCCGTGAACACCCCTAACCCCCTGGACCCGCTGGCCGACGAGCTGGCGCACGTCGCCACGGTGGACATGGGGGACCTCGTCTGCCCCGAGGGCACTTGCCGGCCCGTGGTCGGCAACGTGCACACGTACTGGGACGACGACCACCTGAGCATCGACTACGTCCGCACGCTTACGCCGATGCTGGCGCAGCGCCTGGCCGCGGCCCTCGCCGAGGACGGCGTCCGGCTGCCGGGACTGCCGTGAGCCCTGCCACAGGGACCCCCGGTCCCGGGGACCGCCCGCCGGGCGGACCGTAGAATGGCCGGGACCTCCTCGACCCGAAAGGCCCCACCGTGCCGGATCATGCCGTCCCCACCGCCCTGTCCGAGGACCCCTTCGGGTTCACCGGCCTGACCTACGACGACGTCCTGTTGCTGCCCGGCAACACCGACGTCATCCCCTCCGAGGCCTCGACGGCCACCCGCCTGTCCCGGCGGATCACGCTCGAGGCGCCGCTGCTGTCGGCGGCCATGGACACCGTCACCGAGTCCCCCATGGCCATCGCCATGGCCCGCCAGGGCGGGCTCGGCGTGATCCACCGCAACCTCTCCATCGCCGACCAGGCCGCCCACGTGGACCGCGTCAAGCGCAGCGAGTCCGGGATGATCACCGACCCGGTGACCATCTCCCCGGACGCGACCCTGGCCGAGCTCGACCGGCTGTGCGGCTACTTCAAGGTCTCCGGGCTGCCGGTCGTGGACGAGGACCAGCGGCTGCTGGGCATCATCACCAACCGCGACACCCGCTACCTGCCCGAGAGCGACTTCCCGCGGCGGAAGGTGCACGAGGTCATGACGCCGATGCCGCTGATCACCGGCAAGGTCGGCATGGACAAGGAGGAGGCGCACAAGCTGCTGGCCTCCAACAAGATCGAGAAGCTCCCGCTCGTCGACGACGACGGCCGGCTGACCGGGCTGATCACCATCAAGGACTTCACGAAGGCCGAGCAGTACCCGCGCGCCACCAAGGACGACGAGGGCCGGCTGCGCGTCGGCGCCGCCGTCGGCTTCTTCGGCGACGGCTTCGAGCGCGCGATGGCGCTCGTGGAGGCCGGCGTCGACGCCCTGTTCATCGACACGGCCAACGGCCACTCCCAGGGCGTGCTCGACATGGTCGCCCGGCTCAAGGCCGAGCCGGCGGCCGCGCACGTCGACGTCATCGGCGGGCAGGCCGCGACCCGCCACGGCGCGCAGGCGATCGTGGACGCCGGCGCGGACGCCGTGAAGGTCGGGGTCGGCCCCGGCTCGATCTGCACCACCCGCATCATCGCCGGCGTGGGCGTGCCCCAGGTCACCGCGATCAACGAGGCGGCCCAGGCGGCGATCCCCGCGGGCGTGCCCATCATCGCCGACGGCGGGCTGCAGTACTCCGGGGACATCGGCAAGGCCCTCGTCGCCGGCGCCGACTCGGTGATGATCGGCTCGCTGCTCGCGGGCTGCGACGAGTCCCCGGGGGAGCTGATCTTCGTCAACGGCAAGCAGTTCAAGGCCTACCGCGGGATGGGCTCGCTGGGGGCCATGCAGTCGCGCGGGAAGAACACCTCCTACTCCAAGGACCGCTACTTCCAGGCCGACGTCGCCTCCGACGAGAAGCTGATCCCCGAGGGCATCGAGGGTCAGGTCCCCTACCGGGGCCCGCTCGCGGCCGTGGTGCACCAGCTCGACGGCGGCCTGCGCCAGACGATGTTCTACGTGGGCGCCCACAGCGTCGAGCAGCTCAAGACGAAGGGCCGGTTCGTGCGGATCACCCCCGCCGGGCTCAAGGAGTCCCACCCGCACGACATCACGATGACCGTCGAGGCCCCCAACTACCAGCGCTGAGCGCCGCCGGACGGGCCCGCCCGTCCCCGGAAAGGACACCATGAGCTACGACATCGAGATCGGCCGGTCCAAGCGCGCCCGCCGCACCTACTCCCTGGACGAGATCGCGCTCGTGCCCTCCCGGCGCACCCGCGACCCGCAGGACGTCTCCACGGAGTGGCAGATCGACGCCTACCGCTTCGAGATCCCGTTCCTGGGCGCGCCCATGGACTCGGCGACCTCCCCGGAGACGGCGATCGCCCTGGGCCGCGCCGGCGGGCTGGGGGTGCTCGACCTGGAGGGCCTGTGGACCCGCTACGAGGACCCGCGCCCGGTGCTCGAGGAGATCGCCGCGCTGCCCGCGGACGACGACCCGGCCGCGACCCGGCGGATGCAGGAGCTCTACCGGGCCCCGGTCCAGCCGGAGCTGATCACCGCGCGCCTGGCCGAGATCCGCGAGGCCGGGGTGATCGTCGCCGGCTCGCTCACGCCCCAGCGCACCGTGGAGCACTACCGCACGGTCCTGGACGCGGGCGTGGACGTCTTCGTGATCCGCGGGACCACGGTCTCGGCCGAGCACGTCTCCCGCACCCAGGAGCCGCTGGACCTGAAGAAGTTCATCTACGACCTGGACGTGCCCGTCATCGTCGGCGGGGCCGCCGGGTACACCCCGGCCCTGCACCTGATGCGCACCGGCGCGGCCGGGGTGCTCGTGGGCTTCGGCGGCGGGGCGTCCCTGCGCACCCAGACCACCCTGGGCATCCACGCCGCGATGGCCACGGCCATCTCGGACGTGGCCGCCGCCCGCCGCGACTACCTCGACGAGTCCGGCGGGCGCTACGTCCACGTCATCGCCGACGGCGGCGTGGGGGTCTCCGGGGACATCGTCAAGGCCCTGGCCATGGGCGCCGACGCCGTGATGCTGGGGACCGCCCTGGCCCGCGCGGAGGAGGCCCCCGGGCGCGGCTGGCACTGGGGCGCCGAGGCCCACCACGGCCAGCTGCCCCGCGGGCTGCGCACCCGGGTCGGGACGGTCGGCCCGCTCCAGGAGGTCCTGCACGGGCCCTCCGGCCACGTCGACGGCACCTCCAACCTCGTCGGGGCCCTGCGCCGGTCGATGGCCACCACCGGCTACCTCGAGCTCAAGGAGTTCCAGCGCGCCGAGGTCGTCATCCGCGGCTGAGCCCGCCCCCGGCCCGCCGGGCCCCGGCGGGCCGGGGATTGGGAAACGTCCAGGAACGCGCACTAGCCTTGACGGGTGCTCACGACCGCCCTGCGCCCCCGCTCGCTGCTCCTGCTGGTCGTCGCGCTCGGGGTCGCGGCCGGGTTCGTGCTGCTGAGCCAGTGGCAGCTGGAGTCCAGCGAGCAGTCCCGCACGGTCGCCGATCCCGCCAAGGACCTGGCGGTGCCCCTCGGGGAGGCCGCCGGTGCCGGCCGGCCGGTCACCGCCCGCCAGGCCGACCAGCTCGTGACGGCCACGGGCAGCTACCGCCAGGACTCGACCGTGCTGGTCCCCGGCCGGCTGCAGGACGGCGCCGAGGGCTGGTGGGTCGTCTCCGCGCTCGCGCTGCCCGGGACGGCCGGCCAGTGGCCGGACGCCGGCGGGGACCTGAGCGTGGCCGTGGCCCGCGGCTGGACCGCCGACCCCGCCGCCGTGCCGGAGGAGCCCTCCGGGCCCGTCGCCGTCGTCGGCCGCTACCTGCCCCCCGAGAGCCCGCTGCCGGGGGAGGACCTGCCCGCGGGCCAGGTGGCCACCGTCTCCCCGGCGCAGCTGACCAACCGCTGGGACCGGCCCCTGCACGCCGGCTTCGTCGCCGCCTTCGCGGAGAGCCCCGCGGAGCAGGGTCCCCAGGTCGGCCAGGACGGCGCGCTCGCCGCCGACCCGCGGCTGCTGAGCCCGGAGCTGTCCCGGCTCGAGATCGACCAGCAGCCCACGGACGAGTCCGTGAACCTGCTCAACCTCTTCTACGCCGTCGAGTGGGTGGTCTTCGCCGGGTTCGCCCTCTACATCTGGTGGCGCTTCGTGCGCGACGAGCACCTGCGGGCCCAGCACCCCGAGGAGTACTACTACCTCGACGGCGACTACCACTACGACGACGCCACCGGGCGCTACTACTACTACGACCCCGCCGCGGGGGAGTACTACTGGTTCGACGACCAGCCCCGCGACGGACGAGACCGCACCCAGGACAGGACCGGAGCCTCCTCATGACCGAGCCCACGCAGCCCACCCCGCCCGAGACCCCGCGGCCGAAGGAGCGCACCGACGGCGTGCGCGTGGCCCTGCCCGAGGACGCGGCGCCCGAGCGCGCCGCCGCCCCCGGGCACGTGCCGCGCCGGGCCGCCGGGCTCCAGGCCCGCCGCCGCTTCGGCGGCACCGAGGCGCAGATCCGCGGCGCCCTGCGGTTCTACATGGTCTGCGCCTGGATCTCCGGCACGTTCCTGCTGCTGCTCGTCGCGGAGATGATCACCCGCTACGGCCTCGGCCACGACCTGGTCGCCGGCGGGACCGACAAGCTCACCGGCGCCACCGTGCCCCTGGGCTGGCAGGACCTCGAGGTCGAGAACCTCGCCGGCGGGGTGAACATCTCCACGTGGATCCTCATCGTGCACGGGTGGTTCTACGTGGTCTACCTGATCTCCTGCTTCCGGATCTGGACGCTCATGCGCTGGCCCTTCCCGCAGCTCGTGGTGATGGCCCTCGGCGGCGTGGTGCCGTTCCTGTCCTTCGTCGTCGAGCGCAAGATCCACGCCTCCACGGCCGCCGAGCTGCGCGCCAACCCCCAGGCCGCCAAGCGCTACTGAGGCCACGGGCCCCGTCCGCACCGCGGGCGGGGCCCGTCCGCGGTCCCCGGCCGCCTGCCCTAGGATGGAGGGCGTGACCGAGACACCTGAGACCCGCACCGATCTGGAGCAGCGGCCGGTCCTGGTGGTCGACTACGGCGCGCAGTACGCGCAGCTGATCGCCCGCCGGGTCCGCGAGGCCAACGTCTACTCCGAGATCGTCCCCCACACCCTGCCCACCGAGCAGATCCTGGCGAAGAACCCCGCCGCGATCATCCTCTCCGGCGGTCCGTCCTCGGTGTACGCGGAGGACGCCCCGCAGCAGGACCCCGCCCTGTTCGAGGCCGGCGTGCCCGTGTTCGGCATCTGCTACGGCTTCCAGGCCATGGCCCAGGCCCTCGGCGGGACGGTGGCCCACACCGGGGCGCGCGAGTACGGGGCGACCACCGCCACGGCCGTGGACGCCTCGATCCTCGAGGGCGCGCCCGGCACCCAGACGGTGTGGATGAGCCACGGCGACTCCGTGGTCGAGGCCCCTGCCGGCTTCGAGGTGCTCGCCTCTACCGAGACCACCCCCGTGGCGGCGTTCGCCGACGAGAAGCGCCGGCTCTACGGCGTGCAGTGGCACCCCGAGGTCAAGCACTCCGTGCACGGCCAGCAGGTCCTCGAGCGCTTCCTGTTCGCCGGCGCCGGGGTCGAGCCCAGCTGGTCCACCGGCAACATCATCGAGGAGCACGTCCAGCGCATCCGCGAGCAGGTCGGCTCCGCCTCCGTGATCTGCGGGCTCTCCGGCGGCGTCGACTCCGCCGTGGCCGCCGCGCTCGTCCAGCGCGCGGTCGGCGACCAGCTCACCTGCGTGTTCGTCGACCACGGGCTGCTGCGCGAGGGCGAGGCCGAGCAGGTCGAGACCGACTTCGTGGCCGCCACCGGCGTGCGGCTGCACGTGGCCGAGGAGAAGGAGCGCTTCCTCGGCGCCCTCGCGGGGGTGACGGACCCCGAGCAGAAGCGCAAGATCATCGGCCGCGAGTTCATCCGCTCCTTCGAGGCCGCCGCCGAGGAGGTCGCCCGCAGCGCCGCCCAGGAGGGCGAGCCCGTGCGCTTCCTCGTCCAGGGCACCCTCTACCCCGACGTCGTCGAGTCCGGCGGCGGGGAGGGCGCGGCCAACATCAAGAGCCACCACAACGTGGGCGGGCTGCCCGAGGACCTGCAGTTCGAGCTCGTGGAGCCGCTGCGGACCCTGTTCAAGGACGAGGTCCGCGCCGTGGGCCGCGAGCTCGGCCTGCCCGAGGAGATCGTCGGCCGCCAGCCCTTCCCCGGCCCCGGCCTGGGCATCCGCATCATCGGCGAGGTCACCGAGGACCGCCTCGCGGTGCTGCGCCGCGCGGACGCGATCGCCCGCGAGGAGCTCACCCGTGCCGGGCTCGACGAGGACGTCTGGCAGATGCCGGTCGTCCTGCTCGCCGACGTGCGCTCCGTGGGCGTCCAGGGCGACGGCCGCACCTACGGCCACCCGATCGTGCTGCGGCCGGTCTCGAGCGAGGACGCGATGACCGCGGACTGGTCGCGGCTGCCCTACGACCTGCTGGCCCGGATCTCCAACCGCATCACCAACGAGGTCGAAGAGGTCAACCGGGTGGTCCTGGACGTCACGTCCAAGCCCCCGGGCACCATCGAGTGGGAGTAGCCCCGCAGGGCCCCACCACGCACCACCACCCCCGGTCGAGCGGTCCGCACGGACCGCTCGACCTCGTGCACGACCGGCGCCCGGCCGCGGGGCCGCGGCGCAGGAGGGACACCATGCCGATCGTCTCCGACCGCACCCCGCGGGGTGCCCGGGAGCAGGGACCCGCCCCGGAGCCGACCGGGCGGGTCTCCCTGCAGCCCTGGACCCGGCAGATGGACGCCTACACGGGCCCCGACACGCTGCTGGACTTCAACCAGGTCGACAACGTCTGCCTCGACCTCACCGAGGCCAACCCCTCGGGCCAGGCGCAGCTGCTGATGAGCCGGCCCACCCGGCTGTCCACGATCGTCCACGACCGCGAGCAGTACGCCGCGGCCTCCCGCGCCGCGCGCTCGCTGCGCACGAAGGTCCACGAGCTCTCCGTCCACCACGGCCTCGACGCCGCCTACCTCGCGACCGGCACGGCCTCCTGGCTGGCCCGGCCCCGCGGCTCGGACCCCACCGGCTCCGGGCAGCGCCGCTTCATCGCCCCGGTGCTGCTGGCGCCCGTGGCGCTGCGGTGGCGGGCCGACCTGGAGGACTTCGAGCTGCAGATCGTGGGCCGGGCCCGGCTGAACCCCGCCATGGTGCGGCGGCTGGCCGCCGACCACGGCGTGGACCTCGCCGGGGCGGACCTCGCCCGCCTCGCCCACGGCACGCGCCGGCTGGACCCGGCCCCCGCCCTGGAGACCCTGCGCACCCTCGCCGGCGCGGTCCCCGGGATGCACGTCGAGCACCGGCTGCTCGTCTCGACCTTCGCCGACCTCCACGACCGCCCGGCCGACTCCTCGGTCGAGGCCCGCACCGACCTCGTGCGCGACCTCGCCCGGCTCAAGGACCCCACGGTGGGGCGGATGCCGCAGGCGCGCGAGGTCGTCAGCACGGCCCCGCCGCCCGACGAGCGCGACCCCGCGGACGAGCTGCTGCTCGTCGACGCCGACGGCCCGCAGCAGGAGGTCCTCGACCTGGCCGCGCAGGGCCACTCGTTCGTGGTCACCGCACCCCCGGGCACCGGGCAGATCGACACCGCGGTCAACACCGTGGGGACCCTCGTCGCCGCGGGCCGCACGGTGCTCGTGCTGGGTGAGCGGCGCACCACCCTCGCCGCGTTCCGCCGCCGGGTCGACGCCCTCGGGCTGGGCACCGCCGTGCTGCCGCTGTCCTCGCAGCTCTCACCGGCCGAGGTCGCCGAGCAGCTGATCCGGGCGGTCGCCCGCAACGAGCGCGCCGAGCGCCCTGAGCTGGGGGAGCTGCACGCGGCGCTGCGGGAGTCCCGGGACCGGCTCGCCGAGCACGTCAGGTCGCTGCACACCGTGCGCCCCCGGTGGCAGGCCTCGCCGTACCGGGCGGTGCAGGCGCTCGCCGAGCTCACGGCCCGCCGCCCGGCCCCGGCCACCGCGGTGCGCTTCCCGCCCTCGGTGCTCGACGCCCTGCGGGACCGGGACGAGGCCGTGGCCCGGCTCGAGCACGCCGCCGAGCTCGGGGCCTTCGACGCCGGGGTGCTCGCGGGCCCGTGGAGCGGGGCGCGGCTGGTCAACGACGACGAGGCCCGCCAGGCCCACCGGCTCGCCCAGTCGCTGCTGCTGGAGCTGACCACCCTCGAGACCGGCATGCGCCACCTGCTCTCGACCTCGGGGATGCGGGCCGGGGCCACGGTGCCCGAGTGGGGCCGGCAGCTGCGGCTGATGCAGGAGGTCCGGGACTCGCTCTCCCGCTTCACCCCGGACGTCTACGACCGGCCGGTCACGGACCTCGTGGCCGCGACCGCCCCGGCGGGGTGGCGGCGGGAGCAGGGGATCGAGATGACGGGCCTGCAGCGCTCCCGCCTGCGCAAGGCCGCCAAGGAGTACATCCGCCAGGGCGTGCACCTGTCCGACCTGCACAGCGCGCTGCTGCGGGTGGAGTCCGAGCGGCAGCGCTGGCAGGAGTGGGCCACGGGCCGGCGCCACCCGGCGGTCTCCGAACGGGTCGACGAGATCGCCGCCGTGCACGCCCGGTTCGTGGAGGACCTCGAGGGGCTGTCCATCGCCCTCGAGGGGGCGCCGGCGGGCGCCGGGCTGCTCGGACGGCCCGTCCAGGAGCTGCGGGAGGTCCTCGACGCCCTGATCAACGACGAGGCCAACCTCGAGCGCCTGCCCGAGCGCACCGTCCTGCTCGACGAGCTGCGCGGCCGGGGCCTCGGCGAGCTGATCGACGACCTCGTGCGCCGCGGCGTGCCGCGCCACGGGGTCGCGGCGGAGTTCGACCTGGCCCGCTGGCAGTCGGTGCTCGAGGCGATGGTCTCCGGCGACGAGTTCCCCGCGGCCGAGGGCGGGCCCGCGCTGCGCCGGCTCGAGTCGGCCTTCCGCCGTGCCGACGCCGCGCACGTGGCCTCCGGGGCCGGGCGGCTGCTGTGGCAGCTCGCGGAGCGCTGGCGGCGGGCCGTGCGCACGGGCCCGCGGGCCGTGGTGGCGCTGCGCGGGATGCTGCGCGCGGGGGCCGCCCCGCTCGAGGACGTCCTCGCCGAGGCGGGGGAGCTCGTGGACGCGCTCGTGCCCGTGTGGACCGCCAGCCCGCTCGTGCTCTCCGCGGCGCTGCCCGAGGAGCACGCCTTCGACGCCGTGGTGGTGCTCGACGCGGAGAGCTCCCCGCTGGCGGCGGTGCTGCCCGCGATCACCCGGTGCGAGCAGGTCATCGCGTTCGGCGACCCGCACGTGGGCCGGCCCCGGCCGTTCACCGTGGCGCCCACGGCCGGGTCCTCGGCCCAGCCCGTCGTGGAGGTCGACAGCGCCTTCGACGCCCTCTCCCGCGTGGTCCCCGGGCGGCTGCTGCGCACGATGCACCGCTCGATGGACCAGCACGTCTTCGACCACCTCAACGAGCACTTCTACGGGGGCCGGCTCACCCGGCTGCCGCACGGGGAGTCCCTCACGGGCACCACCCCCGTGCTCGACGTCGAGTACGTGCCCGACGGCATCGGCGCCCTGACCGCCGGGATCGAGGGCATCCAGGCGCCGGCGGCGGAGGTGCGCCGCGTCGTCGAGCTCGTCTTCGAGCACGCGGCCCGCCACCCCGACCGGTCCCTGGCCGTGGTGACGCCGAGCGCGGTGCACGCCGCCCGCATCGCGGAGGGCGTGCGCCGCCGGCTGCGGGAGGAGCCGGACGCGGCCGCGTTCTTCGCCCCCGGGCCCGAGTCCTTCCGCGTGGTGGACCTGCACCGGGCGGCCGGGATCGTGCGCGACACCGTGATTCTCGCCCTCGGCTTCGGCAAGACCGCCAACGGCCGCACGGTGCCCTACCTCGGCCAGCTCTCGGAGAAGCACGGGCGCCGGCACTTCGTGCTCGCCGTCACCCGGGCCCGGCACGCCACGCGGATCGTGACCTCCCTGCACCCCGGGGAGATCGAGAGCAAGGGCCTCCAGCACGGCGCCCGCGACTTCGTGCGCGTCCTGGCGGCCCACCTCGGGGACGGGGCCGACGACGCCGGGCGCACGACCGCCGGCAGCCACGAGGACGCCCTCGTGGTCGACCTCGCCCGCCGGCTCGAGCGGCAGGGCGCCTCCGTGCGCCTGGACGTGGCCGGGGAGCTGGACCTCGTGGCGTGGGCGCAGACGGAGTCGCTGTCCGCCGGGGCCCTGCCCGCGCGCCGGGGCGGCGCCGGGCCCCTGCGCATCCCCGTCGCCGCGCAGTCCGACGGCTCCCGCACGGAGCTGTCCGTGCGCGAGCGCTCACGGCTGCGCCCGCAGCAGCTCGAGCGCACGGGCTGGAACCACCTCACGCTGTGGACCGTCGAGGTCTTCACGGACCCCGACACGGTCGCCGACCTGATCCGCCGCTACCTCGGACTGCCACCGCGCCCCGGGGCCCGGCCGGGACCTGATGCCGGGGGACAGGACCGCCGTGCCGGCTGAGCCGTCGGCCGGGCACCGGCAGCAGCCGCAGGACCTCGCCGGTCGGGGAACCGGGCCCGGCGCACCGGCGGACGGGGACGAGGCGGCGGGTTCCGCCGCGGGCGCACCGGCCGCACCGGACCCCGGCGCCGGCGGTCCGGTCCGGCGCCGGCGCGGACCGCGGCGTGCGACCGGCGGCACCGCGGCCGGTGCCGAGCCGCGGCTGGCGGGCCTGGACGCCCCGCCGCCGGTGCCCGAGGAGGACCGGGAGCGCGACCGGGACGGGCACGCCCGCGAGGAGTGGCTCAGGGCCCAGCGGCCCCCGCACTGGGACTGAGCGCGTCGGTCCCGCCCGGTCCGCCCGGGCCGGGCGCGGGCACCAGCACGGCGGTCGTGCGGCCGGTGCCCGCGACGCCGGCCAGGCGCACCGCGTCCTCGTGGGCGGCCCCGACCACCAGCAGCCCCCGGTCCGCGGCGGCCCCGGCGTCCCCCGCCAGCAGCCCGCCGTCGCCCGGCGGCGGGTCGGCGGCGACCCAGAGCACGGGCAGCCCGCGGCCGAGGACGTCGCGGTGCGCTCCCACGGCGTCGGGGGAGTGCACGACGTCGACGTGGTCCCCGGCGCGCACGTGGCGCAGCGCGCCGGGGTCGTCGATGCGCAGGGTCACGGCGGTCTCCCCCGGCGGTCGTCCGGCCAGGAGCCCGGGTCCCACCACGGCGGTCGCGGTCAGCGGCTGCCCCGGCACGACCGCCCCCGCGAGCGTCCGGCCGGCCAGCTCGGCCGGGTCAGCCGCGGCGCCCTCCGGGGCCAGCGCGCGCGGGTAGGCGGCGACGGCCAGGTCCTCCGCGGTCACGGGGCTGCCGGCGGGCAGGGTGCGGACGGCGACCACCACGGGCACGGTCGGCCCGTCCGGCGGGGCCAGGCGCAGCACCGCGAGGGCCAGGGCGGTGCCGAGCAGGGCCGCCGCGACCAGGCGCCGGCGGCGGGAGAGCGCGGTGCGCAGGTGCAGGGAGAGCGGATAGCGGCGGCGCGGGGAACGGGCGGTGCGGCTCATGCGCCGGACGCTAGCGCCGCCCGGCCCACGGCCGCCGCGCGGCAGCAGTCCTGGGGGAGCCGGCGGCCGCCCGGGCCGCGGTGGAGCGCGGACGCCGGGCGGCCGCACGCCCGGGCACCGGGGTCCTCGTGCGGGCTCGGTGCGGGCACCGCCTCCCCGCACGGGGACCGGGGCTCAGGACGAGGAGGCGGCGCTCCCGGCGGCCGCGGGCGCGGGGGTGCTCCCGGCCGAGCCGGCGGAGGAGCCCGAGGAGGACGAGGCGCCGTCCGCGGCCCCGGAGGACGACCCCGAGGACGACGGCGCGGCGGAGGAGCTCCCCGCGCCGCTGTCGCGGGAGTCGGTGCGGTAGAAGCCGGAGCCCTTGAAGACCACGCCCACGGTGTTGAACTTCTTGCGCAGCGCACCGCCGCACTGCGGGCACTCGGTCAGGGCGTCCTCGCTGAAGGACTGGCGGATGTCGAAGGCGTGGCCGCAGTCCTTGCAGCCGTAGGCGTAGACGGGCATGGATCCTCCTGGGACGGTCGGCGCCGGACTGGCACTCGAGGGATGCGAGTGCTGATTCTACCGTGCCGGGGCACCCGTCCACGCCGCGGGGCCCTCGCCGCCGGCGGTGCCGTCCGCGCCGTCCCGGAGGACCTCGGTGCCGTCCTCGGTGAGGGCGAGCCCGACCGGGGCGTCGAGCGGCTCGAGGGGCAGCCCGCCCGCGGGCAGCACCTCGTCGGCGAACACGCACACGGCGGTGCGCAGCTCGGGGTGGGCCGTGCGCGGCAGGTCCGCCAGGAAGCGGTCGTAGTAGCCGCCGCCGAAGCCCAGGCGCCCGCCGTCCCGGGAGACGGCCAGGGCCGGGACGAGCAGCAGTCCCACCGAGCGCATCACCTCCGCCCCGTGGCGGGTCCCGACGGGCTCGCGCAGCGCGGCGAGCCCGCCCTCGTGCACGGCCGTCCCGGGCGTCCACCGGGCCCAGGCCAGGCGCCGTCCGGGCTCGCACACGGGCACCCACACCCGGTGCCCCCGGCGGTGCGCCGTGGTCAGCGCCGGCTCCAGCGGCGGCTCCGTGGGCATGGGCAGGAAGGCCGCCAGGTCCAGGTGGGACCGGTCCGCGAGCAGCTCTGCGACGTGCCGGTCGAAGCCCCGGGCGGCGTGCTCGCGCGCGGCCCGGGACCGGCGGGCCCGGACCGCCCGCAGCCGCCGGCGCAGGCGGGCCTTGGCCTCGGCGGTGTCTGCGGGGGCGGCGTCCTGGGCGGGGGCCTCGGGGTCGGTCATCGTCGTCCTTCGCTGCTGCGGGCGGGCCGGCGCCCGGAGGGGCCGGCTTCCGCCGGTGACCGGACCGCCCCGGCAGGAGCGGGCCCCGGCGGGCGGGCGCGCCGGTGCTGTGAGGCTAGCCGCGGCCCCCGCGCCGTTCAACCGGCGCGGCCGGTTCCTCCGCTGGCCTGGAGCGCCGATCCGTTAGCCTGTGCCCATGAGTGGAAATCCCAACCCCCGCACGGTCCGGAAGGCCGTGATCCCCGCCGCCGGCCTCGGCACCCGGTTCCTCCCCGCCACGAAGGCCATGCCCAAGGAGATGCTCCCGGTCGTGGACCGGCCGGCGATCCAGTACGTCGTGCAGGAGGCCGTCGACGCCGGGCTGGACGACGTCCTGATGATCACCGGCCGCTCCAAGCGCGCCCTCGAGGACCACTTCGACCGCGTCCCGGTCCTGGAGCGCCAGCTCGCCGAGTCGGGCAAGGAGAAGCTGCTCAAGGAGGTCGAGCACGCCTCCGAGCTCGGCGAGATCCACTACCTGCGCCAGGCCGACCCCAAGGGCCTGGGCCACGCGGTGCTGCGCGCGAAGATCCACGTGGGCGACGAGCCCTTCGCGGTGCTGCTGGGCGACGACCTGATCGACGCCCGCGAGGACCTGCTGCGGGAGATGATCGCGGTGCAGGAGCGCACCGGCGGCTCCGTCGTCGCCCTCATGGAGGTGCCCCGCGACCAGGTGAGCTCCTACGGCTGCGCGGCGGTCGTGCCCGTGGAGGGCGAGGAGTACGTGCGGATCGAGGGCCTCGTCGAGAAGCCCTCCCCGGAGGAGGCCCCGTCCAACCTCGCGATCATCGGCCGCTACGTCCTCCACCCCGGCGTCTTCGAGGTCCTCGAGAACACCCCGCCGGGCCGCGGCGGGGAGATCCAGCTCACCGACGCGCTGCAGACCCTGGCGACCCGCGAGGGCGAGGGCGGCGGGGTCTACGGGGTCGTGTTCAAGGGCCGCCGCTACGACACCGGCGACAAGCTCAGCTACCTCAAGGCCAACATCATCCTCGCGACGGAGCGGGACGACCTCGGCCCGGAGCTGTCCGAGTGGCTCAAGGAGTACGCCCGCTCCCTGCCGGCCGGCTGACGGACGCGCCGGTCGTGGCAGAAGCGTTCCGCTGGCCCGTGACCGTCTCCTGGGGGGACCTCCGGCTGCGCCCGCTGGGCCGGGGGGACCGCCGGGAGTGGGACGCGGTGCGCTCGCGCAACCGCGAGTGGCTGGACCCGTGGGAGGCGACCAACCCCGTCCCGGGCGGCGGGTCGCCGGGCTTCGCGCAGTTCGTGCGCACCCTCGACCAGCAGGCCCGGCAGGCGACGGCGCTGCCGTTCGTGATCACCGAGCGGGCCCCGGGCACCGACCGGTTCGACCTCATCGGACAGCTCACGGTCTCCGGCATCTCGTGGGGGTCGTTCCTCTCCGCGACGCTGGGCTACTGGGTGGACCAGGAGCAGGCGGGCCGCGGCGTGGCGCCCATGGCCGTCGCGATGGCCACGGACTACTGCTTCCAGGGCCTGGGGCTGCACCGGATGGAGATCAACATCCGCCCGGAGAACACCAAGTCCCTGCGCGTCGTGGAGAAGCTGGGCTTCCGGGACGAGGGGCTGCGCAAGGACTTCCTGCACATCGGCGGCCGCTGGACCGACCACCGCAGCTTCGCGCTCACCGCCCCGGAGGTGCCCGAGGGGCTCGTCCGCCGCTTCACCGGCTCGGACCGGCCCGCCGTGTGGCGGTGAGCGCGCCGCGCGTCCACAGGTGCCGTCCCCGCGGACCGGCGCGGTAGTAGGCTGTCGCTCACGGGAGCCCCGGCCCCCGCACGCGCCGGCGGGTCCCGCCGGTGTCCGCACAGCGCCCGCCCGTCCCGGCGGGCGGACGAACGAGGCAGGACCGCGAACGATGATCTGGGTGAGCAGCTCGGCCGTGCTGGCGGTGGTGTGCGCCCTGTCCCTGTACTGGGTCGTGCCGCGGTGGCAGCGCCGCCGGGTGGAGCCCCCGGACGGTCACGGCGCCGCGCCCGTCGACGTGCTCCCCGCGGCGGGAACCGCGCCGCCCCAGGACGACCCGGCCCGGCCGGGCGCCCCCGCGTCCCTCCGACGAAGGACGACCATGGCGACCAACGACACCTCCCCCCGGCGCCCCGGCGGCGCCGCCTCCGCCCGCCCCGGGCACCTGCGCGTGAAGTGGGACCGGGTCGGCATCCTCCTGGCCGGGTGCGCGGCCCTGCTCGCCGCCGCCGTCACCGCCGTCATGGCACCGTTCTCGGCGGCCGTGGGCTGGGCGTGGCCGGTGCTCCTGCTCCTGCTGGGCGCCGGCTGCGTCGTGGCGCTGCGCCGCCTCGCCGTGCGCGAGCACGCCGCCGCCCGCAGGGCCCGCCCCCGTCCCGCGGTGACGGCTCCCGCGGCGGAGGACCCCCACGCGCCGCGCGAGGACGTCGCCCTGTTCGACCACGAGCACGCCGTGGCCGAGGAGGAGCGGGCGCAGGGGCTGCGCCGGGACCAGGAGCTCGACCTGCCCGCCGAGCACGAGCGGCCCGTGGCCGGCCCCGCCTTCACGGTCGAGGAGCTGCGGGCCGAGGCGCTCAAGGTGGCCCGCGCCGCCGACGGCGAGCAGCGGACGTGGGAGCCCGTGCCCGTGCCCCGGCCCACCTATGCGCAGGCGCCCGTGGTGCACCGGCCCGAGCCCGAGCCCCTGCAGGTCCCGGAGCGCCCGGCCGCCCGCTCGACCACCCTCAAGGACGCCGCGCGGGCCGGTGCGGACGACGGCCGGAGCACCCTCGACCTGGACGACGTCCTCCGGCGCCGCCGGGCCTGAGCCGCACCACCCGCCGGAGACCGCCGGCCGCAGCGCCCCCGCCCCCACCGGGCGGGGGCGTTGCCGTGTCCGGGCCCTGCGGTGCGTCGTGGGAGAGCGGCGGGTCGAGGCCGTGCTGCGGATCGAGGCCGTGCGGCGGATCGGAGGTGCGGTGCGTCGGGACCGGGCGCCCGGGCCGTGCCTCGGGTCCGGGCGCCCCCGGTATCATCGCGGCAGACCCGGCGGGCGGCCCGCCCTCCCGGCCGCGACGCAGGAGGCAGGACATGACCGCAACGACCCACCGCGAGATCGAGCGCAAGTACGAGCTGCCCGAGGGCGCCGGGACCAGGGTCGACTGGGGCCTGCTCGAGGAACTGGGCGTCGCCGCGGAACCGGTCGAGCACCGCATGGAGGCGGTCTACTACGACACCGAGGACATGGTCCTGGGCCGCCGCCTGGTCGCCCTGCGGCGCCGGCGCGGCGGCGCCGACGACGGCTGGCACGTCAAGCACCACGAACCCTCGGGCCGCCACGAGCTGCAGGTGCCACTCCTGCGCTCGCCGGAGCGGATGCCGGCGACCGTGCGCGGCCTGCTGGCCGGGCTGACGGGCGGGCGCCCGCTGGTCCCGATCGCGACGCTGCGCACCGTGCGCCGCGTCCTCGTGCTGCGCGGTCCCGACGGGACCGACCTCGCGGAGGTCGCCGCGGACGACGTCGAGGCCGTCGACGAGCGCACCGGCACCGTGCGGACCTGGGCGGAGTGGGAGGTCGAGCTGCTGGACGGCACCCTCCCCGAGCAGCGGCAGGAGGAGGTCTTCGCCGCGGTGGAGACGGTGCTGCGCGCCGCGGGCGGGAGGCCCTCGGCCTCCCGGGCGAAGATCGCCCGCGCCCTCGGGGCCGAGGACCCGGAGGACGGGACGGCGGGCGACGACGACGGTGCTGCCGTCGCCGCGGTCGCCGCCGACGGGGGCGACCGGCCGCAGCCGGGCGGCGGCACGAAGGACAAGGGCACGAAGGACAAGAACACAAAGGGCAAGGGCAAGGGCAAGGGCAAGGGCAAGAAGAGCGAGAAGAGCAGGGGCGGGAGCAAGAGGAGCGGCCGTCCGGAGAGCAACGGCACGACGGAGGACGGCAAGGACAGCGGCACGGAGGACAGCAGCAAGCAGGCCGGGGGGAAGGAGAAGCCCGGCGCGGAGCGCGACAGGACCGGGGCGGCGTTCGCCGGGACCGCCCGGGCGAACGGGGCGGGTCCCGGGACGGGGGAGGAGCTGCTGCGCACGCTCCTGGGCGAGCTGGCCGAGCGCCTCGTGCTCTGGGACTTCAAGGCCCGTCTGGACGTGCCCGACGCCGTGCACCAGATGCGGATCGGGTCCCGGTACCTGCGCAGCCTCCTGCGGGCGGCGACGCCGCTGCTGGAGGGCACGGCCGGGGACGAGCTCGCCCTGCGGCTGCGCGAGCTGGCCCGCGCCCTCTCGGCGGCCCGGGACGCCGAGGTGACGGCGGAGCTGCTGCCCGCCCGGGCGGCGGAGCTCAGTGGAGGCGTCCCCGCCGCAGGAGTCGCGTCCCTGCGGCGCACCGCGCAGGAGCAGGCGGAGAAGGCGACCGCGGGGGTCCGCCGCCGGCTCGGCGGCCGGGAGCACCTGCAGCTGCTGGCCGACGTCCAGGCGTTCGCGGCCGCCCCGCCCGTCACGGACGAGGCGCGGGCGCTGCCGGCGCGGGTCGCCGCCGACCGGATGCTGGAGCGCTCGCTGCACCGGGTCGAGCGGATCGCCCGGCGGGCGCTCGAGGAGGAGGCCGCCGGGGCGGCGGGGCAGGGCGCGGGCCCCGACGCGGGAGAGGCCGCCGGGGCGCCGTCCGCGGGACAGGACTCCGGTCGGTCCACCGGCGCCGGTCCGGCCGTGGGCACGGACGCCGGCGCGGACGCGGAGCTGCGGTGGCACCTGGGACACCTGCACTCGGTGCGCAAGGCGGTCAAGCGCGTCCGCTACGTCGAGGCCGCCCTGCGCGACGCCGGGGTCCGGCCGCACAAGGCCGTCCGCCGCGCCGCCGCGGACGCCCACGAGTACCAGGACGCACTGGGGCGGATCATGGACGCCGTGGTCCTCGAGCAGTGGCTGGCCCGCACCGCCCGCTCGCTGCGCACGGCACGGCAGGACCGCTACGCGGTCGGGCTGCTGCACGGCGCCGAGCTGGTCCGCCTGCGCACCGGGGCCGACGGCGGCCGGGAGCTGCTCGAGGTGCTGCTGGCCCAGCTGGAGGAGGACCTCGGCTGAGGCCGGAGCCGTCCCGGACCCGGGCCGGTGCTCCGCCGGAACGCCCCAGGACGGACGACGGCCCCCGCCCGGCGAGGTGCCGGACGGGGGCCGTCGTGCTGTGCGTGGAGCTAAGGGGAATCGAACCCCTGACCTTTTCATTGCGAACGAAACGCTCTACCAACTGAGCTATAGCCCCGGAAGCAACGTCGTTCATCTTATACATCCGCCCGCTTTTTCGCATCCTGGGTCCCGGGCGCGCCGCGGGGACCCAGCGGTGTGGGTGGCGCAGGCCCGGGCACCCGCGGACCGCGCGGTGGCCGGGCAGTCGGTAGATTGGCGGCCATGACCGCAGCGCCCGGGCCGGGACGGCCCGCCGACGAGACCCCCACCGGGGACACCCCGCCCGAGAACGCCCCCGCCGGCGGTACCCGAACCGGGGACGGTGATGCCGCACATCCGGCGGACCCGGACGCTCCGGCCGTGGACGGCGGCGCAGGAACTGCTGCCACCGGTGCTCCGGGTGCAGGCGACGGCGTGCGGACCGCGGTACCGGGTGGCTCCGCCGGCGAGGACGGCACGGGAACAGCGGACCGCGGCGCTGCGGCAGCGGGCGACGGCGTGCGGACCGCGGTACCGGGTGGCTCCGCCGGCGAGGACGGCACGGGAACAGCGGACCGCGGCGCTGCGGCAGCGGGCGACGGCGTGCGGACCGCGGTACCGGGTGCCTCCGCCGGCGAGGACGGTGCGAGCGGCGCCCCGGCGCCCGCGGACCTCGCGGTCGCCTTCGTGCCGGGGGTGATGCCCGGCAAGTGGTTCTTCCGCTGGCGCGACCGCAACCCCGGGCGGACCCTCGAGGAGCTCCCGCTGGAGACCGAGGACTGGGCGGCGGAGCTGGCCTCCGGCCGCGCCCACGCCTGCTTCGTCCGGCTGCCGGCCCACCCGCGCCCGGGCGTCGACGACCTCGCCGCGCTGCGCCGCGAGCACCGCGCCGTGGAGCTCTACGCCGAGCAGCAGGTCGTCGTGCTGCCGCGCGAGCACGAGCTGACCCTGCTCGACGAGGTGCCCGTCGCCGAGCTGGTCGGCGAGGTGCTGCTGCAGGACCCCGCGTCGCTGCCCGAGCGCCAGCGGCTGCGCCCGCCAGGGGCCGCAGACCCGCCCCTGCCCGCGGTCGAGCGGGTCCGGGACGCCATCGAGCTCGTCGCGGCCGGGCTCGGGCTGGTCGTCGTCCCGATGTCGGTGGCCCGCCTGCACCACCGCAAGGACCTGGAGCACCGCGTCGTCCCGGACGCGGCGACGGTGACCGTGGCGCTGGTCTGGCCCCAGGACCTCCCCGACGAGCGCGAGGAGCTCGTGCAGGACTTCGTGGGCGTGGTCCGCGGCCGCGGGCGCAACAGCTCCCGCGGCGCCCGCACCGACCCCGCCCGCGACAGCGGCGCGGAGCGGGGGCGGGCGGCGTCGTCGTCGGCCAGGGGGAGGAGCGGAGGCGCCAAGGACGGCCGGGGCGCGGGACGCGCGAGCGCCCGCGGCCCGCGGCCGGGAGGCGGCCGGGGCCGGCGGAGCGGTCAGGGCCGCGGCTCGGGCCGGCGCTGAGCCCGGGCGGCTAGCGGCTCAGGGCCACCGTGTAGGACCACAGCTCCGAGGCGGTGCCCACCGGCCGCGGACGCCCGCCGTCCTCCTCCGCGGACCCGCCCCCGTGGGAGCGGGCGAAGTGCTGCGAGGAGGTCCACGCGGCGAAGGACTCCTCGTCGGCCCAGCGGGTCAGCACGAGCCACTGGGTGCGGCCGTCGGAGGGGCGCAGCAGCTCGAAGCCCTCGAAGCCGGGCACCCCGGCCATCGAGTCGCCGCGGGCGGCGAAGCGCCTGCCCAGCTCGTCGCCGGAGTCGGCGGGGACGGTGATGGCGTTGATCTTCACGATGCTCATGCGCCCGATCCTGGCACACCGCCGTCCCGGCGCACCGGGCGCAACTGCCCCGTCTCGGGCGGACCGGCCGGGCCGGCCCCGTCCTGGCGCAGCACGGTCTGGTTGACCAGGGGGATGTGCAGGCCCTCGCGGTCGAGCATCTTCTTCAGCCGCAGGCGCAGGGCGCGGGCGACGTCCCACTGCTTGAGCGGCACGGTGCGCACGGCCACGCGCACCGTCAGGGACTCACCGGTCACGGCCTCCACGCCCCACACCTCGGGGTCCTCGGTGACGTACTCGCCGACCTTCGGGTCGTCGCGCAGCAGCGCCGCCTCGTGCACGATCAGCTCGCTCAGCAGCTCCACGTCGGTGTCGTAGGGCACGGGCAGGTCGAGCACGCAGCGGGCCCAGCCCTGGGACTGGTTGCCCACGCGCAGGATCTCACCGTTGCGCACGTGCCACAGCGTGCCGTCCACCCCGCGGACCTGGGTCACGCGCAGGCCCACGGACTCCACCGTGCCGGTGGCCTCCCCGAGGTCGACGACGTCGCCGATGCCCAGCTGGTCCTCCGCCACCATGAAGATCCCCGACAGGTAGTCCTTCACGAGGGACTGTGCCCCGAAGCTCAGCGCCACGCCGGCGATGCCGGCCGAGGCGAGCACGGGCCCGATGTCGTAGTCGAGCTCGGAGACGACCATGAGCAGGGCCACGGCCCAGATCACCACGGTGGACACCGAGGAGAGCACGGAGCCGATGGTGCGGGCGCGCTGGGCCTGCCGGGCCCCGGCGAGCCCGGCGTCCTCGACCCAGCGCGGCCTGCCGCTCTCGAGCCGGCGCACGATCCGGGAGCGGGTGCCCCGGGCGATCCCGCCGGTGACCCGGCGGATCAGCAGGCGCACCACCGCGCTGAGCAGGACCGCCCCGAGCAGGACCACGAGGATCCGCAGGGGCTTGTCGAGCCAGAACTCCCACAGCGGGTCGACGGCGGCGGCCAGGGGGGAGGACGGCAGGGCGGGGGCGGGCAGGGACGACGGAACGGGGGAGAGCATGGGGGAAGCGTAGCGCCGCGGACGGGGCGGGGGCCGCGTCCCGCTGGGGCCTCCCAGGACACGCCCGGGAGCGTGCGGCACAATGGGCGGCGGCCTCCCGTGCCCGCCGCCCGCCCCCGACCCCGAGGACCCCATGAACCCGAGCACCCTGCTGCCCGTCGTCGAGACCGCCGCGGACCCCGCGGCCGAGGGCCTCGGCGGCGTCGCCGACTGGGCCGTGAGCGTCATGGAGGCGATCGGCGCCCCCGGCGCCGGGCTGCTGGTCGCGCTGGAGAACCTCTTCCCGCCGCTGCCCTCCGAGGTGATCCTGCCCCTGGCCGGGTTCACCGCGAGCCGCGGCGACTTCTCCCTGTTCGCCGCGATCTTCTGGACGACCCTGGGCTCGGTGGTCGGGGCCGCGGCGCTGTACTGGCTCGGGGCGGCGCTGGGCCGCCGCCGGCTGCGCGTGATCGTGGACCGGATGCCCCTGGTCGACCTGCACGACCTCGACCGCACCGAGGCCTGGTTCGAGCGCCACGGCCGGGCGACCGTCTTCTTCGGGCGCATGGTGCCGATCTTCCGCTCGCTGATCTCGATCCCCGCCGGCGTGGAGCGGATGCCGTTCCTCGTGTTCGTGCTGCTGAGCACCGCGGGCTCGCTGCTGTGGAACACGGTCTTCGTGCTCGCCGGGTTCTACCTCGGGGAGAACTGGCACGTCGCCGAGCAGTACGCCGGGATCTTCTCCCGCGTCGTCGTGGTCGTCGTCGCCGCGCTCCTCGTGTGGTGGGTGCTCAAGCGGGTGCTGCGCAACCGCCGGGGGCTCTCCGACGCGGCCCGCCGTGAGCGCGGGGAGTCCTGACCGGGCCTCACAGCCACTTCTTGAGCTTGAACACGACGTAGAGCGCCACGCCGGTGACCAGCATCAGCCCCAGGGCCATGGGGTAGCCCCACGCCCAGGCGAGCTCGGGCATCCGGTGGAAGTTCATCCCGTAGACGGAGCCGATCACGGACGGGGCGAAGAGGATCGCCGCCCAGGAGGAGATCCGCTTCATCTGCTCGTTCTGCTCGATCGCCGCCTCGTTCTGCCGGGCCGCCAGCAGCGCCGAGTCGAGCATGAGGGCGTTGGTGAGGGAGGCCTGGAAGGACTCGATCTTGTTGTTGACGAAGATCACGTGGTCCAGCACGTCCCGCAGGCTGTGCCGCAGCTCGACGTCGGAGCCCGCCTGCCCCAGCTCCTCGAGGAACTGCTGCAGCTCCATCTCCAGCGGGGCCACGGCGCGGTGGAAGGCGCTGACCTCCCGGGTGAGCTGGTAGATGCGCTGGGAGACGAAGCCGTCGCCGGTGGCCTCGACGAGGGCGTCGGAGATCTCGTCCACGTCGTTCTCGACGCCCTCGACCACGGGGTAGTAGTCGTCGACCGTCTGGTCGAGCACCGCGTGCAGCACCGCCTCGGAGCCCCTGCTCAGCAGCCGCGGCTGGGACTCCACGCGCGCCCGGACCCGGCCGACGTGGGCGTGCTCGGAGTGGCGGACGGTGAGGACGAAGTCGGGGCCGGTCACCACGTGGATCTCCCCGAAGTCCACGGTCTCGGTCGCGTCGAGGTAGACGGCAGGGCGCAGCACCGTGAACAGGATCTCGCCGTAGCGGTCCAGCTTGGGGCGCTGACCGGCCTGCCGGATGTCCTCGACGACGAGCTCGTGCAGCCCGAAGCGCCCGGCGACCGCCTCCAGCTCGGCATCGGTGGGCCGGTGCAGCCCGATCCACGCCAGCACGCAGCGCTCGCCGGGCTGCCCGCACGCGGGGTCCTCGGCGCGCAGCCGGTCGAGCAGCGCGAAGGTCTGCGCGAGGTCCTGCGGCTCGGCGAGGCGCTGACCGCCCCGGTAGACGACGTTGTCGACGATGCTCACCCCGCCATTGTCACCCCGCGGCGCCCCGCCGGCGGCCGTGACCGGTCGGGGCGGGAGGAGGAGGGCCCGGGCCCGGCGCACCGGTCCCGGGCCCTCCGCGGGGAGCGGCGGTCTCCCCGCGGTACCACCCTCGTCGCCGTGCCCCGGGCGCGGCAAGGCGGCGTCGGGCCGCGTGCGCGGGACGTCCGGGGCGGTGCGCGGCGCGGACGGCGCGCCGGTGGCACGGGCACCGGGCGGGCGCGTTCCTAGAATGGAGCCCATGAGTCTTTCCATGGACACCCGGGTCGGTGCCTACGCGGTGGTCGTCCGGGACGGGGCGGTGCTGCTGAGCCACTGGAACCCCCGCCGCCCCGGCGTCCCCGGGGGGTGGAGCCTGCCCGGCGGCGGGATGGAGATCGGCGAGCAGCCCGCCGAGACCGCGGTGCGCGAGGTCCTGGAGGAGACCGGCTTCACGGTGGAGCTCGACGGGCTGCTGGGCGTGCACAGCCGGCACATGGTGGCCGGGGAGCGGCTCGACGGGCTGGCCCGGCCGTTCCACGCGCTGCGCGTCGTCTACCGGGCCCACGTCGTGGCCGGGTCGCTGGCCCACGAGGTCGGCGGCTCCTCCGACGAGGCGCGGTGGGTGCCGCTGCCCGAGGTCGCCGGGCTGCCCCTCGTCGGCCTGGTGCCCGTGGCCCTGGCGATGGCCGGCCTGATCGCGGGGGATCCGGGAACCACCGGCCCGGCGAGCACCGGCCCGGCGAGCACCGGCCCGGCGGGGGAGGACCGATGACCCGCTCGGCCGCCTCCGCCCGGGGTCGCGCCGGCCGTTCCGGGGCCCGCCGGGCCAGGGCCCGCCGCGCCGCGCCCCACCGGCCCCGGACGCACCCCTCCAGGGGGCCGCGGGGCGCTGCCGCGCTCGCCGCGCTCGCCCTCCTGGCGGGGTGTGCGGCTCCGGCGCCGCAGGAGCCGCAGCCCTCGCCGTCGGGCACCGCGGCCGCGCCCATCCGGATCGCGACCGGGCCCACTGACCAGACCGCGGTCCTGGCCCACGTCTACGCCGAGCGCCTGCGGGCGGCGGGCTTCGAGGCGTCCGTCGAGGACACGGGCGAGGACCCGGCGGGCCACCTCGCGGCCCTCGAGCGCGGGGAGGTCCGTCTCGCGGCCGACTACTCCGGGCACCTGTACCTGCGCCTGCGCTCGCAGCAGGTCCCCGTGCCCGGGGCCACCCCCACGGCGGCCCCGGGTGCCACGCCCTCGGCCGCCCCCACCGACCCGGCGCCGGAGGGCGGGCTGGCCGCGGACCTCTCCGAGCTGCTGGGCCTCGGGGACGCCCGGGCCGACGACGACGACGTGCTGGCCGGCGTGCGCGAGGTCCTGCCCGAGCACCTGCGGGTGCTCGCGCCCGCACCGGCGGAGAACCGGGTGGCGGTGGTCGTCACCCGGCCCACCGCGGTCGAGCTCGAGCTCTCCGACCTCGAGGACCTCGCCCCGGAGTGCGCGCAGCTGGTGCTCGGCACGGACCGCGCCTTCGTCGCCCGGCCGGAGGGCCGCGAGGGCCTCGAGGACGCCTACGGGTGCACCCCCGAGCGGGTGGTCCCCCACGGGTCGACGGAGGAGCTGGTCGGGGCCCTGCTGGCCGACGAGGTCGGGGCCGCCGCCCTGTTCACGGCCTCCCCGGAGATCGAGGACAACGCGCTCGTGGTGCTCGGGGACCCGCTGGACGTCTTCGTGCCGCAGCAGGTCGTGCCCGTGGCGGCCCGGGACCTGCCCGACGAGGCCGTGCGGGTCGTCGACGAGGTCTCGGCGGCGGTCGACACCGAGGACCTCGTGCTGATGACCCGGATGACCACGGCCCAGGACCCCTACACCCCCGAGGAGACGGCGCAGTACTGGCTGCGCGAGGAGCAGGACTGAGCCCGCCCCCGGGACACCCGGGTGCCTCCGGGGCGCCGGGCGCCCTGGGAGTAGGGTGGAGCGCATGGCAGTGGTCAAGCAGTCCGAGAAGCTGAAGAACGTCCTCTACGACATCCGCGGGCCCGTCCTGGAGCAGGCGGAGCGCATGGAGGCGGAGGGCCACCGGATCCTCAAGCTCAACATCGGCAACCCTGCCCCCTTCGGCTTCGAGGCGCCGGACGCGATCCTCGTGGACATGATCAAGAACCTGCCCGACGCGCAGGGCTACTCGGACTCCCGGGGCATCTACTCGGCGCGCACCGCGGTGGTGCAGTACTACCAGACGCGCGGGATCATGAACCTCGACACCGACGACGTCTACCTGGGCAACGGCGTCTCCGAGATGATCACGATGTCCCTGCAGGCGCTGTGCAACCCCGGCGACGAGATCCTGGTGCCCTCCCCGGACTACCCGCTGTGGACGGCCTCCGTGGCGCTGTCCGGCGGCACCCCGGTGCACTACCGGTGCGACGAGGACAACGGCTGGAACCCCGACCTCGAGGACCTCGCGGCGAAGATCACCCCGCAGACCCGGGGCATCGTGATCATCAACCCGAACAACCCCACGGGCGCGGTCTACTCGCGGGAGGTGCTGCAGTCGATCGTGGACCTCGCCAAGGAGCACGAGCTGCTGCTGTTCTCCGACGAGATCTACGAGAAGATCACCTACGACGGCGCGCAGATGATCAACACGGCCACCCTCACGGGCGAGGACGTGCTGTGCCTGACCTTCTCGGGGCTGTCCAAGGCCTACCGGGTCGCCGGCTACCGCTCCGGGTGGCTGGCCATCACGGGCCCGAACTGGAAGGCCGAGAGCTTCATCGAGGGCGTCAAGCTGCTGGCCAACATGCGCATGTGCGCCAACGTCCCCGCCCAGCACGCCATCCAGACCGCACTGGGCGGGTACCAGACGATCAACGACCTCATCCTGCCCGGCGGGCGGCTCAAGGCCCAGCGCGACCTCGCCCACCGGCGGCTCAACGAGATCGACGGCATCACGTGCGAGCAGGCCGACGGCGCGCTCTACCTCTTCCCCAAGCTCGACGTCGAGAAGTTCGGGATCGTCGACGACGAGAAGTTCGCCCTGGACCTGCTCAAGGAGCAGAAGATCCTCGTCACCCACGGCCGGGCCTTCAACTGGCCGGATCCGGACCATTTCCGGCTGGTGACCCTGCCCTCGGTCGAGGTGCTGGGCACGGCCCTGGACCGGATCGAGGAGTTCCTCTCCAGCTACCGCCAGTGACCGACCGGCCGGCCCGCGCGGCCGGTCCCGCCCAGGAGGCCCGCATGAGCGAGCACGGCACCCGCCCCGCCCCCGGCTTCGCGCAGGACGTCCGCACGCTGCTGCGCGCCCGCCCCGGACTCTCCCTCGCGGCGGTGGACACCTCCGCGACCCCGGGCTTCGCCGGGGGCAAGAAGCTGGGCACGGCCCTGCGCGCGGGCCGTGAGCCGGAGCTGTCCCGGCTGCAGCGGCTGATCTACGCCAACGCGACGGCCGGGGCCCGGCACCGGGTGCTGCTCGTGCTCCAGGGGATGGACACCTCCGGCAAGGGCGGGATCCTCCAGCACGTGCTGGGCGGGCTGAGCCCGCACGGCGTGCACACCCACGGCTTCGGGCGGCCCACCCCGGAGGAGGCCGCCCAGCACTTCCTCGTGCGGGTCCGGCGGCAGCTGCCGCGCCCGGGCGTGATCGGGGCCTTCGACCGCTCCCACTACGAGGACGTGCTCGTGCCCGTGGTGCACGGGGCGCTGGGGGGCCGGCAGCTCGAGCGCCGCTACGCCGAGATCCGCGAGTTCGAGCAGGAGCTGGCCGAGGACGGCACGATCGTGGTCAAGGTCTTCCTGCACATCGGCCTCGCGGAGCAGCGCGAGAACCTCCTGGCCCGGCTGGCGGACCGCACGAAGCAGTGGAAGTTCGACCCCTCCGACCTCGAGGCCCGGCAGCGGTGGGACGACTACCAGGCCGCCTACGAGCGCGCGATCGCGGCGACCGACGCCGACCACGCCCCCTGGTACGTGGTGCCCACGGACCGGAAGTGGTACGCCCGGGCGGTGGTCCAGGACCTGCTGATCACCGCGCTGGACGGCCTCGACCTCGACTGGCCCGCCCCCGACTACGACGTGGCGCGGATGCGGCGGGCGCTCGAGCGCGGCTGAGCGCCCGCGCCGGGCCTCAGCCCTGGTCGCCGGCCTCCGGGGCCTCACCGGCCTCGGCGCGGCGGGCCCGGGCGGCCTCGAGCCGCTCCCGGGCGCCGTCGAGCCACTGCTCGCACCGGGCGGCCAGGGCCTCCCCGCGCTCCCACAGGGCCAGGGACTCCTCGAGGGACGTGCCGCCGGCCTCGAGCCGGGAGACGACCTGGACCAGTTCCTCCCGGGCCTGCTCGTAGCCCATGGTCTCGATGTCGGTCAGGTCGGGTGCTGCGGGGTGGTCGGTGCTCGCCATGGGTGCGGCCTCTCGTGCGGTGGGACGGGGAACGGTGGATCTCGGGAGCGGGGGAGCCGGGCGGCCCGGCGCGCGACACGGGCTCACGCGGGGCCGGGGGCGTCCTCCGGCACGGGACCGGGCTGTGCTGGGCTCCCGGCGGGAGCGGCAGGGCCGGTGCCCCGGCCGGCGCCGTCGGCCGCGTCCTCCGGCACGGGACCGGGGTGCGCCGCACCTGCGGCCGGAGCAGCAGGTGGGCGGTGCCGGCCGGCACCGCCGGACGCCTCCTCGGGGACGGGACCGGGGCGCTCGCCCGGGCGCCGGGCGGAGACCGTCTCGGCGCGCACGCCCAGCTCGCCGGCCGCCAGGCGCACGCCCAGGGCGTCCCCGGGCCGCACCGCGGCGGCGTCGGCGACCACGGCGCCCGTGCCGTCGACGACCACCGCGTAGCCGCGCTGGAGCGTCTCCTGCGGGGACAGGGCGCGCACCCGGGCGCGCAGGTGGCGCACGGCGTCGCGCTCGCGCAGGGCGCGGGCGTCGACGGCGGCCAGCGCCCGGGTGCGCAGCCGGTCGACGTCCTCCTCGCGCAGCAGCAGCATGCTCTCGGGCTGGGCCAGGGCCGGACGGGAGCGCACGGCCGCGAGTCCGGAGGCCTCCCGGTCCAGGAAGGAGCGCACGGCCCGGTCGAGGGAGGCGCGGGCGCGGGCGACCCCGGCGCGCTCCTCGACGACGTCGGGGACGATGCGCTTGCCGGCGTCGGTGGGGGTGGAGGCCCGCAGGTCGGCCACCCAGTCCAGCAGCGGCTGGTCGTTCTCGTGCCCGATGGCGCTGACCACGGGGGTGCGGGCGGCGGCCACGGCGCGCACGAGCGACTCGTCGCTGAAGGCCAGCAGGTCCTCGAAGGACCCGCCGCCGCGGGCGATCACCACGACGTCGACCTCCGGGTGCGCGTCGAGCTCCTGGAGGGCCCGGGTCACCGCCCGGACCGCGCCCGCGCCCTGCACGGCGACCTCGCGGATCTCGAAGCGCACGGCGGGCCAGCGCAGCGTCGCGTTGCGCACGACGTCCTTCTCGGCGTCCGAGTTGCGCCCCGTCACGAGCCCGATCCGCCGGGGCAGCAGCGGCAGGGGCTTCTTGCGCGCGGGATCGAAGAGCCCCTCCTCGCCCAGCGCGCGGCGCAGCCGCTCCAGCCGCTCGAGCAGGTCCCCCAGGCCCACGGGGCGGATCCCGCGCCCGAGCATCGACAGCCGGCCGGTCTTCGTCCAGAAGTCGGGCTTGAGCTGGGCCACGACCCGCATGCCCTTCTCGAGGGGGCGGTCGAGGTGGGCGGTCTCCGCGGCGAAGAGGGTCACCGGCACCGAGATCTCGTCCTCGACGTCGCGCAGGGTCACGTAGGTGACCCGCGCCCGGCGGTTGAGCTCGATGATCTGGCCCTCGACCCAGGTCGGGGCGCACCGGGCGATGTAGGCGTGCAGGTTCTCCGAGAGCAGCCGCAGCGGCCACGGGTTCTCCGGCGTCGTGCGGTCGGCGCGGGCGGGCAGCTCCCGCTCCTGTCCCCCGGGGGGCTCCTGCTGCGGCTGGGCGAAGGTCATGGTCCATGCTTACCACCCGTGGCCGACGCGGCACCGCCCGCGTCCACCGGGGTCGCGGCACCCCTGCGTACAGTGGTGCGGTGACCTCCCCCGCCTCCCCCCGTGCCCGACGACGGGCCCCCACCGTCCTGCGCACCGGCCTCGGCACGGTGCTCGCCCTCGCCGCGGCCGGTCTGGTCGCGGTCCTCGTGCCCCTGCACTGGGCCGAGGACACGGTCGTGTCGCAGGAGGGCTTCACGCGCACCGCCGGGGTGCTCGCCGAGGACGCGCAGTTCCAGGAGGACCTCGCCCGCGCGGCGGTGCGGCGGGCGGTCGGGACCGTGCTGGGGGAGCGCAGCTCGGGCATCGGCTTCCTGGACCGGATCGTGGCCGACACCGCACGGAAGGCCGGCGACGCGGCCGCGGGGCTCTCCGCCCAGCCGGCCTACCAGCAGGCCTGGCGCGACGCGCTCGTGCGCACGCACGCGGCGAACGTGCCGCAGGACGGGGGGACACCGCCGGAGGACCTGGTCCTGGACGTCCAGCCGCTGCTGCGGGCCGCCGACGCCGCCCTGCAGGACGCCCTCGGGCGGGACCTGGGGCTGGCCGAGCGCGAGGGCCGGCTGACGGTGCCCGGGTCCGGGACGGGCCGGATGATCGAGACGGGCACCCGCCTGACCGACCTGACCGTGCCGCTGACGGCGGCCGCCGTGGTCCTCGGGGTGCTGGCCCTGCTGGTCGCCCGGCACCGCTTCGCCGTGCTCGGGGTGCTGGGCCTGGGCTCCCTCGCCGGGCTGGGACTGGTCTGGGCCGCCGCGCAGGAGGTGGTGCGCCGGATCTCGGGCCCGCTGGGCGCGGACCCGCTGGTGTGGCTGGTCTCCGACCGCGTCCTCGAGCTGCTCACCCACTCGCTCGCCGAGCGGATGCTCGCGGCCGCCTGGGCCGCCGGTATCACGGGCGCCGTGGGCGTGGCCGGGGCGGTCGTGGTGTCGTCCGTGTCACGGCGCCGGAGGCGGACCACCGCGTAGCATGGGAGCCATGCCCACGACCGTTGACCTCGCCATGCCCACCGTCCCCCGCCGGCGGCGCTCGCCGGAGGAGGTGGCCGCCGCCGCGCCCGTGGCCGGCCCGCGGAAGGTGCTGCTCGCGTCCCCCCGCGGCTACTGCGCCGGGGTGGACCGCGCCGTGATCGCGGTGGAGAAGGCGCTGGAGCACTACGGGGCGCCCGTGTACGTGCGCAAGGAGATCGTGCACAACAAGTTCGTCGTCTCCTCCCTGGAGGAGCAGGGCGCGGTGTTCGTCGAGGAGACGGACGAGGTCCCCGAGGGGTCGCTGCTGATCTTCTCGGCCCACGGCGTCTCCCCGGCCGTCGTGGAGTCCGCGAAGGAGCGCGAGCTGCGCACCATCGACGCCACCTGCCCGCTGGTCACCAAGGTCCACCGCGAGGCCGTGCGCTTCGCGCGCAACGACTACGACATCCTGCTCATCGGCCACGACGGCCACGAGGAGGTCGAGGGCACCGCGGGGGAGGCCCCCGAGCACATCCAGGTCGTCAACAGCCCCGACGAGGTCGACCGGGTCGTGGTCCGGGACCCGGAGCGGGTCGTGTGGCTGTCCCAGACGACGCTGAGCGTCGACGAGACCCTGGAGACCGTCCAGCGGCTGCGCGAGCGCTTCCCCTCCCTGCAGGACCCGCCCAGCGACGACATCTGCTACGCGACCTCCAACCGGCAGACCGCGATCAAGAGGATCGCCCCGGACGCCGACCTCGTGATCGTGGTCGGCTCGGCGAACTCCTCGAACTCCGTGCGGCTGAAGGAGGTCGCCCTCGAGTACGGCGCCCGCCGCGCCGAGCGCGTGGACTTCGCCAACCAGGTGGACGAGGCGTGGTTCGAGGGCGTCGCCACGGTGGGCGTGACCTCCGGGGCCTCCGTGCCGGAGGTCCTCGTCCAGGACGTGCTGCGCCTGCTCGCCGAGTACGGCTACGGCGACGTCGAGGAGGTCGTCACCGCCGAGGAGGACGTCCTGTTCTCCCTGCCCAAGGAGCTGCGCGCCCGGCTCACCGCGGCCGGGGACACCTCCCACCGGCTCGGCGGCCGCGGGGCGCGCCCCACCCGCTGAGCCGCGGGCGCACCCGTCCGCTCAGCCCGCCGCGCGCTCGTCGAGCTGCTCCGGCGGCTGCACCGCCCCGGTGAACTCCGGGGCCGTGAGCGGCCGCGGCGCCACCACGAGCGGGGACGTGCTCAGCCGGTCGTCCTCGGCCAGCGTGGGGTCGAGGTCGTTGATCCGCCGTGCCGTGGGGAACACCCGGGTCTCCACGGAACCGGCCAGCCGGTTGTAGGTCTCGACCGACTTCTGCAGCGACCGCCCCATGTCGTCGAGGTGCTTGCCGACCGTGCCCAGCCGCTCGTAGAGCTGCCGGGAGAGGTCGAAGAGCTCCTTGGCGTTCTCCGCCAGCCCGTGCTGGCGCCACGTGAACGCGACGGCCTTGAGCGAGGCCAGCAGCGAGACCGGCGAGACGAGCGCCACGTTGCGGCCCGCGGCGTGGTCCAGCAGGGTCGGGTCCGCGTCCAGGGCCGCGGACAGCGCCGACTCGGCGGGCAGGAAGCACAGCACGAGCTCGGGGGAGGACTCCCGCGCCTCCCAGTACTTCTTCGAGGCCAGCGCGTCCACGTGCCCGCGCACGGCCTTGGCGTGGGCGGTGAGCTGCGCCCGGCGTCCGGCGTCGTCCCCGGCGTCCTGGGCGCGCAGGTAGGCGGCCAGGGGCGCCTTGGCGTCCAGGACGATGTCGCGGCCCCCCGGCAGGTGCACGACCATGTCCGGGCGGATCGCGCTGCGCTCGCCGTCCGCGGTGGTGCCGGTGGAGGCCACCTGCTCCCGGAAGTCGACGTGGGCGGTCATGCCGGCGGCCTCGACCACGCGGCGCAGCTGCACCTCGCCCCACGTGCCCCGGGCCGAGCCGGAGCGCAGCGCCGAGGACAGCGACGTGGTCGCGGTCCGCAGGTGGTCGCCCACCTCGCGGGTGTGGGCCAGGGCCTGGGCGATGCCCCCGTACTGCTCGGCGCGGTCCCGCTCGAGCGCCGCCACGTGCTCCTCGACCGAGCGCAGCTGGTGGGCCACCGGCGCGAGGGCCCGCAGCACGTTGTTGTCCTGCACGGAGCGGGCGTCGGCGTCCCGCAGCCGGTCCTCGAGCTGGGCGCGGGCCTCGACGGCGGCGGCGCGCTCGGCGGCCAGGTCCACGAGCCGGTCCTGGACGGCGGCGAGCTCCGCCTGCAGTCCGGCACGCTCCTCCTCGCCCGCCCGCGCGTCCCGGGCGGCCCGGGACCGTGCCACGACGGTGCCCAGGAGGGCCCCCACCAGCAGGGCGAGCAGGACGAGGACGACGGCGAGGCTGACGGTCATGCCCAGCAGTGTGGCACGCCCGCCGGACACCGCACGGCAGCGGCACCGCGCGGGGCACGCGGCCTCAGCGGCGCACCGTGGTGCGGCGCAGGGCCAGCAGCACCACGGCGGCGAACACCGCGGTCCACACCCCGGTGTTCAGCACCAGCGCCCACAGGGGGTCGGACTCCACCGGCGGCCCGCTCGTGGCCACGACGTCGCCCTCCACGAGCGGGTACCGGGCCAGCCCGGCCAGGCCGTAGAGCGGGGTGAACCGGGCGATCTCGAGCATGAGACCGGAGAGCGGGACGAAGAGGTTGCCGAAGAAGCTGAGCACCACCAGCAGCCCGGAGGCGGCGCTGACCGCCGACTCGGAGCGGAACAGCAGCCCGGCCGCCAGGCCGTAGAGGGCGAACACCGAGGACCCGGCCACGACGATCGCCCCGGTCGCGGGCCAGCGCCAGCCGCCCAGCTCGGCGCCGGTGAGGGCCCCCACGGCGTAGACCGCGAGCACGGGCAGGACCGCCATGGCCAGGGCCACGGCCACCTTGGCCACCACGTACCCGTGCCGCGGCGCGGGGGTGAGCCCGAGCTGCCGTCCCCACCCCCGGGCCTGCTCCACGGCGGCGGCGCCGGCGATCGAGGTCGTCGCGGTCACGGCCCCGTAGACCGCCATGGAGATCATGTTGTACCCGCCGGCGTTGCCGTGGCCCACCGGCAGGTCGGAGAAGTCCCCCAGCGCCGTGAACATCACGTACAGCACGGCGGGCAGCACCACGACGAAGAACGTGCTGGAGACCATGCGCACGTTGCGGCGCAGGTCGTGGGCGGCGTAGGCGAGGCTCACGGTGCTCCTTGCTCGGGACGGCTCGTCGGCGGGTGCGGTCGGTCGGCGGTGAGGCCCAGGAAGGCCTCCTCGAGACCGGCGTGGGCGATCTCGAGCTCGCGGGCGTGCGGGGTCGCGAGCAGGTGGCGGGCGATCGCGTCCGTGTCGGGGCCGGTGAGCCGCACCCGCCCGCCGGCCGGGTCCAGTGGGCTCGCCCCGGGGACGACGACGGGCCGGGGACCCGTCCAGCGGAAGCTGACCACGCGGGTGCCGGCCAGGGCCCGGACCTCGGCGGTGGCGGCGTCGGCCACGACGCGCCCGTCCTTGAGCACCACGGTGCGCACGGCGAACTCCTCGGCCTCGTCGAGGTAGTGGGTCGCGAACACGACCGTCCGGCCGCGCTCCGCCTCGGCGTGCATCGCGGCCCAGAACTCGCGCCGGGCGCGCACGTCCATGCCCGCGGTGGGCTCGTCGAGGACCAGCAGGTCCGGCTCGGGCAGCAGGGCCAGGGCGAAGCGCAGCCGCTGCTGCTGCCCGCCCGAGCACCGGGAGACCTTCCGCCGCGCGAACCCGGCGGCCCCGGCCCGCTCCAGGGCCTCGTCCACGGGCAGGGGGTCCCGGTGCAGCGTCGCGACCATGGCCACGGTCTCCCGCACGGACAGGTCGTCGAGCAGCCCGCCCGTCTGCAGGACCGCGCCGATCCGCCCGGCCCGCACGCTCTGCCGCGGCGCGGCGCCGAGGGTCCGCACGGTGCCCTCGTCGGGGTCCGTGAAGCCGAGCACCATGTCGAGGAGGGTGGTCTTCCCGGCGCCGTTGGGCCCGAGCAGCGCGACGACCTCACCGCGCCCCACGCGCAGGTCCACGCCGTCCACGGCCCGCACCCGCTGCCCGCCGCGCCCGAAGCCCTTCCGGGCGCCGGCGACCTCGACGGCCGGGGCCTCGGCGGGACTCGCGGTCGGGCGGGTGGCGGGGGAGTAGCTCATGGGACGACTCTGCGCCACGGCGGGCCGTCCCGCACGCCGCGCGGGCCGCGACACGCCCAGGATCCCGGTTCGGGGGCCCGGCCGCCGGCGGAGGCAGCCCGCGGGCGGCCGAGCGCGGTCCCGGCCCCGTCCTCGACGGTGCCCACCCGTCCCCGGGAGGAGCCGGCCGCAGTGCACCGTTCCCGAGCCCCGGCACCGGCGGGCACCGGCCGCGGGCGGCCGGTAGGATGGACTCCCGTGGCTCTTACTATCGGAATCGTCGGACTGCCCAACGTCGGCAAGTCCACCCTGTTCAACGCGCTGACCCGCAACACCGTCCTGGCGGCGAACTACCCGTTCGCGACCATCGAGCCGAACATCGGCGTGGTCAACCTGCCGGACCCGCGCCTGGACCGGCTGGCCGAGATCTTCGGCTCCGAGCGGATCCTGCCCGCCACCGTCTCCTTCGTGGACATCGCCGGCATCGTCAAGGGCGCCTCCGAGGGGGAGGGGCTGGGCAACCAGTTCCTCGCCAACATCCGCGAGGCCCAGGCGATCGCCCAGGTCGTGCGCGCCTTCGACGACCCGGACGTGATCCACGTCGACGGCGAGGTGAACCCCGCCTCCGACATGGAGACCATCAACACCGAGCTGATCCTCGCGGACCTCCAGACCCTGGAGAACGCGATCCCGCGCCTGGAGAAGCAGGTGAAGATCAAGAAGGCCGACCCCGCCAAGCTCGCCGCGATGCAACAGGCGCAGGAGATCCTCGAGCGCGGGGACACGATCTTCGCGTCCGCGGAGAAGGAGAAGCTGGAGGTCGAGCAGCTGCGCGACCTGAGCCTGCTCACCGCCAAGCCCTTCATCTACGTCTTCAACGCCGACGACGGCGTGCTCGGCGACGAGGCGAAGCAGCAGGAGCTGCGGGAGCTCGTGGCGCCGGCCGACGCCGTGTTCCTCGACGCCAAGCTCGAGGCCGAGCTCGTGGAGCTGGACGAAGAGGAGGCCCGCGAGATGCTGGAGATGTCCGGGCAGGACGAGGCCGGCCTCGACAAGCTCGCCCGGGTCGGCTTCTCTACCCTCGGGCTGCAGACCTACCTCACCGCCGGGCCCAAGGAGTCCCGCGCCTGGACCATCCCCGTGGGCGCCACCGCCCCGCAGGCCGCCGGGGTGATCCACACCGACTTCGAGCGCGGGTTCATCAAGGCCGAGATCGTCTCCTTCGAGGACCTCGACGCCGCCGGATCCATGGCCGAGGCCAAGGCCGCGGGCAAGGTCCGGATCGAGGGCAAGGACTACGTCATGCGCGACGGCGACGTGGTGGAGTTCCGGTTCAATGTCTAAGAATCGCCTCTGACCAGGGATTTTATCTTCTCGGCCCCCGTTTGGGTCCGATGGGTGAGTTCCGATCTACCATCAGTTGCTGAGCGTTAATGGCGCTGACCTTCGCTTTTAACCGGCCCCTGCGGAACCTCCGCAGGAGCCGACTGCCTCCCTAACGGAACCCAGGGCGCTTCACCAGCGCGTTGGTTCCAGCACCGAGGTCGTGGCCGGGGCAAGCAGTGCCCGGAGCTGCCGACGCTGAGCGACCGAGCAGTGTTTGACCTGCGCAGGTGGAACCCGTATCCTCGAAGTAACACGACAGGCTCGCTTCTCTAGATGAGACGCGGGCCTGTTCTCTTTCTACCCCCGGGTGCCGGGGACACCAGGACGATGCGCACGTGACGACCCCGAACAGCACCTACGCCAAGCCGTTCCTCACGGTCCCCGAGCAGATCCGCCGGCTGCGCGGGCGCGGCATGGACTGCGGAGACAACGCCTACGCGGCCGAGGTCCTGCAGCGATACGGCTACTACCGGCTCTCGGGTTACTGGCACCTCTACCGCGACCGGCCCGCTCCTCCTGCGCCCCGGTTCGACGAAGAGCACCGCGAGATCCGCCTGGACACGTTCGTGCCCGGGACCGGCCTCGCGCACGTGGTCTCGCTGTACGAGTTCGACCACGAGCTGCGCATGCGCCTCGGCGACGTCCTCAGTACCGTCGAGACGGCCTTCCGGTTCTTCATCGGCCACCGGCTCGGCAGGATCGACGCGTTCGCGCACAGGCACCCCTGGGCGCTCGGCGCGACGAGGCAAGAAGATCCCGGCGCGCCGCCCGAGCCGACCGCCGCCTACCGCGAGTGGCTCGAGGAGTACGACCGGCACGAGCAGCGCGCCCGGGGCGACTTCGTCGTACATTTCCGCCAGCAGTACGGTCCGCACCTGCCCATCTGGGTCGCGACAGAAGTGATGTCCTTCGGAGTGCTGAGCAGCCTCTACGACCTGATGCTGCAGCCCGACCAGGAGATCCTCGCGGCACGGTTCCAGGTCCGCACCGCCGACGGCCACGGAGATCGCGGCGCTCTCGGGAACTGGCTCAACAACCTCAGGAACGTGCGGAACATCTGCGCCCACTACGGCCGTGTGTGGAACCGCGCGTTCGATGTGCTCATCGACGCGCCGGGGCAGGCTCGAAAGGACGCCGACGACCTGCTCGCGTCGCTCGCGGAAGAAGGGACGAACAACAGGCTCTACGGAGTGCTGCTCGTATTGCGCCACCTCCTGCTGAGCATCGCGCCGGAGAAGGGCGACGTCGTGGACCTGGCCGACTTCGTCGAAGAGAAGTCCCGCACCGTCGGCTTCGGCATGGAGCAGCTCGGATTCCCTGACAGTTGGAGGAGCAGCCCGATCTGGGATCGGGCCTTCGCGCTCGACCGCTCACCGATGATGGCCGCGAGCCTGCTCGACCGAGCCGAGTGCATGACCGCCGCCGAGACCCGCGCATCGCTGACGGGGGCGGAAGTGATCGACGCGGAGCGGACACGTACCCCGGCGCAGGCGGCGCGCGCGAAGAAGGCCGCCCAGCGCAGCCTGCTGCGGACCTACCTCAAGCACAACGTCGTGATCGAGGTCGAGCTCGGAGGGACGAAGTTCTATCCGGCCTTCCAGTTCCGCGACGGGAAGATCATCGACGCGCTTGCCGAGATCAACCAGGCGCTCGCCCGGTCCTGCGGAGGCTCGGATCCGACCGACGTCGCCAGGGCGCTACTGGACTGGTGGCAGACGCCGCACCCGGACCTGCCCCATGGCGTGGACGGCTCGGACCGATCGCCCCTCGAGCTGCTGAGCTCGGCCACCGAGGAGGAGTTCGCCGCGGCGATCGACGAGGCGGACGCCATACGCAGCTTCGTCGTGCCGCACGACCTTGACCGGGGCAATGCGTGCGAGTAACGCTACGTGTCGGAGTGCCGGGGCACGAAGACCCATCCGCGAGCTGACTCGCGTCGAGGTGGAGGAAGGCGCTGGCCGAGGTCAAGGACAGTCGTACGGCGACCTCGAGGCTATCGACGTCGGCTTCGCGCCCGAGTGCGTGGCCGGCACATCAGGTGACAGTCTTCAGACGTTCGCTAACTGCGGCGACGTGGTCGAATTTCGTTCTGCGGTTTAACCTCTGAAGCTACAACTCCTCTTGATCGAGGCTCTTCAGGGTGGCCTGCGCGAGGTCGGCAAGTGGCACGTCTGCGATTCGAGATGTTGACCAGATGCACGATGACGACGTCCGTAGACTTGGAAGCATGCCAGAAGTCGCGATCGAGATTGTTGCGCACGAGGAACTGACGTCCAGTGACCTCGAGGGGTTGCGTCGACTCTTCGATGCCGAGTACCTGGATGACTTCGGTGAGTGGGACCCCGATAAGCCGTACGGGTATGCGCCTCACGCCCTTCATGTCATCGCGCGGAGAGGCGGGGAGATCGTCGGTCAAGTTGGCTGGGCGAGGCGGACGATAGCCGTCGGCGGTGCTGAGATCGAGATCGGCGGTGTCGGGGGAGTGCTGATCTCTGATGCTGTGAGGGGTGAGCGCGTCGGGAGTCGGCTCATGAGCGCTGTTGCGGAGTCGATGAGGGGAGCCAACGGCGTCGCATTTGGGTATCCCGGCTGTCGAGAAGAGGTGGTCTCGTTCTACGCCTCGTGCGGCTGGACTCGGATCTCTGCTGAGGAGCGTTCGATCGATACGTCTGGCCGACCTCGCGAAGACCCGCCCGGCCAGCCGTTGCTGATCCTGCCGGTTGAGGGTGAGATCGCCGATTGGCCGGTGGGTGCGGTCGACCTGCGGGGTCGGGCCTGGTGATCGGTCGTAAAAGGTTGGTTGGCGATCGTCGAAGCGAGCACAGCATCCGCGTGAATACCCAGTGCCGGACCTGCTTCGTCTGGAGAGATGGAGGTGCGGAAGATGTCGAACTCGTCGACTACCACTGAGGCAGATCGGATCGAGACGATCCACCCGGGAGAGATCCTGATGGAGGACTTCATCGAGGATTTCGGGATCACGCAAAACAAGCTTGCGGTGTCGATCGGTGTGCCCCCGCGCCGGATCAATGAGATCGTGCACGGCAAGCGCGGGATCAGTGAGGACACAGCTATCCGGCTCGCGCGCTACTTCGGCACGTCCGAGGAGTTTTGGATGAACTTACAGTCGAACCATGAGCTGCGGCTCGAGCGTCGAGGCCTGCGCGACATGGTCGCGGCGATCACGCCACTGCACTTGACGTGATGGACCGCACAGTGCTGCGCTCCGACGGCGTCTGGATCGCGGTCACCGACCTCGGTGGCGATGGCCCCACCGTCGTACTGTTGCACGGCCTCGCGGGGAGTTCACGCGAACTGTTGCCCACGGCGCATGCGCTATCGGGCTATCGTGTGCTGCTTGTAGACCAGCGGGGGCACGGCGCGAGCACGCGGCTTCCCGATGATCTGTCGCGCGATGCCTTCGTCGGAGACGTCGTCGCAGTGATTGAGGAACTCGTCCCTGGGCGGCGGGCGACGCTTGTCGGGCAGTCGATGGGAGCCCACACCGCGTTCCTTGTCGCGGCGGCGAGGCCAGACCTGGTCGAGGGGCTCGTGATGCTGGAAGGGCACGTGGCGGGCAACGGCGATCCGGGAGAGGCTGCCGGACTCGGCAGCTACTTCGAGTCCTGGCCGGTGCCGTTCGAAGACGAAGCTGCCGCGCGGGGGTTCCTCGGTGATGACGCGATCGTCAATGCCTGGGTGGCCGACCTTCTTCAGACCGATGATGGCCTGGTGCCGCGCTTCGATGCCTCGGTCATGCAGCGCACGATCGAGGCCGTCCATGAACCGCGCTGGCAGGAGTGGGAGGCTCTGCAGGTTCCGACGCTCGCGGTCTTCGCAAAGCATGGGATGTTCGGCGATGCCGATAAGGACGAACTGGTACGGCGCAGGCCCGAAACGGAGAGAGTAGATCTGGCCGACGGCAGCCATGACGCCCACCTTGACGCCTTCGACGAGTGGACCGATGTGCTCCATCACTGGCTGTCCCGCGATCAGACCGGGCCGTTGCGACCCAGCGGCCGCTGAGGTTGGTCCGTGTGCTAGCGGACATGCCAATCTCCCTGTAGGCGGACACGTATCTCCCTGCTGACGGACAGCTGATCTCCCTGTCCTGGGCCCCCGGGGCCGGGCTCGTGTCGGTCCCTCCGCAGACGTCCCTCCGGGGGTTCGCTCGAGGTCTCTGACCACCTTGAGCCATCACCCGCCGGAGGGACGCATGAAGAAGTCTGACAGGGAGATCATGGAAATTCTCGAAGCCTATGACGCCACCGGTTCCGCGCACTCGGCCGCGACCCTGGCCGGGGTGGATCCGAAGACGGTCCGGCGCTACGCCGCCGCCCGGGAGGCGGGCCGGCCGGTGACCGGGCCGGGCCGCCGGCCCCGGATGATCGATGGGTATCTGCCGAAGATCGAGGAGTGGGTCGAGCGCAGCCAGGGCACGGTCCGCGCCGACGTCGTCCACGCCCGCCTGGTCGGGGTGGGGTTCCCGGGGACCGAGCGGACCACCCGCCGGGCGGTGGCGCAGGTGAAGGCGGCCTGGCGCACCGGGCACCGGCGCACCTACCGGCCCTGGATCACCGAGCCGGGTCTGTGGCTGCAGTTCGACTGGGGCGAAGGCCCGAAGGTCCCCGGGGTGGACGGGACGCCGCGGCGCACCTGGTTGTTCTGCGCCTGGCTGGCGTGGTCACGGTACCGGGTGGTGATCCCGGTCTGGGACCAGACCCTCCCGACGCTGATCGGGTGCCTGGATGCGACCCTGGCCCTCATCGGCGGGGTGCCCACCTACGTGCTCACCGACAACCCCAGGACCGTCACCGTCGATCACGTGGCCGGGGTGCCGGTGCGCCACCCGCAGATCGTTCAAGCCGGCCGGCACTACGGCACCCAGGTGCACACCTGCGTGCCGTATGACCCGCAGTCCAAGGGCGGGTCGGAGTCCACGGTGCGCATCGCCAAGGCCGATCTGGTGCCCACTGACGCCAACCTGCGTGAGCACTACGCCTCCTTCGCCGCACTCGAGGCCGCCTGCGCGGCGTTCTGCGCCAAGGTCAACGGGCGCACCCACCGGGAGACCGCCCGGGTTCCCGCCGAGGCGCTGGTCGAGGAGCAGCAACGCCTGCACGTGGCCCCGACCGCCCCGCACACCACCGCCCTGGGGGTGACCCGCACGGTGGGCACCGACCAGACCATCCGGTTCGGCTCGGTGCGCTACTCCACCCCGCCGGGCCTGGTCGGGGCCGAGGTGTGGGTGCGGGTCGCCGGGGCCGAGCTGGTGGTCGTCGCCGACCTCGACGTCCTCCCCACGATGCCGGGCTGGGCGGCAGGCCGTGCCGGGCTCACCGAGGTCGCCCGCCACCGCCTCTCGACCCCGGGCAATCCACGGATCGACCTGGCCCACTACCTCGACCACCCCCAAGACCCCACCGGCGCCCCGCCCGCCCCGGCCGCGGCCCCGCAGCGCGGCGGAGAAGGACTTCCTGGCCCTGGGCGCCGGCGCGCACGCGTGGCTGGTGGAGGCCTCCGCGGCCGGGGCCACCCGGATCCGGGCGAAGATGGCCGCCGCGGTTGAGCTCGCCGCCCTCACCGGGGCCGGGCCCGTGGACGCCGCCCTCGGGGTAGCCGCGGCCGCCGGGCGCTTCGGCGAGGGTGATCTGACCGCGATCTGCGATCACCAGGCCACCGGGGCCACCGCCGCCGGGCTCGTGGCCGCCGACGAGACCCACTCCGCCCAACCCGGCACCGCCTCCTGGGCCGACTTCGGCACCACCCCGACAACCAGCACAACCAGCACAACCACCACGACTAACAGGACCGAGGAGACCGCCCGATGAACACAGCCACCACCCCGACGGCGCCGCCGCTGCCGGAAGACCTCGCCGCGGTGCTCAAGCGCATGCGGATGCCCTACCTGCGCGCGGCCGCCCCCGAGGTGCTGGCCACCGCCCGCTCCCAGCGCTGGGACCCCACCGAGGTCCTCCGGGTGCTGCTGGCCGAGGAAGCCCGTGGCCGCGACGAGGCCACCCGCGCGGCCCGACGCAAGGCCGCGGGCCTGCCGGCCGGGAAGACCTTCGAGTCCTGGCGGTCAGGCGATTCTTCGATCCCGGCCCCGACACAGTCCGCCCTGGCCACCCTGGAATGGGTGGGCCGGGCGGAGAACCTCGCGATCTCAGGGCCATCGGGCACCGGCAAGACCCACTTCCTCGAGGCCCTGGCCCACCAGGTCATCGACGCCGGGATGCGGGTCTCCTGGTTCACCCTCGAGTCGCTGACCGCCGCGATCGGCCGGGCCGCAGTGGACGGTTCGATCGGCAAGACCATCGCCCGGATCACCCGGGCCGAGCTCATCGTCGTGGACGACATCGGGATGCTGCCCTCGGGCCAGGCCGCCGCCGAGGCCTTCTACCGTCTCGTCGACGCGACCTACGAACGCCGCAGCCTCGCGGTGACTTCCAACATCCATCCGGCAGGGTTCGACACGATCATGCCCAAGACCCTGGCCACCGCAGCCGTGGACCGGCTCCTGCACCACGCCCACGTGATCATCACCGAGGGCACCTCGCTGCGGCTCACCGAGGCCACCGCCGGCCGCGGGGTGGTCCCACTGAACTGACACCGGCAGGGAGATCAACTGACCACGGACAGGGAGATCAGCTGTCCGCAGACGGGGAGATCACCTGACCGCCCACCGGGAAGTCCCGCTGACCGTTGACACCGTGCCGGAACTTGGTGGAGTTCCGTTTCGCGCTTTAACCTCTGGCTGCTGTGCCACACCAGGTTGGCACTAGTCCACGACGACCCGTACGAGCCTAGCCCGTAGGGTGACGCCGTCACGTGGTCTTAGAAGTGTCTCGGTAGTGTTGTGCCCATGGGACTCAGAGACAAGCGCAACAGCAAGGTTCCTCGCCGGACGGTCGACCTGCAGGAGTTTGCGATTGATCTGGGGGAGATCTTCGGTGACCAAGATCTGACCGTCCACCTTTTCGGGTCCAGGAAGGACCAGACGGGTAGCATCCGCTCCGACATCGATCTCCTCGTGGAGCTTCCGCGACGCGCTTCCCAAGCCGAAATGGACGCAATTTGGAATCTTGAACCGTATCTGGACGTCTTTGAACTAGACAATGGGCGGGCGAGGAGCCTCGTCAACGAATCTGAGCTCCGCGCCGACACGAACGATGACCTCGTAGCCAAACTCGGCGCTGTCTGCCTAATGCAAGACGGCGACTGGCGGACAGACGCTAATGTGTTTCGTCAGCAGACTGTTCTGGCTGAACGGAATCCTGCCGCTACGCTCGTGCCCCTGTACGAACTCGAGGATGCTGTGCCGGCAGAGCGTGCTGACCTCCTGGTGGTCACTGCGCTCACCGAAGAATACGACGCCGTGCTCACGGCGCTGGACATGGAGACAACCGAGCCCTCGTTACTCACGGTGCTTCTTGACGACAAGGGCTCACCGTGGAAGATGCGTGTGCTGAATCTACACGAGATGGGTTCGGTCGGGGCTGCACTGAAAACCGCGGATGCGATGCGACGCAGCAAGCCGTCACATGTCGTCCTCGTCGGTATCTGCGGAGGGATTCCTGGACGGAGCAACCTCCTTGATGTCGTCATTCCGCAGTCTGTCATCTACTACGAACCTGGCAAGACCACTCCCGATGGGGTGAAGAGCGGACATGCTAGTCATCAATGCGACACTGATGCTCGCAACCGGATCTCCGTCCTGGCCAAGAATCTCGATGGCCTAAGTATCCTCGCGGACGGAGAGCTGATGGCTTGCGGAGAAAAGGTGATCGCCGACGGCTCCGGTCGTGATGCTCTTGTCGATATCCACCGCAAGCTTGCTGCCATCGATATGGAATCTTACGGAGTGATTCGGGCAGCGGAGACTAGGAAGACCCCTGCGACCGTGATCAAGAGTGTCTGCGATCTCGCGGATGCGGATAAATCGGACGACTTGCATAATCGAGCCCGAGAGGCAGCCGCCCGAGTGTTTGTTGAGGCTGTCCGGGCCGGGGTGTTTCGCGCGGAAAAATAGAGGCGATGGCATTTGCCGTGGCGCTCGCATGTCGCGGAGCCAGGGGAGCGTCCTATCGGAGGCGGCGCAAAAGTCCGTTGCGGGCACGAGTGACGGTGCAGCCAAGTAGGCTCAGGAGCGTTCACACAGGCGTGAGAAAGAGGTCGCATAGTGAAGCTGAAATCGTTCCGGGTGTCCCGGTACAGGAACGTGCTGGACTCGGGCGAAGTGCTGGTGGAAGGCGACGTCACCACCCTGGTCGGCATGAATGAGTCGGGCAAGTCGACGATGCTCGACGCCCTCTATCGGCTCAATCCGGTCTACGGCGACAAGTTCGTCGAGCTCGACGACTACCCGCGCTGGCGACGCAGCCGCGACAGCCGCAACGAAGACCTGCAGGCGATGTCGCCGATCGACGCGACCTTTGAGTTAGACCAGGAGGACCTCGAAGCGTTGGAGGAGGCGCTCGGGGAGGGCGTCGTTACACCCGGGACAGTTCAGGTCGGCCGACGCTACAACGACAGTCATTGGGTGAGGGTCGAGGTTGATGAACGCCGTTTCGTGCGCAATGTGCTCGATGGGCATCGCGATGCCGCGGCTCTTGCCGAGGCACATGAGACGGTCGCGTCACTGAAGACGGCTCTCACGGCTCTCGTCAAGGAGGAGGCGGCTGCGGCCGCCGCCGCCACAGCCGCCGCCGAAGCTTCAGAGGACGAACCAAGCCCTGCTAAGGAAGTTCCCGGCACGCCCACCGGCGAGGTGCTTGATCGCATCGCTGATTCCCTCGGCGCTGGTGGAAGTCCTGGTTCGGTGGCCGAATCTGCGATCTGGTCGCGGCTGCCGAAGTTCTTCCTGTTCACCGACTACCAGAGCCTCGAGGGTCGGGTAGACGTTGCTGAGCTGAAGACGCAGTCGGATGAGCATCCGGGGGCCTCGCCGAAGCAGACCGCTCGCGCGCTGCTGAAGCTCGCGAACACCGACGTGAACGCCATGACCGACTCGAACTTCGAGTCGAGCACGGCAGAGCTCGAGTCGGTCTCCAATGACCTCTCCCGGGAGATGAAGGAGTACTGGAGCACGAACCCGGAGCTGCGCATCAAGATTATGACCGAGCCGGAGACGGTCTCTAATCAGCATGGTCAGCACAGCGTCGTGCGGTACCTGAACTTCCGTGTCGAGGATCGGAAGCACGACTTCACCAACAACTTTTCGCGCCGCTCCTCGGGCTACCGGTGGTTCTTCTCGTTCCTTGCCGCGTTCAGCGAGTTCGAGACCCGTGAGAGCAACGTGGTCATCCTGCTCGACGAGCCGGGTCTCACGTTGCACGCAAAGGCCCAGCGCGACTTCCTGCGCTTCATCAACGAGCGACTCGCGCCGGCAGGCCAAGTGCTCTACACCACTCACTCGCCGTTCATGGTCGACCAGATTGAGCGAGTTCGCGTTGTCGAGGACCGCGGCGAGGACGTCGGCTCCGTGACTACGTCGGAGGCTCTGGAAGTCGGGGACGACAGTGCGTTCCCTCTTCAGGCGGCCCTCGGCTACGACCTGACGCAGAACCTCTTCATTGGTGAACGGAACCTACTTGTCGAGGGACCGTCTGATCTGGCGTTCCTGGACCTGGTCAGTCGTCGGCTGCGCGATCTCGGACGCGAGGGCGTGGACGAGCGATGGCGCATCCTGCCGGCAGGCGGATCATCCAACGTGCCAGCGTTCGTCTCTCTTCTCGGACGCAAAGTGTCGGTCACTGTGCTGCTCGACTCCGGGACAGAGGGCGGCGGAAAGGTCGAAGCCGCCATGAACGCGAACAAGATTGACAGCGAACGCATCGTTCTCGTCAGCTCTGTCCTCGAGCAGAAGCACGCCGACATCGAGGACCTCTTCTCCGTCGACGACTACATCGCGCTCTACAACGCGGCGTTCGGCAAGAAGCTCAAGGCCAAGGACTTGTCCAACCACCATGAGCGCATCTTGAAGCGCTTGGAGAACTCCGGCGAGCCGAGGTTCGACCACTGGCGTCCGGCCGAAGTCCTCCTGCGTGACCCCGCTCGTGTCGAGAAGCTCTCCGACGCTACGTTGGCCAATTTTGAGGCGCTGGCGAGAAAGATCAATGCCACCCACGCGTGACCCTCTGACTGCCACAGGTTGGTATGTGCCGGAACTCGGCGGAGTTCCGCTTCAACGTCTGAGCCGGCCGGACTCGGCGCCCGGGTCAGTCGAGCCCGGGGCGCCGGCGGTGCTGCTTGACCTCGGCGCGGCGGCGCTTGCCCTCGAGCCGCCGTCGCCGCGAGCCGTTCGTGGGCCGGGTCGGGCGCCGGGCGAGGGGCGGAACCAGGGCCTCGCGCAGCAGTGCGGCCAGGCGCTGCCGGGCCGCGGCGCGGTTGCGCCGCTGCGCACGGTGCTCCGCGGCGCTGACGGTGAGCACCGTGCCCGCCAGCCGCCCGGCGAGCCGGTCGAGGACGCGCTCGCGCTGGAGCTCGTCGAGCGCGGTCGTCGTCGCCAGGTCGAGGGAGAGCTGCACCCGGCTGTCGGCGGTGTTCACGCCCTGGCCGCCCGGCCCCGAGGCGTGGGAGAAGCGCTCGACCAGCTCCGCCGCCGGCACCCTGAGGCCGCGGGGCGCGCCGGGGCCCGGGGGCACGTGCAGATCGTCCACCCCACCAGTGTGCCGCACGCACTCCCGCCCGCCGGTGCCGGGTGCGCCCGGCGCGCCCCCGGCCACGGTCGCCCCGCTGTGGCCTCCGACACGCTATGGTGAGCCCATGGCACGGTTCAGCCCCCTGGAGTGGCCGGTTCTCCGGCAGCTGCGCTCGGGCGACCTGCTGGGCCGAGGCCCGGCGGTCACCTCGGAGCGCACGCGCAGCACGGCCCCGCGCACCGCGACCGCGGACCGCGTGGTCCAGAGCGTGTGCCCCTACTGCGCGGTCGGCTGCGGCCAGCGCGTGTTCGTGCGGGACGAGAAGGTCGTCCAGATCGAGGGGGACCCGGACTCGCCGATCTCGCGCGGGCGCCTGTGCCCCAAGGGCGCGGCCAGCGAGCAGCTGGTCAACGCGCCGGGCCGGCAGACGGAGGTCCTCTACCGGGCGCCGCGGGCCACCGAGTGGCAGCGGCTCGACCTCGAGACCGCGGTCGACATGATCGCCGACCGGTTCCTGGAGGCCCGCCGCAAGGGCTGGCAGGACCGCGACGAGCAGGGACGGCTGCTGCGCCGCACGATGGGCGTGGCCTCCCTGGGCGGTGCGACGCTGGACAACGAGGAGAACTACCTCATCAAGAAGCTGTTCACCGCCGCGGGCGCCGTGCAGATCGAGAACCAGGCCCGTATTTGACACTCCGCGACGGTTCCCGGTCTGGGAGCCTCGTTCGGTCGCGGCGGCGCGACGCAGACGCTGCAGGACATGGCCAACGCCGACTGCATCGTCATCCAGGGCTCGAACATGGCCGAGTGCCACCCGGTGGGCTTCCAGTGGGTCACGGAGGCCAAGGCCCGCGGCGCGAAGGTCATCCACGTCGACCCGCGGTTCACGCGCACCTCGGCCGTGGCCGACGCCCACGTGCCCATCCGCGCGGGCTCGGACATCGTGCTGCTGGGCGCGCTGATCAACCACGTCCTCACCCACGACCTGTGGTTCGAGGAGTACGTGCGCGCCTACACCAACGCCGCCACGATCGTGCACGAGGACTTCCGCGACGCCGAGGACCTCGACGGGCTGTTCTCCGGCTTCGACCCGGAGAGCGGCCAGTACGACATGCGCTCGTGGGCCTACGCGGAGCGCGACGGCGGGCACGTCGAGGGGCCGTCGCAGGACCCCGAGCACGGGGCCGAGGCCGTCGACGAGGCGGCGGGCCACGAGCTCGGCAGCGGCGGGGCGCCGATGGAGCACGCGCGCATCGCCCGGGACGAGACCCTGGAGCACCCGCGCACGGTGTTCCAGATCCTCAAGCGCCACTACGCCCGCTACACCCCGGAGATGGTGCAGGAGGTCTGCGGCATCGGGCCGGAGGACTTCGCGATGCTCGCCCGGACGATCACGGAGAACTCCGGGCGCGAGCGCACCACGTGCTTCGCCTACGCGGTGGGCTGGACCCAGCACAGCCTGGGCTCCCAGTTCATCCGCACCGCCTCGATCCTGCAGCTGCTGCTCGGCAACATGGGCCGGCCCGGCGGGGGGATCATGGCGCTGCGCGGGCACGCCAGCATCCAGGGCTCCACCGACATCCCCACGCTGTTCAACCTGCTCCCCGGCTACCTGCCCATGCCCAGCGCCGGCACGCACGACACGCTGCAGGAGTACCTGGACGCGATCGCCTCCAAGAAGCAGAAGGGCTACTGGGCCGAGGCCGACGCCTACACGGTCAGCCTGCTCAAGGCCTGGTGGGGCGAGGCGGCGACCGCCGAGAACGACTGGGCCTACGACTACCTGCCGCGCCTGACCGGCGCGCACGGCACGTTCCAGACGCTGACCCGCATGCTCGACGACGAGGTCGACGGCTACTTCCTGCTCGGCCAGAACCCCGCGGTGGGCTCGTCCAACGGCCGGATGCAGCGCATGGCCATGTCCCACCTGAAGTGGCTGGTGGTGCGCGACCTGAACCTCATCGAGTCGGCGACCTGGTGGAAGGACGGCCCGGAGATCGCCTCGGGCGAGCTGCGCACCGAGGACATCGAGACCGAGGTGTTCTTCCTGCCCGCGGCCACGCACGTGGAGAAGTCCGGCACGTTCACCCAGACCCAGCGGCTGCTGCAGTGGCGCCACCAGGCCGTGGCCCCGCCGGGGGAGGCGCGCAGCGAGCTGCAGTTCTTCCACGAGCTCGGCCGGCGGATCCGGCAGCGCCTGGCCGGCTCGACCGACGAGCGCGACCGGCCGCTGCTGGACCTCACCTGGGACTACCCGCTCGACGAGCACGGCGAGCCGGACCCCGAGGCGGTGCTGGCCGAGATCAACGGCCACCACCTCACCGGGCCGCAGGCGGGCCGGCCGCTGTCCTCCTACACCGAGATGCGTGCCGACGGCTCGACCGCCGGCGGGTGCTGGATCTACACCGGGGTCTACGCCGACGGCGTCAACCGGGCCGCCGCGCGCACACCGGCCGCGCAGCAGGTGCCCACGGCCCCCGAGTGGGGCTGGGCGTGGCCGGCGAACCGCCGCATCCTCTACAACCGCGCCTCCGCCGACCCGCAGGGCCGGCCGTGGAGCGAGCGGAAGAAGCACGTGTGGTGGGACGAGGACCAGCGCCGCTGGGTGGGCCTGGACGTCCCGGACTTCCCGGTCGACCGTGCTCCCGGCTCCCGGCCCGACCCGGACTCCGGCGGTGCCGCGGCGCTGGCGGGCGACGACCCGTTCATCATGCAGGCCGACGGGAAGGGGTGGCTCTACGCGCCCAAGGGCGTGGTCGACGGCCCGCTGCCGACCCACTACGAGCCGCAGGAGTCCCCCGTGGACAACGCGCTCTACGCCCAGCAGCGCAGCCCCTCCCGGGTGCTGTTCGCGCGGGGGGACAACCTGAGCGCCCCGAGCGACGACGACCCGGGCGCGGAGGTCTACCCGTACGTGTTCACGACCTACCGGCTCACGGAGCACCACACGGCCGGGGGCATGAGCCGCTGGCTGCCCTACCTCTCCGAGCTCCAGCCGGAGATGTTCTGCGAGGTCTCCCCGGAGCTGGCCGCCGAGCGCGGGCTCGAGCCCTACGGCTGGGCCACGATCGTCTCGCCCCGGGCCGCGATCGAGGCGCGCGTGCTGGTCACCGAGCGGATGCGCCCGCTGACGGTGCGCGGGCGCACCGTGCACCAGATCGGGCTGCCCTACCACTGGGGCGTGGGCCGGGACGCCGTGGTCAGCGGGGACGCCGCCAACGACCTGCTCGGGCTCACGCTCGAGCCCAACGTGCAGATCCAGGACTCCAAGGCCGGCACGTGCGACATCCGTCCGGGGCGCCGCCCCCGCGGCCCCGCGCAGCGGGAGCTCGTGGAGCAGTACCAGCGGCGGGCGGGACTGACCACGGCCACGGGCAACACCCGGCTCGACGTCCCCGTGCCCGATCCCGGCGCCACCGCCGAGGAGGAGGGCGCGGCCCACGAGAACCCCGCCGGGAACGTGGACATCGCGCCGGAGCCGCCCGAGAACCCGAGGAGGGAGACCTAGATGGGCCAGCTGTCCGGTCCCACCGACCCCACCGCCGACGCCCGCTGGGAGGACCCGAGCCCGCGCAAGGGCTTCTTCACGGACACCTCGATCTGCATCGGGTGCAAGGCCTGCGAGGTCGCGTGCAAGGAGTGGAACCACAACCCGCAGGACGGGCCGCTCGAGCTGCTCGAGTCCTCCTACGACAACACCGGGTCCCTGGGTGCCAGCACCTGGCGCCACGTGGCGTTCGTCGAGCAGGACAAGGAGCGGCTCGAGGAGGCGCGCGAGTCCGGGCGGCGGCTCGTGAGCCTCGGCATGCCGCGCGTCGGTCCCCCGGAGGAGCGCGCGCAGCCGTCCGCGGGGGACACCACCCCTCCGGACACCCCGGAGTTCCGCTGGCTGATGTCCTCCGACGTCTGTAAGCACTGCACCCACGCCGGGTGCCTCGACGTGTGCCCGACCGGGGCGCTGTTCCGCACCGAGCACGGCACCGTGGTGGTCCAGGACGACGTGTGCAACGGGTGCGGCACCTGCGTGGCCGGCTGCCCGTTCGGCGTGATCGAGCGGCGCACCGACGGCACGGCCGCCCCGCGCACGGAGCGCGACGGGCAGCCGGGCACGCAGCGCAAGAGCGAGGTCAAGAACGTGGGCGTCGCCCAGAAGTGCACCCTGTGCTACGACCGCATGGTGGACGACCAGACGCCGGCGTGCGCGCAGACGTGCCCGACGACGTCCATCAAGTACGGCGAGCACGAGGACATGGTCGAGACGGCCCGGCACCGGGTCGCCGAGCTGCACGCCCAGGGGCGCACCGAGGCCCGCCTCTACGGCGCCAACGAGCTCGACGGCGTCGGCGGCACGGGGTCGGTGTTCCTGCTCCTCGACGAGCCGGAGGTCTACGGGCTGCCGCCGGACCCCCGGGTGCCGACCGCGGACCTGCCCCGGATGTACCAGCGGGCCGGTCTGGCCGCGGCCGGGCTCGTCGCAGCCGCGGCCGTCGCCTTCCTGGGAGGCGGATCGTGAGCACCTCCGTCTTCGACGGCTTCCGTCCCCCCGAGCCGCCGCGGCGCCCGCGCGGTCCCGGACGGCGGCGGGGCCGCCACCGGGCCGGCGGCGGCGACGGCTCCCGCGAGATGCCCATGGTCCCCGAGGCGCAGTTCGGCTCCTACTACGGGCGCCCGGTCGTCAAGCCCGCGCCGTGGGGGGACGAGGTCGCGGCGTACCTGTTCCTCGGCGGCGTGGCCGGCGGCTCGGCGCTGCTGGCGCTCGGCGCCCAGCTCACCGGCCGGGACGAGCTGCGCCGCAACGCCCGGCTGGGCTCGGTGACCGCGCTCGCCCTGGGCGGGGCCGCCCTGGTCGCCGACCTCGGCCGGCCGGAGCGCTTCCTGCACATGCTGCGCACGTTCAAGCCGACCTCGCCCATGAGCATGGGCACGTGGATCCTCAGCGGCTTCGGGGCCGGCATGGGCACCGCCGTCGCGGCCGAGGCCGACCGGATGACCGGGGCCCGGCTGCCTCTGGGCCCGCTGCGCCCGGTGCTGCGCGCCGTGGAGGCCCCGGCCGGCGTCGGCGCCGCGGTCCTCGCCGGTCCGCTCGCCGCCTACACCGCGGCCCTGCTCTCGGACACGGCCACGCCGACCTGGAACGCGGCCCGCGAGGACCTGGCGTTCGTCTTCGTCAGCTCGGCGGCCCTGGCCTCCGGCGGTCTGGCGATGGTCACGACCTCGGTCCCCGAGGCGGGCCCGGCCCGGCGGCTGGCCGTGCTGGGCGTGGCCGGGGAGCTGGTGGCCACGAAGCTGATGGAGCGGCGGATGGACCCGGTCGCCGCCGAGCCGCTGCACGAGGGCCGGGCCGGCACCATGCTCGCCTGGAGCGAGCGGCTGGCCGTGGCCGGCGGGCTGGGGACGCTGCTGGGCGGTCGCCGCCGCGCCGTGGCCGCGGTCTCCGGGCTGGCCCTGCTGGCGTCCTCGGCGCTGACCCGCTTCGGCGTGCTGGAGGCCGGGCTGCGCTCGGCCGAGGACCCCCGCTACACGATCGAGCCGCAGAAGGCGCGCCTGGCCGCCCGGCGCGCCGCGGGCGTCGTGGACGACGCGATCACCACCGCCGGCTGAGCCGGGCCGCGGCCGCCCCAGTGGGAGCCGCCCCGGTCGCGGTCACCCTCAGGGGAGGGCACGGTCACCCGAGCGGGGCCGTGGTCGTTGCCGTGGGCGGACCCTGCCGCGGTCGCTCCGTGCTCCGCGCCCCGGCCGTGGTCGCCCGCCGACTCCCGAGGACCGGGCCGGGCCGCCGACGTCAGCGGATCTCGAGGCCCGTTCCGGCGACCGTGTGCCCGACGACGGGGTGGCCCGGCAGCTCCCCGACGACGAGCAGCCCACCGGAGGTCTGGGCGTCGGCCAGCAGCAGGAGGTCGTCCTCGGTGACGTCGCCGCCGGTGCGCAGGTGCGGACGGACCCAGTCGAGGTTGCGGCGGGTCCCGCCGGAGACGAACCCGTCCCGCAGGGCCTGCGCCGCCCCGTCGACGAGGGGCACGGCGCGGCGGTCCAGCACGGCACCGACCCCGGAGGCCCGGCACAGCTTGTGCAGGTGGCCCAGCAGGCCGAAGCCCGTCACGTCGGTGGCGGCGCGCAGCCCGGCCGCGAGGGCGGCCTCGGCGGCGTCCCGGTTGAGCCGGGTCATGGTCGCGACGGCCTCGGGGAAGACCTCGCCGGTGCGCTTGTGCCGGTTGTTGAGCAGACCCAGGCCGATGGGCTTGGTGAGGGTCAGCGGGAGACCGGGCTCGGCGGCGTCGTTGCGCAGCAGCCGCTGCGGGTCGGCCACGCCCGTGACCGCCATGCCGTACTTGGGCTCGGGGTCGTCGACGGAGTGCCCGCCGATCACCGGGCAGCCGGCCTCCGCGGCCACGGCCAGCCCGCCGCGCAGCACCTCGGAGAGCAGCTCCATCGGCAGCACCTCGCGCGGCCAGCCCACGAGGTTGATCGCGACCACCGGACGCCCGCCCATGGCGTAGACGTCCGAGAGGGCGTTGGCCGCGGCGATCCGGCCCCAGTCGTAGGCGTCGTCGACGACCGGGGTGAAGAAGTCCGCGGTGGACAGCACGGCGAGGTCCTCGCGCACCAGCACGGCGGCGGCGTCGTCGCCGTCGTCGAGGCCCACGAGCACACGGGCGCCGGCCTGCCCGGTGAGCCCGCGCACGGCGTCCTCGAGCTCGCCCGGCGGGATCTTGCACGCGCACCCGCCGCCGTGGGCGAAGCCCGTCAGCCGGGGTGCCTCGGGGCCGGGGAGCGGGGTCTGGGTCCTGGTCTCGGTCACGGCGCCAGCCTACCGGCGGCCGGTGCCGGCGGACCGCAGGCGGTCCGCCGGTGCGCTGCCCGCCCCGGAGGTTCGCCGCAGCGGGCGCGGCAACCCCGCCGAAGCAGTCGTCGGCGCAGGCGCGTGCGGGCGGCCGGGGCCGCCCCGGACCGGGGCGCCGGTGCGCTGCCCGCCCCGGTGCTACATTGACGGCGGAGGCGTCCGGGTCCTGGTGGGCCCCCCGGTCTTCAAAACCGGTGAGGCCGAGAACCTCGGCCTGGCGGGTTCGATTCCCGTCCGCCTCCGCCAGCTTCCGCTCCCCGCGCTCCCGCGCGCCCCGCGACGAGGAGGTCCCGTGGCCCAGGACGACCCGCGGCGCTCGATCCCGCGCACGGACCAGCTGCTGGGCCTGCCCGCGGTCGAGCGGGCCCGCGAGCGCCTCGGCGAGCACGTCCTGCGGGACGTCGTCCACACCGCCCAGCAGCGGGCGCGGCGGGGCGAGATCACCCCCGGGGAGGTCGCCGCCGCGGTCGGGGCCGCCGTGGCCGCGCGGACCGCCACGGCGCTGCGCCCGGTGCTCAACGCGACCGGGGTCGTCGTGCACACCAACCTGGGCCGGGCCCCGCTGTCCGCGGCGGCGCGCGAGGCGCTCGCGGCGGCCGCGGGCTACGTCGACGTCGAGCTCGACCTGACCACCGGGGCCCGCTCCCGCCGCGGGACCGCGGCGCGGGAGGCCCTGCTCGCGGCCTGCCCGGCCGCGGAGGAGGCCCTGGTCGTCAACAACGGGGCGGCCGCGCTCGTGCTGGCCACCACGGCCCTGGCGGCCGGGCGCGAGGTCGTGGTCAGCCGCGGCGAGCTCGTGGAGATCGGGGCCGGCTTCCGGCTGCCGGAGCTGATCGCCTCCACCGGGGCCCGCCTGCGCGAGGTCGGCACGACCAACCGCACCCACCCCGAGGACTACGCCCGCGCGATCGGCCCGGACACCGGGTGCCTGCTGAAGGTCCACCCGAGCAACTTCCGGGTCGAGGGCTTCACCGCGGAGGTCGGCACGGCCGGGCTGCACGAGCTCGCCGCCGCGCACGGGGTCCCGCTCGTGGCGGACCTCGGCAGCGGCCTGCTGGTCCCGGACCCGGCGCTGCCGGGGGAGCCCGACGTGACGACCGCGCTCGAGGACGGCGCCGACGTCGTGCTCGTCAGCGGGGACAAGCTGCTCGGCGGCCCCCAGGCGGGAGTCCTGCTGGGCCGGGCCGAGACCGTCGCCCGGCTGGCGGCCCACCCGCTGGCCCGCGCGGTGCGCGCCGACAAGCTGGCCCTCGCGGCCCTCGAGGCGACCCTCGCGGGCGGCCCGCCGCCGGTGGCCCGCGCCCTGCACGCCGATCCGGAGCGGCTGCGGGCCCGGGCCGAGGAGCTCGCCGCGGCGGTGGGCGCCCCCGTCGTCGCCCACGACGGCCGCGTCGGCGGGGGCGGCGCGCCCGGGGTGCCGCTGCCCGGGTGGGCCGTGCGCCTGCCCGAGGCCGCCGCGGCCCCGCTGCGCGCCGGGGAGCCCGCGGTGCTGCCGCGCGTGCACGGCGGGGCGTGCCTGCTGGACCTGCGCTGCGTGCCCGAGGCCGACGACGCCCGGCTGCGCGCGGCCGTGCGCACGGCGCTGGCCGGGCTCGGCGGGGAGGGCTGAGCGTGCACGTCGTCGCAACGGCCGGGCACGTCGACCACGGCAAGTCCACGCTCGTGCGGGCGCTCACCGGGATGGAGCCCGACCGGTGGGCGGAGGAGCGCCGCCGCGGCCTGACCATCGACCTCGGCTACGCCTGGACGGCCCTGCCCTCGGGCCGGGACGTGGCGTTCGTGGACGTGCCCGGGCACGAGCGGTTCCTCGGCAACATGCTGGCCGGGATCGGCCCGGCCCCCGTGGTGCTCTTCGTGGTCGCCGTGGACGAGGGGTGGCAGGCGCAGTCGGAGGACCACCGGGACGCGGTGGCGGCGCTGGGGATCGAGCACGGGGTCGTGGTGCTCACCCGGGCCGACCGCGCCCCCGGACGGGCCGGCGCCGTGCGCGAGCAGGTGCGGGCGCACCTCGCGGGCACGGGGCTGCACGACGCCCCCGTGGTGACCGTCTCGGCGACGGAGGGCACGGGCCTGGAGGAGCTGCGCGCCGTGCTCGACGGCGTCCTGGACCGGGTCCCGGCCCCGCCCGCCGCGGGCCGGCTGCGCCTGTGGGTGGACCGGGCGTTCACGGTGGCCGGTGCGGGCACGGTCGTCACCGGCACGCTCGCCTCGGGGACCCTGGCGCGCGGGGACCGGCTGCAGCTGCTCGGCCGCGCCGGGGAGCGGACGGTGGGCGTCCGGAGCCTGCAGAGCCGCGGGGCCGACCGGGCGGGCCTGGAGCCGGTGGACCGGGCGGCGCTGAACCTGCGCGGGGTCGCCGCCGACGAGGTGCACCGGGGCGACGCCCTGGTCCCCCCCGGCGCCTGGCCGCTCACGGGGCTGCTGGACGTGCGCCGCACCTCGGGCCCGGCCTTCCCTGCGGTCGCCGAGCAGCTCGTGCTGCACGCCGGCACGGCGGCGGTGCCCGTCCGGCTGCGCCCGTTCGACGACGACCACGCCCGGCTGGCCCTGGACCGCCCCCTGCCGCTGGTGCTGGGGGACCGGGTGGTCCTGCGCGGCTCCGGCCAGGGCGCCGTGCTCGGCGGGGCGCAGGTGCTCGACGCCGATCCGCCGGCGCTGCGCCGACGCGGGGACCGGGGCCGCCGCGCCGATCAGCTCGCCCGCATGGACCCGTCCGGTGACGCGCTCGTCGAGGTGGTCCGGCGCGGGGCCGTGCAGCCGGCGCACCTGCGGCGGCTGGGCCTCGCCGCGGAGCGGGCGCCGGAGGGCGTGCGGGTGCTGGGGGACTGGTGGGTCCACGAGCCGGTGCTGGCGGGGTGGCGGCAGCGGCTGCGGGCGGCGGTCGAGCAGCTGCACGAGCGCGACCCGCTGGCGGCCGGCCTGTCCCGCGGCGCGGCCCGGGACCTGCTCGCCCTGCCCGACGCCGCGCTGCTGGAGCCCGTGCTCGAGGGGACCGGGCTCGAGCAGGAGGGCGGGGTGGTGCGCGTGCCGGGGCGCCGCCACGAGCTCGGCCCGCTGGAGGACGCGGCGCTGCGGCTGGAGCACAGGCTCGCGGCGGAGCCCTTCCGCGCCCCGGAGGCCGACGACCTGGCGGCGCTGCGGCTGGGCGCACGGGAGCTGGCCGCGCTCGAGCGCGCCGGCCGCGTGCTGCGGCTGGGCGACGGCATCGTCGTGCTGCCCTCGGCGCCGGCGCTGGCGATGCGCGAGCTCGCCCGGCTGCCGCAGCCCTTCACGACGAGCCAGGCGCGCCAGGCGCTGGGCACCACCCGGCGCGTGGTGATCCCGCTGCTCGAGCACCTCGACGGCCGCGGCTGGACCCGCCGGCTCGACGCCGGGCACCGGACCGTCGCACGCTGAGGCAGTGCATCGAGGGAGGGCATCGAGGCCGTGTACTGGGGTGGTGGCCTGGGGTGGTGCTCTGGGGTGGTGGCCTGGGGCAGTCTCCAGGGGCAGTGCGCTCCGGTCGGGTCCTGAGCCGGTGTGTGCGGCCGGTCAGCGCGACCGTGCGCCCGGACCGCGGCCGTGGGGGCGGCGCGGTGCGGACGCACGGCGGTCCGGTCAGCGGCCGAGCAGCCGCAGGGCCTCGCTGATCCGGTCGCGCAGCACGAGCGCCTGCTCGGGGGTCCAGGCGTCGTGGCCGATGTGCAGGACGGTGCCGTCCCGGTGGGCGTAGCTGCCGTCGCGGGAGCTGATGACCTCCCAGGTCTCGAGGAGGACGACCGGGGAGACGCCGGCGACGGACCGGGCGGGCAGCTCCCGGTAGTTGGTGACCGTGTCGGGATCGGTCCGTTCCTGGTGGGTGGCCCAGTGCGGGCGGGGGACGAGAGCCGTGTTCTCGCTCATGGGGTGCCTTTCCATGGGGGGTACTTCCATGTTGATGCATGAGAACCGGGATGGCCGTGCGGCGTGGCCGGGATCACGTCAAATCCCGGGCCGGACGTGCCGGAGGGCTCGGACCGGGTCCGCCGCGGACCGGGGCCGGGGCGCCCCGGGCGACGCGCGAGCCCCCCGCCGGGAGGACCGGCGGGGGGCTCGCGGTGCTGCTGGTGCGGCTGGTCAGCGGGGACCGGCGGGGCGGTCCCCGCCCTCGACGGGGCGGTCCGTCACGGGGTCGATCCGCTCGGTGGCGGGCTCCTCCACCGGCGACGCGGCGTCGTAGGCGGTCGGCGGCTGGGTGGCCTCGCCCGTGGAGCGCTCGCCCGGCACCGGGACCTCGCGGGAGATCTCGGTCTGCCCGGAGACCGGCGCGGCCGGCGTCTCGCGGGGGGCCTCCAGGGTGACCGGCTCGTCGTCGCCGGAGTCCTTGGCGCGGGCGGCCACGGCGGCCGCACCGGCGACGGCCGCCGCGGCGGCGGCTCCGGCGGCCACGGCCTTGCCGGAGATCCCGGCCCCGCCGTCGTCGCCCCGGGAGGCCGCGGCGTCGCGCACGTCGGGCGCACCGGGGGCGGCCCCGGGGCGGATCGCGCCGCGCCAGGCGCCGGTCGCGTAGCCCTCGTCCTCGATGAAGGCCTTGAAGCGCTCGAGGTCCTTCTCCGCGCGGGAGCCGATGACGCCCAGGGCGTCCCCGGCCTTCTCGACCGGGCCCTCCGGCTCGTACGCCAGCTCGAGGTGCACGCGCGTGCGGCCCTCGCCGGCGTCCTCGAAGGTCACGGCCCCGGCGTTGGTGGCGCCCTCCGTGGCGGCCCACGCGACCTTGCGCTCGGGGACCTGCTCGAGGATCCGCGCCTGCCACTGCCGGCGCACGCCGCCGATCTCGGCGACCCACTCCAGGCGGTCGTCCTCGAGCTGGCGGACGCTCTCGACCCCGCTCATGAAGTGCGGGAACTCCTCGAACTGCGTCCACTGGTCGTACACGGTGGCGAGGGGGACGTCGACGACGACGGTCTTCTCGACCTCGGTGCTCATGGCTTCTCCTTCGGGGTCGGGCGGACAGGGGGCGAACCGGTCGGATTCGCCAGTGTGCTTACGGTATACCCCGAGGAGGCGGCTCGGCCAGACCCGCAGGGCTCACCGCGGGCCGGTGTCCTCCTCGGGTGCCGCGTGCTCCCCGGAGCCCGGGTTCTTCCCCGGGTGCCGCGTCCTCCCCGGGCGCCGCGTCCTCCCCGGACGCCGCGTCCTCCTCCGCGCCGGCGTAGTCCTCCAGGTCGACGAGGACGGCCTGCCCGGAGTGCGTGGCGTGCAGGGCCACGGCGAGGCTCTCGAGGTCGTCGTCGTCGAGGTGCTCGGACGGCAGGTCGAGCGCGTAGCGCGTCTCCCCGTCCACCTCCAGCGGGGTGATCTGGGCGGGTCCAGCAGTGAGGTCGACCACCGTGGCGGGCGGTCCGCCGGCGTCCCCGGGGGTCTCGGAGGGTGCGCCGGTGCTGGGCGAGGTGCTCATGGGGTGCCGTCCTGGTGCTCGGGGCCCTGCAGGGCCGTCGGGGGGAGTGCGGGCCGCGGTGGCGTGCGCCGGGCCGCGGGTGCTGCGGCTCGGACTATCGTCAGAGTACTGACGGACCGTGAATCCGCAAGGGGGCACGGCCGGTCGCCGACCCCGTGCTCAGGGGCCGGCAGCGGCGGCCACGAATTCCTCGACGGCCCGGCACAGCAGGTCCGCGACGCCCTCGGCGCCGAGGGCGGCGCGACGGCCGGTGCGCAGGGCGTGGTCGGCGCCGTCCACGGGGAGCACCTCGACGCGGCCGGCGGTGTCACCGGCGGCCGCGGTGACCTCGTCGGCCGAGCCGAAGGGGTCGCGGGTGCCCTGGAGCACGAGCACGGGAACGTCGGGACCGAGCAGCTCCTCCGCCCGGCCGCGCTCCGGACGGCCGGGCGGATGGAGGGGGAAGGCCAGGCACACGACCGCGGCCGCGCCGGTGGTCCCCGCCGTGCGGCAGGCGACGCGGGCGCCGGCGCTGCGCCCACCGGCGACCACGGGGCGTCCGCCCGCCAGCTCGGCGACGCCGGGGGCGGCGGCGAGCCACCCGGCGTCGAGGGCGGCGGGACGGGGTGCGACCCGGCGGCCGGCCACCACCCACGGCTGCTCGTGGCGCACCACGGTGATCCCGTGCCCGGGCAGGCCCTCGGCGAGGGCCGTGAGGTCGGGGGCGCCGGACCCGCCGCCGGCGCCGTGGCCCAGCCACAGCACGGCGCGCGGATGCGGACGCGGCGACCCGTCGTCGTCGAGGGCGGGGGAGACGAGCAGCCGTCCGGGGCCGGCCGCGGAGGGGACGGGGACCGTCAGGGCGTCGTGGGTCTCGGGCACGGCCCCACCGTAGCCGCACGCGGGGCGGGACCCGGACGACCCTGCGGGCGCCGGACGGCCGGTGGCCGGACCCGCGGGGCCCGCGGGTGCGGAGCGCCGGCCCGGAGCAGGGGCGGTCCACGGCGCGCCGGGAGGACGGCCTAGCATGACGGCATGGCCTCCCCGCGCGCTCCCCGTCCCGGCCGGCCGTCCCGTGCGCAGCTCGAGGCGGCCCGCGGGACCACGCTCCCCGACCTGCTCGGCCCCGGTCTGCGGCTGCTGGTGTGCGGGATCAACCCGAGCCTGTGGGCCGCCGCGACGCAGGCGCACTTCGCCCGCCCCGGCAACCGGTTCTGGCCGGCGCTGCACGAGGCCCGGCTCACCGGCCACCTCGTCGACTGCTCGGCCGGGATGACCGCGGCCGACCGGGCGCACGTGGTGGCCCGCGGCATCGGGATCACCAACCTCGTGGAGCGGGCCACGGCGCGGGCGGACGAGCTGGACCCGCAGGAGTTCGTGGCGGGCCGCGAGCGCCTGGCCCGCATCGTGGCGGAGCACCGCCCGGCCGTCGTGGCGGTCGCCGGCGTGACGGCCTACCGGCACGCCTTCGCCGAGCCGAGGGCCGTGCTGGGCCCGCAGGAGCAGCTGCTGGAGGGCGCCCGGCTGTGGGCGCTGCCCAGCCCGAGCGGGCTCAACGCGCACGCGAGCCGGGCGGATCTCGCGGCGGCGTTCGCCGCGGCGGGCCGTGCGGCCGGCCTGCTGCCCGGGAGCCCGGCTGCCGGCGGCGACGGGACGACCCCCGGGTAGGATCCGCCGGGCAGGCCGGAACGGAAGGACGGACATGAACGGCACCGACAGCACGGCCGGGACCCCCCGAGGGGAGCACCCGGGCCTCCCCGACAGCGCCCCCGGCGCCGCCGCGGGCCCTCCGGGGGCCCGCGCCTTCGTCAACGGCAAGGTCTTCACGGGGACGGGGCCGGAGGACTTCGTGAGCGCCTTCGTCGTCGAGGACGGGCACTTCACGTGGACGGGCCCGGACGAGGAGGTGCCCGCGGGCCTGCCGCGCACGGACCTGGGCGGTGCGACCGTCCTGCCCGGCCTGCTCGACGTGCACACCCACCCGATGTTCATGGCGGTGCTCGCCGACAGCGTCCCGCTGTTGCCGCCGGCCGTGGGCTCGTGCGCCGACCTCGTCGCGGCGCTGCGGGCGCACCCGGCGGCCGGGGCGGACCCGGAGGCCTGGATCACCGGCTTCGGCTACGCCGAGACCCGCTGGCCGGACGGTCCGCCCACCCGGCGGGCGCTGGACGCGGTCTCGGCCGGCCAGCCCGTGCTCGTGCGCCGCGCCGACGGGCACAGCGGCGTGTGCAACTCCGCGGCCCTGCGCCTGGCGGGACTGGACCGGAACAGCCCCGACCCGGAGCACGGTCACTACGGGCGGGACGCCGACGGGGAGCTCACGGGGGAGCTCGTCGAGCTGGCGGCGGTGGAGTCCGTGGCGCGGCTGGTCCCCGAACCGGACCGGGCGGAGATGGTCCGCCGCCTCGTGGCCCTGGACCGGCACTTCCTGGCCCAGGGCATCGTGGGCCTCGTGGAGTGCTTCGGCGACTTCGCCGACGACGCGCTCGGCCTGCTCCGGGAGGCCCGGCAGCAGGGGTGGCGCCCGCGCACCGGGGTGTTCCTCGGCTGGCGGCCGGGCGGGCTGCCGGAGCTGACCGCGCAGGACCGCCGCGGCGAGATCACGGTGGCCGGCACGAAGCTCTTCCTGGACGGCGCCTTCTCGAACCGCACCGCCTGGACGGACCGGCCGTACCCCGACTCGTGCAGCCACGGGATGCGGACCTGCACCGACGAGGACCTGCTGGCGGCGGTCGCGTGGGCGCGCCGCAACGGCGTGCAGGTGGCCGTCCACGCCATGGGGGACCGGGCGGTCGGGCACGTGGTCGAGCTGCTGGGGGACCTCGAGCCGTGGATGGGCGAGCACCCGTCGGTGCGGATCGAGCACGCGACCCTCGTGCCCGCCCCGGTGCTGCAGCGGATGGCCACCGCGCGGATGGTCTTCGGTGTGGTCAGCCACAGCATCTTCTTCTACGCCGAGCACGACGCGTACGACGCCGCCCTCGCACCGGACCAGCGGGAGCACGCCTACCCCCTCCGGTCCCTCCACGAGCGGCTGCGGCACGCGGCGCTGGCCTCCGACGCGCCGACCACCGCGTGGGCCCGCGCGGACGACGTCTTCCTCTCGGTGGCCGCGGCGGTGCGCCGCCGGGACCACGGGGGCGGGGACTTCGGGCGGCGGGAGTGCCTCAGCGTCGGGCAGGCGCTCGAGCTCTACACGGGCCGTGCGGCCGCGGTCGCCGCGCTGCCCGGGCTCGGGAGCATCCGCCCGGGCCACGAGGCGAGCTTCGTGGTCCCGGACCGGGACCCGTTCACCGTGGCGGAGGAGGAGCTGGCGGGGATCGGGATCAGCAGGACCTGGTGGCGCGGCCGGCTCGTCCACGACCGGGGGCCCGCCTGACCCGGGGTGGTCGTCCGCGGAGCCGCCCGAACCGGCGTCGCCTCCCGGGCGCCCGCCCGCACCGGGCCCGGTGCCCGGGGCACCGCACCGGTCAGAGGAACAGCAGCAGGCTCAGCGCCATGACCCCCATGCCGGCGACCAGACCGTAGATCGACAGGTGGTGCTCGCCGTACTCCCGGGCCGTGGGCAGGAGCTTGTCCAGGGAGACGAACACCATGATCCCCGCGACGCCGGCGAAGACGACCCCGAAGACGGTGTCGGTCATGAACGGGCGCAGCAGCAGGTAGCCGAGGATCCCGCCCACCGGCTCGGCCAGGCCGGAGAGGAACGACCACTGGAAGGCTTTCCGCCGGCTGCCGGTGGCGTGGTGGATCGGCACCGACACGGCCACCCCCTCCGGGACGTTGTGCAGGGCGATCGCCACGACCACGGGGATCGCCAGGGAGGGCTCCTGCATCGCCACGACGAAGGTCGCGAACCCCTCGGGGAAGTTGTGCAGGGCGATCGCCAGGGCCGTCATCGTGCCCATGCGCATCAGCCGGCGGCTGCGCCCGTCGTCGTCGTGCGGGTACTCGTGCGGGTTCGCGCGGGCGGGCACGAGCCGGTCGATCACCGCGATCAGCAGGATCCCGCCGAAGAATCCGCCCACCGTGGCCCACGCACCCGCGCGGGCGCCGAGCACCGCCACGAGCGAGTCCTGCGCCTTGACGAAGATCTCGACGAGCGACACGTAGATCATCACGCCCGCGGAGAAGCCCAGACTGACCGAGAGGAACTTGGCGTCCGTGCGGCGGGTGGTCAGGGCGAGGAGGCTGCCGGCGCCCGTGGCCAGCCCCGCGAACAGCGTGAGCGCGGAGGCGAACAGGAAGTCGTTCACGGGCGGGCTGTCCTCGTTCCTCCGCTGGGCTGGGCGCTCGCAGTCTAGCGAATGCCGCGCGCCGGTCCGGCCCCGCGCCGCTCGCGGTCCCCGGGACGCGAACGCGGCACGGGGCCACAATGGTCGGTGTGACGCACGAGACCGGAAGACCCGCCGCGGACGGCACCCGGGCCGCCCGCGCCGTGGAGGTCGCCGCTGCCCGCCGCTCCGCGTGGCAGCTCCTCCCGGACGGTCCGCCCGTGCCCGACGACGACGCCCTCGTCCAGCCCGTCCGCACCGAGGCGGGGGAGCCGGCGCAGCTGCGCGTCCTGCGGCCGCGGCCCGGCGACGGGCACGACCACCTGGCGCTGCGGCAGTGGAACGGCCGGGGCACCGTGCGGCTGCTGCGCGCCGACCCGGCCGCGGGCGTGCTGCTGGTCGAGCGGACCCGGGACCGGGACCTGGGGTCGCTGCGCGGGGACGAGGCGTGCCGGGTGCTCGGGGAGCTCGTGGCCGGACTGGCCCGGCCGCCGCGCCCGCCGTTCCCGCCGCTGTCGGCGTTCGCGGCGGAGTGGTCGGCGCGCCTGGAGGACGGCACGGAGCTCGACGCCCGCTTCCCCCGCCGGTTCCGGCTCCAGGCGGCGACCGCGCTGCGACGGCTGCGACGCGATCTCCTGGACACCGCGCTGCTGCCCGGGGACCTGGTTCCCGCCGCCGTTCGCGCGGCGGACCGGGCCCCGTGGCTGGCCGTGCGGGCCCGCCCCCGGCTGGCCACCGTCGAGTGGGCGCTCGTGCCCGGTCTGTGGCCGCCCGGGGACGATCCCCGCGGACCGCGACCCGGGGAGCTGGCGGACCGGGCGGAGGCGCTCGCGCTCGCGGCGGGCGCCGACCCCGACCGGGTGCGCGCGTGGGCGGTCGTGCGGGTGGCGGTGGCCGCCGCGGAGCAGGCCGGGCGGTCCGGCGAGGAGCCGGTCCGGGAGCTCGGGCGGCTCGTGCGGCTGGCGAAGGCGCTCCAGCCCGGGGTGTGAGCGCCTGCGGGCCCGGGGGAAGGCTCGGGGGCCCGTGCCGGGGCCACGCCGGGCCGGGGGAAGGCTCGGGGGCCCGTGCCGGGGCCACGCCGGGCTCGGGCATGGACGCCCGGGCCCGTGCCCGGCCGGTGCGGGCGGCCGGGTCCCTGCCGGGAGGAGACGGCCGCGCGGTGCGCCGCGGCCTCAGGCGCGGGACGGACGCGGCGGGCGCGGCCGGCGCAGACCCAGGTCGGCGGCGAGGGGGCGCCACGCCGCCACGAGCAGCGTCAGGGCCGTGGGCACGAGCACCGGGAACCCCACGGCGAGGTAGCCGAGCGCACCCAGCACCCCGCCGGCGAAGAACAGGCCCACGAGCGCGGCGAGCAGCCGCAGCTTGGCCGCGTCTCCGGTCACGGGGTCCGAGGCCGGGAGCCGGTTGCGGTAGGCGAACTTGCCGAGCTCGATGCCGATGTCGGTGATCATCCCCGTCACGTGCGTGGTGCGGATGGTGGCCCCGGAGATCTTGGTGATCACGGCGTTCTGCAGTCCCATCGTGAAGGCGAGCACCGGGATGAACAGCAGGTCGCGGTGGGCCCACGTCAGCGACTCGGCGAGCAGGCCGAACAGGAGCATGAGCAGCCCCTCGAGCAGCAGCACGTTGGCGAGGCGGCTGTGCAGCCGACGCCGCCGGGCCCAGTTGAACATCAGGGCGCAGCAGGCGGCCCCGGCCGTGAAGGCGACCAGGGCGAGCAGCCCCGCGAGCACCAGGCGGAGGTCGCCCAGCACGAGGTGGTCGGCGACCATGGCGGTCAGCCCGGTCATGTGGGACGTGTAGACGGCCACCGCGACGAAGCCCACCGAGTTGAGCACGCCCGCCACGAGGGCCAGCAGGTAGGCGAGGTGCCGGTTGAGTGCGGGCGTGCGGCGGGGCCCCGCCACGTTGAGCAGGTAGCGGTCGATCCGGACCCTTATGCCCGCGAGCCTACCGCCGGGCCGCCGGAGGGCCGGTGACGCGCTGCGCGGCGGGTGGCGGGCGTGGGGCGGGACGGCGCCCACGGCGGGACGGCGTCCCGGCGGTGCGACGCCCGGCCCCGGCCGTGGGCGCGGCCACGGCACGGGCGGGGGACGGGCCGGGGGCACGACGGCCGCCCCCGGCGCACAATGGGGACGTGGCTGTCGAGACCGGTCCCCGCGTCCCCGATCCCTCCCTCCGCCCGGCGCACGAGGTGCTCGCGGAGCTGGGCACGGACCCCGAGCGCGGCCTGAGCGGCGCCGAGGCGGCGGCCCGGCTCGCCCGCTACGGTCCCAACGAGCTGCGCCCCGTGCCGCCCGTGCCGCTGTGGCGGCGCCTGCTCGCACGCTTCCGCGATCCTCTGGTGATCCTGCTGCTGGTCGCGATCGTCGTCTCCCTGGGCGCGTGGGCGGTCGAGGGCGCGCGGGGGCTGCCCGTGGACGCGCTCGTGATCGCGGTGGTGGTGCTGCTCAACGCCGTGCTGGGGCTCGTGCAGGAGGTCCGGGCGGAGGACGCCGTGGCCGCCCTGGCGGAGCTGACCGCGGCGAGCTCCACCGTGCTGCGCGACGGCCGGCTCACGACCGTCCCCTCGGCGGAGCTGGTCCCGGGGGACCTCCTGGTCCTGGCCGAGGGGGACGCGGTGGGCGCGGACGCCCGCCTGCTCAGCGCGGCGGCGCTGCGGGTGCAGGAGGCCTCCCTCACCGGCGAGTCGGAGGCGGAGCTGAAGGACCCCGCGGTCCTGGCCGCCCCGGCGGTGCTGGGCGACCGCACCGACATGGTCTACAGGGGCACGGCCGTGGCCCAGGGCGTGGGACGGGCGGTCGTGACGGGCACGGGTCCGGCCACCGAGATGGGCGCCATCGCGGACATGCTCGAGCGCACCCGCGCCGAGGAGACCCCGCTGCAGAAGGAGATCGCGGCGGTCTCCCGGTCGCTGGGCCTGCTCGTGGTGGCGGTGGCCGTCGTCGTCATGGTCGCGGTGGTGCTCGTGCACGGGGTCTCGGGGCCCGGGGACCTCGTGACCGTGCTGCTGCTCGGGGTGTCGCTGGCCGTGGCGGCGGTGCCCGAGGGGCTGCCCGCCATCCTCTCGCTCGTGCTGGCGCTGGGGGTGCGGGCGATGGCGCGGCGCAACGCGGTGCTCAAGGACCTGCACTCGGTCGAGGCCCTCGGCGCCGCCTCCGTGATCTGCTCCGACAAGACGGGGACGCTCACCCGCAACGAGATGACGCTCACGCGCGTCGTGACGGCCTCCGGGACGGCGGCGCTGTCGGGGACCGGCTACGGGCCCGAGGGCGGTGCGAGGGTCGTGTCCGGCGCGCACGCCCCGGTCCTGGCGGAGGCGCGGGCGGTGCTCGTCGGCGGGGCCCGGGCCAACAACGCCCAGCTCGACGGCTCGGGCGGGCAGTGGACGGCCCAGGGGGACCCCACCGAGGCGGCGTTCCTGGCCGCGCTGCCGAAGCTGCCGGGCGCCGCCGACGCGGCGGCGGGCTTCAGCCGGCTCGCCGAGGTCCCCTTCACCTCCGAGCGGCGGATGATGTCGGTCGTGGACGAGGAGACCGGAACCGGTGAGCGCCGGCTGTTCACGAAGGGCGCCCCGGACGAGCTGCTCGCCCGGTGCAGCGGCGTGCTGGTCGGGGACGCGGTCGAACCCCTCGACGCGGCGCGGCGCGCGGCGGCGGCAGGGGCGGCCGAGGCCCTCTCGGCCGAGGCGTTCCGGGTGCTGGCCGTGGCGGCGCGGTGCCTGCCCGGCACGGGGGAGGAGGCCCCGGCAGGATCGGGCGTGCTCGACGCCCCGGCCGGGGACGGCCTCGAGCACGACCTCGTCTGGCTGGGCGCGGCGGGGATCATCGACCCGCCGCGGGAGGAGGCCGGGGCCGCCGTCGCCCGGGCGCGCGCCGCCGGGGTGCGCACCGTCATGATCACCGGCGACCACCCCGCGACGGCGGGCCGGATCGCGGCCGACCTCGGGATCGCACCGCCCGGCGGACCCGTGCTCACCGGCGCGCAGCTCGACGCCCTGACCGACGAGGAGCTCGTGGCGGCGGCACGCGGCACCGCCGTCTTCGCCCGGGTGGCTCCGGCGCACAAGCTGCGCATCGTCGCGGCCCTGCAGGCGGACGGCCACGTGGTGGCGATGACCGGTGACGGCGTCAACGACGCGCCGGCGCTCAAGGCCGCCGACATCGGTGTGGCCATGGGCATCACGGGCACGGAGGTGACCAAGCAGGCCGGACGGATGGTGCTGGGCGACGACGACTACGCGACGATCGTGGCCGCCGAGGCGCCCCGGGGACCGGATACTCGACCGGGCGATGTGGCTTCGGGTCGGCCGGGTCGGGCTGGTCATGGCGGGGGCCGCGCTGCTCACCCTGGACGTGCTGCTGCCGGGCGGGCTCGTGGCGGGCCACGAGTCGCTCGAGCTGTCCCGCACCGCGTCCTTCACCACGCTGGTGCTGGCGCAGCTGTTCAACGCCCTGAACTCCCGCTCCGGGACCAGCAGCGCGTTCCACCGGCTGTTCACGAACCGGTGGCTGTGGGCGGCGCTGCTGCTCGGTGCCGGGCTGCAGGTGCTGGTGGTGCACCTGCCGCCGCTGCAGGCGGCCTTCGGCACGCGTCCCCTCGAACCGGCCCACTGGGTGCTGGCCGTCGGCGCGGCCTCGCTGGTGCTGTGGACGGAGGAGCTCGCGAAGCTCCTCCGGCGGGTGCGGGTCCGGGAGCCGGCCGCGGGGTGCTGAGCGGGCGCCTGCTCAGCCGTCGGCGTCCCGCTCGCCCAGGGACTCGAGCGTCTCGGAGGCCAGGGCGATGCCGGCGCCGCTGTAGAGGTTGAACACGGTGCGCACGCCGCGGGCCCGCAGCTCCTGCACCTCGTCGTCGTACTGGGCCACGGCCGCGACGGCGCCGGAGAAGCCGCCGGCCGTCAGCTGCTCGAGGGCCACGAGGTTGGAGCCGTGGAAGGGCATGGCCAGCACGGCGATGCGCACGTGACCGGTCGCGATCACGCGCTCCCAGAACTCCTGGTCGGTGGCGTCGGCCTCCTGCACGTCGAGGCCGGCCGCGCACAGCCGCTCCACCCGGTCCGTGGAGTTCTCGATGCCGACGACCGTGTAGCCGTGCTCCTCGGCGAACTCCCGGTAGGCGGCCTGGCCGACCCGGCCCATGCCGAGCACGAGCACCTCGGCGTGGCCGATGTCGATGGGCCGGTCCTCGGGGTGCAGCCGGTGGTCCGGGTGCTCGGGCAGCCACCGGACGAGCCGGCCGGTCAGGGCCGAGCCGCGCCGGTTGACGAGCGTGGAGACCACGAAGCTGAGGGCGACCGCCACGGAGAGCATCACGAGCCAGTCCTCGACCAGCATCCCGGTGGAGACGCCGATGGCGCCGACGATCAGCGCGAACTCCGAGTAGTTGGCCAGGGCCAGGCCGGCGCGCAGGGAGGTGCGCCGGCGCAGGCCGAAGGCCCACAGCAGCCACACGAACAGCAGGGCCTGGACGGGCAGCAGGGCCAGCAGCGCCGCGCCCATGAGGACCATCTCGGTGGTCGGCATGCCGTGGAAGCCGATCGAGACGAAGAAGGCGACGAGCAGCAGGTCCTTCACGGTGAACAGCCGCCGGGACAGCTCGCTCGCGTTCGGGTGCGAGGCCAGCAGCGCGCCGACGAGCAGGGCGCCGAGGTCCCCCTTGAGCCCGACCGCGGTGAAGGCGATGTAGCCGGGCACCAGGGCCATGACGATCCCGAACAGGGCCTGCAGCTCGCCGTGGCCGAGCCGCTCCCACACCCGCCGGAACAGCCACGCGCCCGGCAGCAGGAGCAGCAGCGCGAACGCCCAGGGGCTCGGCGGGTGCCCGCTCGTCGCCGTGATGAACGCGACGGCGGCGACGTCCTGGATGACGAGGATGCCGATCGCGACCCGTCCGTAGAGGGAGGTCGTCTCGCTGCGCTCCTCGAGCACCTTGAACACCAGCACGGTCGAGGAGAAGGACAGGGCGAAGCCGGCCAGCAGCAGCGCCCGGGCCGTGTCCCCGGGGAGCTCGAGGTGCACCAGGGCGAGCAGGCCGAGGAAGCCGGCGGCGAGCGCCGAGCTGAGCACCATGTGGATCCCCGCGGTGCCCCACACCTCCTTGCGGAGCAGGGAGCGGACGTCCAGCTTCAGGCCGATGCCGAACAGCATGAGGGTCACCCCGACGTCGGCGGCGCGGTCCAGGCCCGGCATCTCGGGGGTGCCCATGGCGTTGAGCACGAAGCCCGCGGCGAGGAAGCCGATCAGCGGGGGCAGCCGCACCGCGGCGGCGAGGGCGCCGGCCGCGAAGACGACGACGAGGTACAGGGCGACCGTGGACACAGGGAGCTCCCTCGCCGGGCGGGACAGGAACCGGGCCAGTCTACGGTCCGGGTGCGTGCCGGTGGCCCTCGTCGAGGCTCGGTGACGCGGCCGCACCGTCGTCGGGGCGCATCGCGGCCGCTGCGTGCGTGCCCCTAGAGTTGGGGCAGGAACTGGGAGCAGCACAACGGGGTCCGCGGAACCGGGGTGCGGACGAGCCGGGCGCGCAGCGGCGCCACGGGAAGGACCGGAGCATGCACGAGACCCCGCGGCCCGGCGGCGCCCGCGTCCGCACCCGGGCCGAGCGCCTGGACGGCCTGCCCTTCACCACGCAGCACCGCCGGCTGCTCGTCGGCTCGGGGGTGGGCTGGGCGCTGGACGCGATGGACGTGGGCCTGGTCTCGTTCGTCATGGCCGCGCTCGCCCAGCAGTGGGGGCTGGGCTCGGGCGAGCTGTCGCTGCTGGCCTCGATCGGGTTCGTGGGGATGGCGGTCGGTGCGAGCCTGGGCGGGCTGCTGGCCGACCGGCTCGGGCGCCGGCAGGTGTTCGCACTGACCCTGCTCGTGTACGGCCTGGCCACGGGGGCCTCGTCGCTGGCGGGGTCCGTGGCCGTGCTGATCGTGCTGCGCTTCGTCGTGGGCCTGGGTCTCGGTGCGGAGCTGCCCGTGGCCTCCACGCTGGTGGCGGAGTACGCACCGCGCCGGATCCGCGGGCGGGTCGTGGTGTGGCTCGAGTCGTTCTGGGCGGTGGGCTGGATCCTGGCCGCCCTGGTCGGCTACTTCGTGGTGCCGGCCTCCCCGGACGGCTGGCGCTGGGCGCTGGTGATCGGGCTGGTCCCCGCGGTGTGGGCCGTCGTCGTGCGGTGGAGCCTCCCGGAGTCGGTGCGCTTCCTCGAGAGGACCGGGCGCACGGAGGAGGCGGAGGCGGCCGTCCGGCTGTTCGAGCAGGCGCGCCCGGTGGCCTGGCGCGGAACGGCACGGTCCCGCGGCCGGGACCGCGGCACCGTGGACTCCGGTGCGCCGGAGCCCGGCGCGTCGGCCCTGCCCGGGGCGGATCGGCCCTCGGCCGAGGCGGGGATCTGGGGGCCGGCCCTGCGCGGGCGGACCGCCGCGCTGTGGACGGTGTGGTTCTGCATCAACTTCGCCTACTACGGGGCGTTCACCTGGCTGCCGACGCTGCTGGTGCAGCAGGGGTTCACCCTCACCCGCTCCTTCGGCTACGTCCTGGTCATCACCCTGGCGCAGCTGCCCGGCTACGCGGCGGCGGCCTGGCTGATCGAGGTCTGGGGACGGCGGCTCACGCTGGCGTCCTTCCTGGGCGGTTCGGCCGCGAGCGCGCTGCTGTTCGGCATCGCCTCGATGGGCACGGTCGTGCAGCCCTGGCAGGTGATCGCCTCCGGGATGGCGCTGTCCTTCTTCAACCTCGGCGCCTGGGGAGCGCTCTACGCGATCGGCCCGGAGCTCTACCCGACGGCGGTGCGCGGCACGGGCACCGGCGCGGCGGCCGCCTTCGGACGCATCGCGTCGATCCTGGCGCCGCTGTCGGTGCCCCCGCTGCTGGTCCTGGGCGGCGAGCAGTACGACCTCATCGTGGTGTTCGCCGCGTTCGGCGCGGCGTTCCTCGTGGCGGCGGCGGCGGCGTTCGCCCTGCCCGAGCAGCGCGGCAAGGCCCTCGGATGACCGCCGGGGACGCCGTGGACGCCGGGGATGCGGTGGGCCCCGCCGAGCCCGACCTGCCCGTCCTCACCGACCGGGAGATCGGCCTGGCCCGGCTGCTCGCGCACGGGCTGGCGGAGCCCGGACAGCTCTCTCCGGACGAGGTCGTCCGGAGGCTCGGCGCGGTGCAGGCCCAGGACCTGCCAGGCGCTCTCGTCTCGGTGGGGCTGCGCCGGTCCGGCGGCTCCGCCGGGGTGCGGGAGGCCTTCGACGACGCCCGGATCGTCCGCACCTGGCCGATGCGCGGGACGCTGCACCTCGTCCCGGGCGAGGAGCTGCGCGCGTGGCTGGCCGTGCTCGGGCCGCGGACCGAGGCCTCCACGGCGGCGCGGCGCCGGGACCTGGGCATCGCCGAGCGCCTGGAGCCGGCGCGCGAGGCCGCACTCGGCGCCCTGCAGCACGGGCCGCAACCGCGGGAGCGGCTGCACGCCGCGTGGGAGGAGGCCGGGCTGCTGGGCGTCCCGGGCCTCGCCTACCACCTCATGCTCGCGCTGCACCTGGACGCGACGCTGTGCTTCGGCCCGCTCACGGGCGACGGACGGGACCAGCTCGTCGTGCCCGTGGAGCAGTGGCTCCCGCCCGGAGGGAACGGCCCGGAGCCGGAGGAGCCCGCAGGCACATCGAGGCCGGCCGGGATGATCCCCGCCCCGGACCAGGGCCCTGTCGGGACGGCCTCAGCGCGGGGGCCGGGCGCGACGGGGACGAGCTCAGCACCACGGCCGGACGCTGCGGGCCGGTCCACGACGGGAGCGTTTCCCGCGGTGACGCCGCCCGCCGCGGAGGTGCCTCCCGTCGTCGTGCGCTGGATCCGCCGGTACCTGCGCAGCCACGGTCCCGTCGCCGTGGAGGAGGCGGCCCGGTGGGCGGCCCTGCCCCGGGCCACCGTGCGCGCCGCGGCGGCCGTGATCGACGACGTCGTCGCCGTCCGGGACCGCCGGGGGCGGCTGCTGTGGTGCGCCCCCGAGGTCCTCGCGGCGCTGCCCGGAAGCACGCGGCGCGCCTCGCGGGTGCTCCTGCTGCCGCCCTTCGACGAGTTCGTCCTCGGCTACGGGGACCGTTCCCACGTGCTGGCCCCGGCCCACGCGCGCCGGATCGTGCCCGGGGGCAACGGAGTGTTCCGCCCGACGGTCGTGGCCGGCGGGCGGATCGCGGGGACGTGGTCGCGACGGCGCCGGGCGACGGGCGACGAACTGCTCCTCGAGCCCTTCGGGACCCTCTCCGAGACCCGCCGACGTGCTGCGCAGCGGGCGTTCGACCGAGTGCCCGTGCCACCGTCCCTGCGGCACGACGGGCATTCGGACGGAGCCGGTATCGATCAGGGGTCCACCGTCCGTGGCTCGTCCCACGGCCCGCCGCTAGGGTGAACGCATGATCAATCCCGCACGACTGCACTCGGACCTGCAACGCCTCGACCGCGAGACGGAGACCTACCTCGCCACCGTGGAGTCGCTCTCCGAGGACGAGCTGACCTCTCCCTCCATGTGCGAGGGCTGGACCCGTGCCGACGTCGTCGCCCACCTCGCGTCCAACGGCCGCCGGCTCGTGAACCTGATCGACTGGGTCACGACGGGGGAGCAGAAGAGCGTCTACCCCTCGCCCGAGGCACGGGCGCAGGAGATCGCCGAGCTCGCCGCCCTGCCCCGCGCGGAGCTCGTCCGCGAGGCCCGGGAGTCCGCGGCGTACTTCGCCGAGCAGGCCCAGCGCCTCAGCGGCGAGATCGTGGTCGAGGAGGTGGACCTGCACGGCAAGCCCGTCCCGGCGACCTCGCTCGTTGCCCTGCGCATCGCCGAGGTCGTCGTCCACCACCACGACCTCGACACCGCCTGGACGATCGAGGAGGCCGACCCGGACTCCCTGCTCAACGCCCTCGAGGCCGCGGTGCGGACGATGCGCGCCAAGGGCGCCCCGGGCATGACCCTGGTGACCGAGGAGCGCGACGAGTGGGTCGTCGGTGACGGCGCCCTGCGCGTCGAGTCCGACCGTGAGGGGCTGCTCGAGTGGCTGGCCCGCGGCGAGACGGAGAACGTGGAGGCCGACGGGCCGCTGCCCGCGCTGCCCTCCTGGTGACGGTCCGGGCCCGGCGGTGACCCGGGGGCTTCTGCCACAGGCGTGCTGAGGGGGTGCCGCGGTGCGCCGTCGGGCCGGCGACGGACCCGGCACCGACCTGCTGTGCCGTGACCTCCGGACGGCCTCGGCACTCAGAACGGCGGGTGATCGTCCGCGCCGGTACGGTGGGATGCACCCGCCGCCGTCCCGGGCAGAGCGGAATCGGTGCCGTGCCCTGCTCGCCCTCCGCCGGGACGGCCTCCCGGCGGCCCGCCGGGATCCAGGACGCGGCTCGCCTCCGGTCCGGCCGTCTCCGGGACGGTGCGGCGCACGACCCCCGACGGCGACCGCCACTCCAGCACCCCCGGGTCCCTCGCACCGCCCGGACCGGGGACGCGGCGCACCGACCACTGCCCGAGGGGGCCGCCCCGGTGCTCGACCAGGTGGTGGTGCCGGCACAGGTGCGCCAGGTTCGACGCGCCGGTGGTCCCACCGTCCTCCCACGCGACGGTGTGGTCCACGTCCGCGCCGCCGGCCGGCCGGCGGCAGCCGGGGAAGCGGCAGGTGTCGTCCCGCACCCGCAGATGACGGCGCAGGTCGGCCGGCACGGCGTACACGCTCCGGTCGTGCTCCAGGACGACCCCGCTGACCGGGTGCGTCAGCAGCCGGTGCCAGGAGCCGGCACCGGCGGCCAGCCGGCGCGCCACCTCCGCGCCGATGGGCCCGTAGCCCTCCAGCTCCGCAGCGGCCCCGCTCGCCGGTGAGCTCGTCCACCCTGCGGCGGCGTCCGGAGCGAGGAGGATCCCGACCGGCACCGTCACGCACACCCGGCCACGGATCCCCCGAGGCACCCCGGAGCGCTCCGGCAGCTCGCCGTCGAGGAGCAGATCGGCCAGCACGTCCGCGCGCACCTCACCGGCAGACCTCTGCTCCCGGTCCTCCGGCCCGGTGCCCGGCCTCGCCTGCAGCCCGTCCGGGACCCGCTGCCGCTCCGCGGCCAGCACCGTCCCGGCCAGCCGTTCGACACGGTCCTCGACGGCACGGGCCACGGGGGCGTCGAGCAGGGCGTGCACCCAGGCCAGACCGTCCTCGGCCGGTTCGACCCACACGGTCCGGTGCTTGCGCGCCGCCCTGCGGCGGCGCTCCTCGGCGTCCGCGAGCAGCCTCGCCCGGCGCCGGTGCGCGAAGGCGCGCAGCTGGGCGACCGTCACGTGCGGGGCCCGCTCGAGCATCTCCTGCACCAGCACGACGGCACGGTCCACGGGCAGGGCGTCCCGTGGTGCCTCGTCCACGAGCTCCTGCCACTGCTGGACCGCGACCCGGGCGTGCGGCCACGTGATCGTCCCCGCCTCCAGGGCCGTGAGCACGTCGGGCAGGTCCTCGATCAGCACGAGGGCCTCCGCCACGACGGTCGCGGCGGTGCCGGCCGGCAGTCGCAGGGCGACGCCGACCTCGGCGGCGGTCTCCAGGACGAGCCGGTGCCGGGTCAGGCCCGCCAGCAGCTCGTCGTGCACGCGGCGAGCGGTCCGAGCCGCACCCGGCGCGGCGCAACGGTGCCGGTGCGGAGCGCTCGCGGACGGCAGTCCGTGCCTCCCGTGCTGCCGGGGTCCCGCGGAGCTCGTGCCCGCCGCTGCCGGAAGGTCCCCGGCCGGGGAGGAGAGGCGCGTCGCCGCCCTCGGGGACGACTGCTTGCCGTTGCCGGGGAGCCCGCAGCCGTCCACGCGGCGTGCACCACCGGCCCCGGAGGCCTCGCCGCACGCGGCCAGTGCCTCGTGCGCCTCCGCCACCCTCGCCTCCCGCACGGCGCCGAAGAGCCGGGCGACGCACCGCAGGCGCACGGCCACGGCCCGGGACTCCGCCGCCTGCGCGGCCAGCATCCCCGTCACGGCGGCCCGCGCGTGCGCCCCGGGCCCGGCGTCCACGTCCCCTGCGCCGGCGAGCCCGCCGCCCGCGGACCCGGCGGCAGCAGGTCCGGCGTGGGCGGCCCCGGCCGGACACGGCGCGGCACCGGGGGCCCCGGCGTTCGGACCCGTGCTCCCGACAGGCCCGGCGCCCGCGGACCCCGGGGCGGCCGGTTCGCCGGCACCGGGTCCGGGACGTCCCGCGGCAGCCGTGCGCACCGAGGCGGTCGCCCCCGGGGAGGGAGCGGCCGGTGCGGGCAGCGGCGCCGTCGTCGTCGTCGACATGGGCTCATCCTCCCGCGTGCCTCCGACACCACAAGGGGGGAAGGGGTGCGCGGACGGCCGGGTCGAGGAGTGCGGCACCTCGCCGCCGAGCCGTGCACGACCCGCCCGTGCACCACACCACCGGCGCGGTGCACCACCGCCCGGCGGCACGGGCGGTCCGCGGCCCAGGACTGCTCCGCAGCAGCGGTGGACCGGTTCCCGGTCCCGTCGCGGCGGCGGGCCCGGCCGCGGCCCCGCAGCGGCGGCGGGCCAGGTGCCGGTCCCGTCGCGACGGCGGCCCCGCAACGGCGGCGGACCGGTTCTCCGCCCCGATGTCGGCGCCCGGCGCCCCGGGACCGCGGTGACCCGAGCCCCGGCTGCGGACCGAGCCCCGGCTGCGGAGCGCGCGCACGGCCCGGCCCGCAGCCCGTCCGTCGGGTGCATCACAGCGGGACGGCGGCCCGGCGGGGTAGAATGGTCGGCGGCCCGTTCCCAGGGCGCCCCGCCCGGACGCGACCGGGCCGCCGCGGCGCCGCACGGGCGCATCCACGGGAGGTCGTTCCTCCTGACGCCTCCCCACCCGAAGAGAGAACCCACGCGCATGCCGATGACCACCTCCACCGCCCGCCGGGCCGACCTCCGCAACGTCGCCATCGTGGCCCACGTCGACCACGGCAAGACGACCATCGTGGACGCGATGCTCCAGCAGACGAACGCGTTCTCCGCGCACGGGGAGGTCGAGGAGCGCGTCATGGACTCCGGCGACCTCGAACGCGAGAAGGGCATCACCATCCTCGCCAAGAACACCACGGTGTTCTACGACGGCCCCTCGGCCGACGGCGAGACCATCACCATCAACGTCATCGACACCCCGGGCCACGCCGACTTCGGCGGCGAGGTCGAGCGCGGGCTGTCCATGGTCGACGGCGTCGTGCTGCTCGTCGACGCCTCCGAGGGACCGCTGCCGCAGACCCGCTTCGTGCTGCGCAAGGCCCTCGAGGCCAAGCTGCCCGTGATCCTCGTGGTCAACAAGGTCGACCGCCCCGACGCCCGCATCGAGGAGGTCGTGGGCGAGTCCATGGACCTGCTCCTCGGCCTGGCCTCCGACATCGCCGAGGACGAGCCGGACCTGGACCTCGACGCCGTCCTCGACGTCCCCGTCGTCTACGCCTCCGGCCGCGCCGGCCGGGCCTCCCTCGAGCAGCCCGAGAACGGCGCCCTCCCGGAGGGCGAGGACCTCGAGCCGCTGTTCCGCACGATCATCGAGCGGATCCCCGCGCCCTCCTACGACCCCGAGGGCGTGCTGCAGGCGCACGTGACCAACCTGGACGCCTCCCCGTTCCTGGGCCGTCTCGCCCTGCTGCGGATCTTCAACGGCACCCTGAAGAAGGGCCAGACCGTCGCCTGGGCCCGCGCCGACGGGCAGCTGAAGAACGTGCGCATCTCCGAGCTGCTGGCCACCAAGGGCCTCGAGCGCGTGCCCGCCGAGTCCGCCGGCCCCGGCGAGATCGTCGCCGTCGCCGGGATCGAGGACATCACCATCGGCGAGACCCTCACCGACCCGGAGGACCCGCGGCCGCTGCCGCGCATCACCGTGGACGACCCGGCGATCTCCATGACCATCGGCATCAACACCTCCCCGCTCGCCGGCCGGGTCAAGGGCGCCAAGGTCACGGCCCGCCAGGTCAAGGACCGCCTCGACAAGGAGCTGATCGGCAACGTCTCGATCAAGGTGCTCCCCACGGAGCGCCCCGACGCGTGGGAGGTCCAGGGCCGCGGCGAGCTCGCCCTGGCGATCCTCGTGGAGCAGATGCGCCGCGAGGGCTTCGAGCTCACGGCGGGCAAGCCCCAGGTCGTGACCCGGACGGTCGACGGCAAGGTGCACGAGCCCTACGAGCACATGACCATCGACGTCCCCGAGGAGTACCTCGGCGCCGTCACCCAGCTCATGGCCGCCCGCAAGGGCCGCATGGAGGGAATGTCCAACCACGGCACCGGCTGGGTGCGCATGGAGTTCCGCGTCCCCTCCCGCGGGCTGATCGGCTTCCGCACCCGGTTCCTCACCGAGACCCGCGGCGCCGGCATCGCCTCCTCCTACGCCGACGGCTACGAGCCGTGGGCCGGGGAGATCGAGTACCGCACCAACGGCTCGCTGGTCGCCGACCGCGCCGGTGCGGTGACCCCGTTCGCGATGATCAACCTGCAGGAGCGCGGCACCTTCTTCGTGGAGCCCACCTCCGAGGTGTACGAGGGCATGATCGTCGGCGAGAACGCCCGCGCCGACGACATGGACGTCAACATCACCAAGGAGAAGAAGCTCACCAACATGCGCTCCTCCACGGCGGACTCCTTCGAGAACCTCACCCCGCCGAAGAAGCTCACCCTCGAGGAGTCCCTCGAGTTCGCCCGCGAGGACGAGTGCGTGGAGGTGACCCCGGAGGCGATCCGCATCCGCAAGGTCATCCTCGACGCCAACGAGCGCCTCAAGGCGAACCGGGCCCGGGCCCGCGCCTGAGCCCCGGGCACCTGGAGCGGCCGTGACGCAGCCCGTCCCGCAGTACCCCGAGCAGGGCGCCCTCGTGCGCGAGGACGCCCTGCCGGGGCTGCTGCCCGCCGGGCTGCGCCCCGAGGACGCCCGGCTCCTGTTCGTCCACGCGCACCCCGACGACGAGTCGATCGCCACCGGCGCCACCATGGGCCACTACGCGCTGCTCGGCGCGCAGGTCGTGCTGCTGACCATGACCCGCGGCGAGCGCGGCGAGGTCGTCCCCGAGCCGCTGCGCCACCTCGAGGCCGAGCGCGCCGGCGACGGCGGCACCGCACTCGGGCTGTACCGGGTGGGGGAGCTGGACGACGCCGCGGCCGCCCTCGGCGTGACCGACCGCTTCTTCGCCGGGGAGCCCCCGGCCCGGGACGGGTCGGCGGAGCTGCCCGCGACCGGCGGCTACACCGACTCGGGCATGGCCTGGGGCGCCGACGGCCGCGCCGGCCCGGCGGAGGACTCCTCGCCGCACAGCCTCACCGCCGCCGACCCGGGGGCGGCGGGCGCCCACGTGGCGGCGGCCGTGCGCGCCCTGCGTCCCCACGTCCTCGTGACCTACGACGACGACGGGGGCTACGGCCACCCCGACCACGTGCGCACGCACGAGGTCGCCGTGCGTGCCGTCGCCCTCGCCGCCCGGCCCGGCGCGGGAGGGGACGCCTGGTCCGTCCCGCTGGTGTGGGCGGCCGAGGGCGAGCCCCGGCCCGGCGACGCCCGGACCCAGGCCGCCGTGCACGGCTCCGCGGAGCGCAAGCGGGCCGCGATGGCCGCCCACGCCACGCAGCTCGTGCTCGACGCCGACGGCACCCGCTTCGCCCTCTCCAATGGCGTGTGGCAGCCCTTCAGCGCCCTCGAGACCTACCGGCTGCTCGGCGGGGACCGCCGCCAGGACGAGCGGCCCGCCGGGGACGCCGCGGCGGCGGGCCCACCCGGCGCGGGTCCCGGGGCCCCCGGACCGGGGACCCCGCGCGCCGGCGCCGGCCCGGGACCGCGGCGGGACGCGGACCCGCCCGCGACCGTGGTCTCGGCCCTGGCCACCTCCGTCCTCGCCGGGCTGCTCGGCGGGTCGGTGGCCACCGTCCTGCACGGGTCCATCTGGTACTCGGGCACGGGCTGGTGGTTGCCCTGGGGGCTCGCCTTCGGCGCGGCCCTGCTGCTGTGCCTGTCCGTCTGGGCCGGGACCGCGACGCACCGCGTGTGGGCCGCCGCCGTGCCGGGGCTCGTCGCCTACGTCCTGGCGTGGCTGCTCGCCCGGGGCCGGGACGGGTCCGCGCTGGTCGTCACCGACCCGGACGCGCCGATCGGCGTGGTGGGCGTGGCCTGGTTCGTCGTGGTCCTCGCCACGACGCTGCTCTCCGTGCTCGTCACGGCCCGCTGGGTGCGCACCCGCCGGCGGGAGCTGCGCACGGCCTGACCGGGCGCTCGCCGCGGAGACCGCCGCACCGGGCCGGCCCGCCCGGTCGATCCGGTCCTGCCGCGCGCCGGCGGAGCCGTGTCCGCGGGCCCGGGTCCCCGCCGCGGGGACGCCGCGCCGGTGGGACCTCGTCCGAACCCGGCCCGCGGGAGCTGCTCCCTCCGGCCCGGGGCCGTCCGGTCAGTCCACGGGCCGCCCGCGGGGTGCCCGGCGCGGCGGCGGAGGCGGCACGGCCCGCGCCGCGCGCAGGTCCCGCGCCGCGATCACGACGTCCCCGCGGCGCGTGCGCACGGTGACCCCCGCCTCGTCCGCCCGGACCAGCTCGCCGAGGGCGTCGGTCAGCCCGGGGACGTCGTCGGGCAGGGCGCGGCGCACGCTCACCCGGGTGCCCGCCGGCAGGCCGGTGAGCAGGCGCAGGGCCGCGCGCCCCGCCGCGGACGGCGGGCCGGGGGGGGCCGCAGGACCGTCCGCCGGCGCGGACGCCTCCCCGGCAGCGACGCGGGATGACGATGTTGACGCTGATGACGGCTGCTCCATGCCCGACATCGTAGTGCCGGGCCGGTCGTTAGACTGGGCGGAGCACCCCAGCAGAAAGGTACGAACCCCCGTGACCTACGTCATCGCCCAGCCCTGTGTCGACGTGAAGGACAAGGCCTGCGTCGAGGAGTGCCCCGTGGACTGCATCTACGAGGGCGAGCGCTCGCTCTACATCCACCCCGACGAGTGCGTGGACTGCGGGGCCTGCGAGCCGGTCTGCCCCGTCGAGGCCATCTACTACGAGGACGACACCCCGGAGGAGTGGGCCGAGTACTACAAGGCCAACGTCGAGTTCTTCGACGACCTCGGCTCCCCGGGCGGGGCCGCCAAGCTCGGCAACACCCACAAGGACCACCCGATCATCGCCGGCCTGCCCCCGCAGAACCAGGGCGCCCAGTGACGTCGGGGGCCCGGCCCTTCGGGCTGGACCTGCCCGACTACCCCTGGGACACGATGGTCCCGTACCGGGAGCTCGCCGCCCGGCACCCCGGCGGGGTCGTGGACCTGTCGATCGGCACGCCCGTCGACCCCACCCCCGAGGTCGTGCAGCGCGCCCTGGCCGCCGCGTCCGACGCACCCGGGTACCCCACCACGCACGGGACCGCCGCCCTGCGCGAGGCGATCGCCGCGTGGTACGCCCGTCGGCGCGGCGTGCCCGGGCTCGACCCGGCCGCCGTGATGCCCACCGTGGGCTCCAAGGAGCTCGTCGCGTGGCTGCCCCTGCTGCTGGGCCTGCGCCCCGGCGACGTGCTCGTGCGCCCCACGGTCGCCTACCCGACCTACGACATCGGCGCCCGCCTGGCCGGGGCCGAGGCGGTCGCCGCCGACGACCTCGACGAGCTCGACGCCGACGTCCGGGCGCGGGTGCGGCTGGTGTGGATCAACTCGCCGGGCAACCCCACCGGCATCGTGCGGGACCTCGACTCCGTGCGCCGGATCGTGGACCAGGCCCGCGCCCAGGGCGCCGTCGTGGCCTCCGACGAGTGCTACGCCGAGCTGGGCTGGGGCGCCTGGGACGTCCAGCAGGGAGGGACGCCCGTCCCCTCCGTGCTCGACCCCCGGGTCACCGGGGGCGACGACGCCCTGCTGCTGTCGGCGTACTCGATGTCCAAGCAGTCCAACGTGGCCGGCTACCGTGCGGCGTTCCTGGCCGGCGACGCCACCCTGATGCGCAACCTCGTCAACTCCCGCAAGCACGCCGGGATGATCGTGCCCGCCCCCGTGCAGGAGGCGATGCGCGCCGGCCTGGGCGACGACGAGCACGTGCTCGCGCAGAAGGCGCGCTACCGCTCCCGCCGGGAGCGGCTCGTGCCGGCCGCCGAGGCGTTCGGGCTGCGCGTCGTCCACTCCGAGGCCGGGCTGTACCTGTGGTGCACCGCCGGCGAGGACACCTGGGAGACCGTCCGGCGCTTCGCCGAGCGGGGCGTCGTCGTCGGCCCCGGCGTGTTCTACGGCACGGCGGGGGAAGGCTTCGTGCGGCTGGCCCTGACCGCCTCCGACGAGCGGATCGACGCCGCCGTCGAGCGCCTGACCGCCGTCTGAGACCCGCCCGCGGGGCCCCTCGCGCCGCGCCGGGATTGGTCCGTGCGCGGCGCGAAGAGGTAGGTTGTAGACCGACTGACGCCGTGTCCCGTGACACGTTCCCGTCGCGCCCGAGGAGGTGCCCGGCGGGCCCGCTCCGGGTCAGGGCCCCTGAATCCCATCCGTGGAGGACTACCATGACTGAGTCTGCACAGGCGACCAAGACGGCCCAGCTCGCGTACGAGGACGGCAGGGCGCTCGAGCTGCCCGTCCTGGACGCCACCGAGGGCAACAAGGGCTACGCCATCTCGAACCTGCTGAAGGAGACCGGCAACGTCTCCTACGACCCGGGCTTCGTGAACACCGCCAACGCGCGCTCCGCGATCACCTACATCGACGGCGCCAACGGGATCCTGCGCTACCGCGGCTATCCCATCGAGGAGCTCGCCAAGCACTCCAGCTTCATCGAGACGGCCTACCTGCTGATCTACGGCGAGCTGCCCACTCCCGAGCAGCTGAGCGACTTCGACACCCGCGTCCGCCGCCACACCATGGTCCACGAGGACCTGAAGAGCTTCTTCAACGGCTTCCCGCGCAACGCCCACCCGATGCCGGTGCTCTCCTCGGCCGTGTCGGCCCTGTCCACCTTCTACGCGGACTCCCTCGACCCGTTCGACCAGGAGCAGGTCGAGATCTCCACGATCCGCCTGCTCGCCAAGGTGCCGACCCTGGCGGCCTACGCCTTCAAGAAGTCCAAGGGCGAGCCGCTGCTCTACCCGCAGAACGACCTCGACTACACCCAGAACTTCCTGCGCATGTGCTTCGGCGTCCCCGCCGAGGACTACGAGATCGACCCGGCCATGGCGAAGGCCCTCGACGTGCTGCTGATGCTGCACGCCGACCACGAGCAGAACTGCTCGACCTCGACCGTGCGCCTCGTCGGCTCCTCCCACGCGAACATGTTCGCCTCCGTCTCCGCGGGCATCAACGCCCTCTACGGCCCCCTGCACGGCGGCGCCAACGAGGCCGTGCTCGCCATGCTCAACCGGATCCAGCAGGAGGGCATCGAGCCCGAGGCGTTCATGGAGAAGGTCAAGAACAAGGAGACCGGCGTCCGCCTCATGGGCTTCGGCCACCGGGTGTACAAGAACTACGACCCGCGCGCCCGGATCGTGAAGGACTACGCCCACGAGATCCTCCAGAAGCTCGGCGGCAACGACGAGCAGCTCGAGATCGCCATGCGCCTCGAGGAGAAGGCCCTGGCCGACGACTACTTCGTCGAGCGCAAGCTGTACCCGAACGTCGACTTCTACACTGGCCTGATCTACAAGGCCATGGGCTTCCCGGAGAAGATGTTCACCGTCCTGTTCGCGATCGGCCGCCTGCCCGGCTGGATCGCCCAGTGGCGCGAGATGATCGAGGACCCCGAGACCAAGATCGGCCGTCCCCGGCAGCTCTACGTCGGCGAGGCCGAGCGCCACTACCCCCGGGGCTGAGCGCCGGCGGCCCGGGTGCTGAGCGCCGGCGGCCCGGGTGCTGCGCGCCAGGGCTCCCGGGGGTGGGCGCAGCTGCCCCGGGGGCTGCGCGTCGGGACTCCCGGGGCGGAGCGCCGCTGACCCCGGGGCAGAGCGCTCCCGCCCTCGAGGGCCGAGCGCCCCCGTTACCTTCTTCCCAACTCCTCGGTCCGACAGGATGGAGGGGTGCTGACCGGCCGGTCCTCGGCATGATCGTTTGCCCCCAGTCATCCATGATCCGGGGGGTGTAGTCACCGAGGACCGGTCCGGTGATCGCGGATCGCTAATAGAGGCAGGGCCCGCTGGATTAGGGCCTTCGTAACGTGGATGCCGAGCGTGATCACCATCCGGCCGGCCAGCATGCTCGTACAGCAGCGGATGAGAAGGGGCCCGGCCATGTCAGAGCAACCACAACCGGCGGTGTTCGTCGGCCTCGACGTCGGCAAGTCCGACCACCACGCCGTGGCGGTGACGGCTGCGGGGAAGACGGTCTACGACAAGGCCCTGCCTAACGACGAGACCCGGCTGCGGGCCATCCTCACCGACCTGGCCGCGGCCCATGGGCCGGTGCTGATGGTCGTGGACCAGCCGGCCACGATCGGGGCGTTGCCGGTGGCCGTCGCCGAAGGCACCGATGGCGTACAGGTGGCCTACCTGCCCGGGCTGGCGATGCGCCGGATCGCCGATCTGCACCCGGGCACGGCCAAGACCGACGCCCGCGACGCACTGATCATCGCCGAGGCCGCCCGGACCATGCCGCACACCCTGCGCGACATCCAGGTCGATGAGGCCCAGATCGCCGAACTGGCCGTGCTGGCCGGCTTCGACGACGACCTCGCCACCCAGATCACCGCCACCTCCAACCGCCTACGGGGCATGCTCACCCAGATCCACCCCGCCCTGGAACGGGTCCTGGGATCGCGGGTGACCCACCCGGCGGTCGCCGATCTGCTCAGCCGCTACCCGACCCCGGCCAAGCTCGCCGCGGCCGGCAGGGGCCACGTGCGGGCAAGGCTCAAGAAGCACGCACCCCGGCTGGCCGAGACCCTCACCGAGGAAATCTTCGACGCTCTGGGGCAGCAGACCGTGGTCGTGGCCGGCACCGAGGCCGCCGCCACCGTCGTGCCGATCCTGGCCGGGCAGCTGGCCGGCCTGATCCACCAACGGGCCACGGTGGCCGCCCAGGTCGAGGCCCTCGTGGAGGCCCACCCTCTTTGCCCGGTCCTGACCTCGATGCCCGGGATAGGGGTCAGGACCGCCGCGAGAATCCTCACCGAGGTCGTCGGCAAGGACTTCCGAGATGCCGGGCATTTGGCCTCCTACGCCGGGATCGCCCCGGTCACCCGAAGGTCGGGAACCTCGATCCGCGGCGAGCACGCCGCCAAGGGCGGCAACAAACGCCTGAAGCGGGCACTGTTCCTCTCGGCCTTCGCCTCACTCAACCACCCACCCTCGAGGGCCTACTACGACCGGAAACGCGCCCAGGGCAAACGCCACAACCAGGCGATCATCGCCCTGGCCCGCCGACGGACCGACGTCCTGTTCGCCATGCTGCGCGACGGCACCCTCTACCAAGACCCCACCGAGCCCCAGAACACGTCACCGGTGGCCCTGGCCGCTTGACGGAAACCATAGAGGCACCCCCCCCGGACCGGCCGGCCGTGTCGGCCCCCGCGGGGGAGGGCCCGGCCGTCGGCGTGCCCGGGGCGCTAGGGTGGGCCGCATGGACGAGCAGCGGCACACCCCCGACCGGATCGACGAGCTGGGCCCCGGCGAGGTCTTCGTCTTCGGCTCCAACGCCCGCGGCGCCCACCTGGCCGGCGCCGCCCGCACGGCCGTGGAGCGCTTCGGGGCCGTGCCCGGGCAGGGCCACGGCCTGCAGGGGCGCTCCTACGCGATCGACACCATGAGCGGACCCGCCGTCCTCGAGCGGGAGGCCGCGGAGTTCCTCCGCTTCGCCCGCGAGCACCCCGAGCTGACGTTCCTGCTGACCCGCGTGGGCACCGGCATCGCCGGGCACGACGAGGCGGACGTCGCCCGCCTGTTCGCCGGTGCCCCGCCCAACGTGGTGCGCCCGCGCGGCTGGTGAGCAGGGGCGCACGGCCGCGGAGCCCGCGGCGGGCGGGGCGTCCCGGGAGAGCCGCCCGCCGGGGAGGGCTCCCCGGCCGGGCCGGACCCGCGGCCGGACGCCCGTGCCGCCGCGCGCCCGCGGAGCGCGGTGGCCCCGTGCCGCCGCGCGCGGGGGCTCAGCCGTCGTAGCCCTGCGGGTTGCTGCGCTGCCAGTTCCAGTGGTCCCGGCACATCGTGTCGAGGTCGCGCTCGGCCGACCACCCCAGGTCGGCCAGCGCCGCCGACGGGTCCGCGTAGGAGACCGCCGCGTCGCCGGGACGGCGGTCCACGACCTCGTAGGGCACGGTGCGCCCGCTGGCGCGCTCGAAGGCGGCGTGCACCTCGAGCACCGAGTGCCCGCGGCCGGTGCCCAGGTTCCAGGTGTGCACCCCGGGGCGGCCGGTGATCCGGTCCAGGGCCCGCAGGTGGCCCTCGGCGAGGTCCACCACGTGGATGTAGTCGCGCACCCCGGTCCCGTCCGGCGTGGGGTAGTCGTCCCCGAAGACCCGCAGCGCCGGGCGCCGGCCGACCGCGACCTGCGCGATGAACGGCAGCAGGTTGTTCGGGACGCCGGTGGGGTCCTCCCCGATCCGCCCGGAGGGGTGGGCGCCCACGGGGTTGAAGTAGCGCAGCAGGGCCACGCTCCACGCGGGGTCCGAGGCGGCGAGGTCCACGAGCATGTCCTCGATGTGCTCCTTGGTGCGCCCGTAGGGGTTCTGCGCGTCCATGGGCTGCTTCTCCGTCAGCGGCATCTCCTCCGGGGCGCCGTAGACCGTCGCCGAGGAGGAGAAGACGATCGAGCGGCACCCGTGGGCGGCCATCGCGTCGAGCAGGTTCAGCGTGCCCGCCACGTTGGTCCGGTAGTACCACAGCGGCTTCTCCGCCGACTCGCCCACGGCCTTCAGCCCCGCGAAGTGGATCACGGCCTCCGGCCGGTGGGCGGCGAAGAGCGCGTCGAGCCCGGCGGCGTCCAGCAGGTCCGTCCGCTCGAACGCGGCGACCCGGCGCCCCGCGAGCTCCTCGACCCGGTCCAGGGAGGTGCGCGACGAGTTGCTGAGGTTGTCCGCGACCACCACGTCGTGGCCGGCCTCGAGCAGGGCCAGGACGGTGTGCGAGCCGATGTAGCCGGTTCCTCCGGTGACGAGAATCTTCATGGGCCCAGCGTATCCACCGCTCCCGGCGGGCGGGCCCAGCGGCACGCACCGGCCGCGCCCGGATCGGCTCCGTGACATCGGTGGCGGGCGGCGCCCGCGCCGGACCCGCGGCAACGCCGGTGGTGCCGGGCCGGCCGGTTCAGGGGGCCGCCAGGACCACGACGACGTCGTCCGCCGGCGGCGCCTCCTCCGGGTGCACCTCGGCCGTGTCCTGCCACCCGGGGGCCGGCGCGAAGCGCGTCGTGCGCTGGGCGGCGCGCACCCACGTGCGGCCGTCGAAGGAGACCTCCTCGACGCCGAGGTCCTGGGCGTGGGCGAGCGCCCAGTGCGCCACGGCCCACCCCGTGCGCTCCCCGGGGGAGGGGACGACCACGCGACCGTCCTGCGCGCGCGGGGCGGGGGCGGCGGCGCCGAAGGCCGCGGCCAGCTGATCCGCCGCCCGCCGCGGATCCGCCGTGCCCTCGGCGGGGGCGAGCACGCAGTTCAGCGACGCCGGGGCGGCCCCGGTCAGCGCGTCCGCCCACGCCCGCGCCAGCGGCTCGTGCCGGGCGTAGGCGTCCGGGTGCGCCGAGCGCTGGACCGCCTGGGCGGCCTCCGTGACCGACATCCCCGTCGTGTTCACCTCGGCCAGCCGGTCGTAGAAGACCCGGGTCGCGTAGCGCGGGTCCATGATCTGCTCGACCGTGCCCCAGCCCTGCGAGGGCCGCTGCTGGAACAGGCCCACCGAGTCGCGGTCGCCGTAGTCGATGTTGACCAGCCGCGACTCCTGCATGGCGGTGGCCAGGGCGATCACCGCGCTCTCCCGCTCCAGTCCGCGCGCCACGGCCTCGGCCGTGACCAGCGCGGCGTTGGCCCCCTGCTCCGCCGAGAGCACGTGGCGGCGCGTCCCGCCGTCGTCCTCCGCCGCCGTCACCACGCACCGCGGCTCCCCGGCGGAGGGCCGCCCGGCGCGCAGCTCCACGACGACGAGCGCGGCCGCGGCGAGCAGCGCGCAGCACAGCAGCACGACGAACAGGCCCAGCCCGGCCGTCCGGGTGCGGCGGGCGACGGCGGTGGAGGGCACGGCAGCTCCTGGGCGGGGGACCGGGGCGGGCGGATCAGGGGCGGGTGGGTCAGGGACGGGTGGGTCAGGGACGGGGCCCCGGGACGGGCGGGGCGGGCGGATCACGGACGGGCGGCCCGGCACGGACGGCCCGGGGACGCGGGACGGACGGGGCGGAGGCGAACGGGCCGGGGGCGGGTCCGGGGACGGAGGACCCGGGACGGGTGGCCCGGGGACGCGCGCGGCGGGCGGCGGGACCGGGCGCGCCGCCCCGTCCCGCCGCCCGCCGGGGCAGGGGTCAGTTCGCGTGCAGGGCCGCGTTGAGCTCCACGGTCCGCCCGGCGCGCGGCAGGACCTCCACCGCCCCGGTGAGGGAGTTGCGGCGGAACAGCAGGTTCGGGACCCCGGAGAGCTCGGAGGCCTTGGCGGTCGAGCGGGCGCCGTCGTCGTGGACCTGCACGAGGGTTCCCGCGGTGACGTAGAGGCCGGCCTCGACGACGCAGTCGTCGCCCAGCGAGATCCCCACCCCGGAGTTCGCGCCGAGCAGCACGCGCTCGCCGACCGTGATCCGCTCCTTGCCGCCGCCGGAGAGCGTGCCCATGATGGACGCCCCGCCGCCGATGTCCGTGGCGTCGCCCACGACCACCCCGGCGCTGATCCGGCCCTCGACCATCGACTGGCCCAGCGTCCCCGCGTTGAAGTTCACGAAGCCCTCGTGCATCACCGTGGTGCCCTCCGCCAGGTGGGCGCCGAGCCGGATCCGGTTGGCATCGCCGATGCGCACCCCCGAGGGCACGACGTAGTCGACCATGCGCGGGAACTTGTCCACGCTGTGCACGGTGACGTGCCCGGCGGAGGCCTTCATCCGCAGCAGGGCCACGGTCAGCTCCTCGGCCAGGACGGGGCCGCGGTCGGTCCAGGCGACGTTGGCGAGCAGGCCGAAGACGCCGTCGAGGTTCACGGTGTTGGGGCGCACGAGGCGGTGGGAGAGCAGGTGCAGGCGCAGGTAGGCGTCGGCGGCGTCGGCGGGCGCGGCGGCCAGGTCGACGACGGTCTCCACGATCTCGGCGCGCACGTTGCGGTCGGGGTCGGCGGTGGCCGCCCGGCGCAGGTCGGCGTCGAGGGAGGTGTCCACCGCGTCCGACAGGGACGGGGCGGGGTACCAGACGTCGAGGACGGTGCCCTCCTTGGGGCCGGAGGCCACCACGGTGGCCAGGCCGAGACCGGAGGCGGGACGGGAGTCGGAAGCAGTCATGCCCCCATCCTAGGATGCCCGCCGGCCCCGTCCGGACGCCCGCGGGAGCGGTGCAGGGCGGACGGACGAGCCCGGCCGCGCGGACGCGGGCGCCGGTAGGCTGGGCGCCATGACCGCCCCCGACGCAGCCCCCGCCGCCGTGCCCGTGCTCGACCTCACCGCCGACCCGGCCGAGCTCACCGCCGCCCTCGTGGACATCGCCTCCGTCTCCGGCGACGAGGCCCGCATCGCCGACGCCGTCGAGGCCGCCCTGCGCCGGCTGCCGCACCTGCGCGTGCACCGGGACGGCGACGCCGTGGTCGCCCGCACCGAGCTCGGCCGCCCGGAGCGCGTCGTGCTCGCCGGGCACCTCGACACCGTCCCGCTGCCCACCGTGCCCGGGGCCCGCGGGACCGTGCCCTCCGCCCGGGCCGTGGTGGACGGCCGGGACGTCCTGTACGGGCGCGGCACCGTGGACATGAAGGGCGGCGTCGCCGTCCAGCTCGCTCTCGCCGCCACCCTGACCGAGCCCGTCCGGGACGTCACCTACGTGTTCTACGACCACGAGGAGGTCGAGGCCGCCGCCAGCGGCCTGGGCCGGCTCGAGCGCACCGTCCCGCAGCTGCTCGCCGCCGACTTCGCCGTGCTCCTCGAGCCCACCGACGGGACCGTCGAGGGAGGGTGCAACGGCACCCTGCGCGTGCGCATCACGACGACGGGCCGCGCCGCGCACTCGGGCCGGTCCTGGATCGGCGAGAACGCCGTCCACAAGCAGGCCGACGTCCTGACCCGCCTCGCCGCCTACACCCCGCGCACCGTCGAGGTGGAGGGCCTGGCCTACCGGGAGGGCCTCAACGCCATCCGGATCTCCGGCGGGGTGGCCGGCAACGTCATCCCGGACACGGCCTCCGTGGAGATCAACTACCGCTTCGCCCCGGACAAGACTCCCGAGCAGGCCCTCGAGCACGTGCGCGAGGTCCTGCCCGGCCACGAGCTCGAGGTGCTCGACCTCTCCCCGGCGGCACGCCCCGGCCTGGACCGGCCGGCCGCCGCCGCCTTCGTCGCGGCCGTCGGCCAGGAGCCGCGGCCGAAGTACGGGTGGACCGACGTCGCCCGGTTCTCCGCCATGGGCGTGCCCGCCGTGAACTTCGGCCCCGGGGACGCGCTGCTCGCCCACACCGACGACGAGCACGTTCCCGCCGACGCCGTGCGCGCGTGCCACCGGGCGCTCGCCGACTGGCTGGTCCGCCGGCTGAGGCGCCGGTCCGCGCCGACGGCGAGCGGGCTCCCGCCGACGCCGTGGGCGCGTGCCGCCGGGCGCACCGGTCCGGTCCCCGGGGGCAGGGAACGCCCCGGCCGGGTCCGCGGGATCAGTCCTGGGCGGCCGCGGCCGCCACGGGGCCCTCGGCGGGCTTCGTCCGGCCCGCGGTGCGGTAGCTGAGGAAGCGGGAGAGCCGGTCCGCGAGCAGGGTCAGCAGGTAGTTGATGAGCACGAAGACGAGCGCCACCACGAACAGCGTCTGCAGGATGTTGCCGTCGCCCGAGCCCAGCCGGCGGCCGCTGGCCAGCAGCTCCGGGTAGGTGATGATGTAGCCGAGCGCGGTGTCCTTGAGGATCACCACGAACTGGCTGACCAGGGAGGGCAGCATCGCCGTCAGCGCCTGCGGCAGCTCGATCAGCCGCAGCGACCGGGCCGGGGTGAGCCCGATCGCGAGCCCGGCCTCGCGCTGGCCGCGGGGCAGCTGGTGGACCCCGGAGCGGATGAGCTCGGCGATGACCGAGCCGTTGTAGAACATCAGGCCCAGCACCACGGCCCAGAAGGGCACGTTCGCGGGCTCGACCAGGTCGGCCCGGCCCAGACCCAGGTAGAAGAAGATCATCATCACCAGCACGGGCACCGCCCGGAAGAACTCGACGACGACCGTCGAGACCAGGCGCACGATCGCCGGCTGCGAGAGCCGGCCCAGCCCGAAGACCAGGCCGAACGCGATCGACAGGACCACGGCCAGCAGCGCCGCCCGCAGGGTCTGCCACAGCCCGGGCAGCAGGAAGTTCTCCCAGGTCCGGGCCGTGACCAGGGGCGCCCACTTCTCGGCCGTGAGCTGGCCCTGGTCGGCCAGCCGCCCGAGGACCACCCACGCGAGGGCGGCCACGAGCAGCACGCCCACGAGGTTGAGGACCAGGGTGGTCCGCCGGGCCCGCGGCCCCTGGACGTCGAAGAGGACGTTGCGTGCCGTCGAGGAGGCCATCAGCGCTTCACCGCCAGTTTCCGGGAGGCCCAGGTGGTGAGCAGGCCCACCGGGACGACGAGCAGGACGAAGCCGAGCGCCACCGTGAGGAAGACCGCGATGATGACGTCCGGGCGGAACTCGATCATGGTCTTCATGAGCGCGGAGATCTCCGTGACGGAGGCGGCGGCCGCGACCGTGGTGTTCTTGGTGAGCGCGATCAGGGTGTTGCCCAGCGGTGTGATCGCCCCGCGCAGCGCCTGCGGGAAGACGATCAGCCGGGCGGCGGGCAGGAAGCTGAGCCCGATCGCCCGGGCCGCCTCCGCCTGGCCCACCGGCACGGTGTTGACCCCGGAGCGGATGGCCTCGCACACGAAGGCGGCGTGGTAGAGGCTCAGCCCGACCACGGCGTAGAGGAAGAAGTTGCGGGCGAAGTCCTCGGAGAGGTTGATGCCCAGCTGGCTCCACACGCCCAGGACCAGGAACACCAGGATGATCGTCAGCGGCGTGTTGCGGAACAGGTTGACGTAGCCGGTGCCGGCCAGCCGCAGCGAGGCGATGGGGGAGATGCGCATCAGCGCGACCAGGGAGCCCAGCAGCATCGACCCGATCGCGGCGAAGAAGGTGAGCCGGATGTTGACCCAGAAGGCGCCGAGCACGTCGTACTGGTCGAACAGGCTCGCGAAGTCGTTCAGGTACTCGCTCACGGGCGCTCCCGGAGCTCGTGCAGGTCCTGGGTCACGGCGGGCAGCCCTTCGTCGGTCGGCGGGACGGGTCGGTGCCGCGGGACCTCGCTCCCGCGGGCCGGGCGGTGGCACCGCGGGCCGGCGGCCGGCCGGGAGGGCCGGCCGCCGGGGGCGCGGTGCGCACCGTCCGGGTTCAGGCGCAGGGCTCCGGGGTCGGCGGGTTGAGCTCCCGGTTGTACTCGTAGTCGGCGCCCTCGGTGTTCTCGGTGACGGCCTCCTCCCAGGCGCCCTCCTCGATCATCTTGGTGATGGCGTCGTTGACCGCCTGGCACCGGTCGGAGCCCTTGGGCAGGCCCACGCCGTAGCGCTCCTCGGAGAAGGTGTTGCCCACGACCTTGAACTTGCCCTGGTTGGCGTCGGTGGAGGCCAGGCCCGCGAGGATGATGTCGTCCGTGGTCACGGCGTCCACCTGCCCGGACTCCAGTGCCGTCAGGCAGTCCGCGTAGCCGGGCTGCTCGACGAGGTTCGCGCCCGGGTGGTCGTCCTTGACCTTCTGGGCGGAGGTCGAGCCCGTGACCGAGCACAGGTTCTTGCCCTCGAGGTCCTCCGGCCCCTGGATCGAGGAGTCGTCCTCGCGCACCAGCAGGTCCTGGCCGGCCACGAAGTAGGGGCCGGCGAAGTCCACGGTCTCCTTGCGGGCGTCGGTGATCGAGTACGTCGCGAAGATCATGTCCACCTGGTCGTTGGCGAGCATGTTCTCGCGGTTGGCGGAGGGCGACTCCACCCACTCGATCTGGTCCTCCGAGTAGCCGAGCTCCCCGGCGACGTACTCCGCGACGTCGACGTCGAAGCCGGTGTACTCGTCACCGTCCCGGTAGCCCAGACCGGGCTGGTCGTACTTGATGCCGATCCGGACGCTCTCCCCGGAGCCGCCGGCGGTGCTCTCCCCGCCGCCCTCCCCGCCGCTGTCGCCGCCTCCGCAGGCGGTGAGGGTCAGGGCCGCGGCCGCGGCCATCGCGGCCACTCCGAGGGGCTTGCTGCTGCGCATGGTGTGCTCCTTGCGGTTGGCGCCGGTCGCCCGGCGGTCGGTCGGGTCGTGCGGTTCGGTCGGTGGTCAGTGGCCCAGGATCTTGCCCAGGAAGTCCTTCGCCCGCTCGGAGCGGGGGTTCGCGAAGAACTCCTCCGGGGCGGCCTGCTCGACGATCTGGCCGTCCGCCATGAACACCACGCGGTCGGCGGCCTTGCGGGCGAAGCCCATCTCGTGGGTGACGACGATCATCGTCATGCCCTGCTTGGCGAGGGAGACCATGGTGTCGAGGACCTCGTTGATCATCTCGGGGTCGAGCGCGGAGGTCGGCTCGTCGAAGAGCATGACCTTCGGCTCCATGGCCAGCGCCCGGGCGATGGCCACCCGCTGCTGCTGCCCGCCGGAGAGCTGCGCCGGGAGCTTCTGCGCCTGGTCGGCGACCCCCACGCGGGTGAGCAGGCGCATGGCCTGCTCCCGGGCCTCCGGGGCGGAGCGCCCGCGCACCTTGACGGGTCCGAGGGTCACGTTCTGCAGCACCGACTTGTGCGCGAAGAGGTTGAAGGACTGGAAGACCATCCCGACGTCGGCGCGCAGCCGCGCCAGGGCGCGGCCCTCCGCGGGCAGGGGAACGCCGTCCACCAGGATCTCGCCGCTGTCGATGGGCTCGAGGCGGTTGATCGCCCGGCACAGGGTCGACTTGCCCGACCCGGAGGGGCCGATCACCACGACCACCTCCCCGCGGGCGACCTCCAGGTCGATGTCCCGGAGCACGTGCAGGTCGCCGAAGTGCTTGTTCACGCGCGAGAGGCGGACGAGGGGCGCACCGGTGCCGCCGGACGGTCGATCGGGGGCGGCGGGCGGTGTGGCGTGCGGCATGTGCACGAACATAATCGAAAATTTGCCGGTGTGATGCCCCCCACGTTGCGGACGCGTTAAATGTGTACTCATCCGTAGTCGAGGAGGACCGCCGGTCCCGGCGCATAGCCTGGGCCCATGAGCGGACTCCTCCTCGCCCTGACCGGCGTCGTGCTGGTGCTCACCGTCGTCGCCGTGGTGCTGCTCGGCCGCGACCGCCCGCCCGCCTGGACCTCGCCCCGGGGCGTCCGGCCGGAGCCCGCGCCCACGGCGCCCCTCCTGCTGCCCGAGCACCCCGCTCCCGAGGACCTGCGGCGCCTCGCCTTCTCCGTCCGCCGCCGCGGCTACGACCCGGCGGAGGTCCACGCCGTGCTCGAGCACCTCGCCCGGCTGCTGCCGCCGGCGGAACCGGGCGCCGGCCGGTGAGCGGCGGTCCCGGCGCGCCGCAGGATCCCGGGGCGGCACACGGGGCGGGGGCCGCGGTCTCCCGCGGCGAGGCGCGGCGGACGGGCGCGTCCCCGGCCGCGCGGGCGGCCCGGGTCCTCGCCGTCCGCGGGCGGGCGCTGCCGTGGTGGGCGCACGCCCTGCTCGTGTGGGCCGCCTCCCGCGCGTGGGGCTGGGCGGTGTACACCACCGTCGGGCGCCGCCAGGGCCCCGGGCCGTGGGGTGACGGCGCCCTGGGCTACCTCGCCTTCGCGGGGACCTGGGACTCGGACTGGTACGAGCGGATCGCCGAGGAGGGCTACCCCGCGACCGTGCCGCGGGACGCGAGCGGGCGGGCGGAGGAGAACGCCTGGGCCTTCTACCCCGTCTTCCCGCTGCTCGTGCGCGCCGTCATGGCCCTCACCGGTGGCGGCTGGGACGCCACCGCGGCCGCCGTCTCGCTGCTGGCGGGCTTCGGCGCGGCCGTGCTGGTGCTCCGGCTCTTCCGGTGCCTCGCGGAGCCCGGCACCGCCCTGTGGGGGCTGGCCTTCGTGGCCTTCGCCCCGGTCGCCCCCGTGCTCCAGGTGCCCTACGCCGAGTCGCTGCACCTGCTGCTGCTCGCGGCGGCCCTCCTGCTCGTCCTCCGGGGGCGCCACCTCGCGGCCGCCCCCGTCGTGCTGCTGATGTGCCTCACCCGGCCCGCGGGCGTGCCGTTCGCGGCCGCGCTCGGGCTGACCTGGCTCGTGCGCACCGTGCGGCGCGCGCGGGCCGGGCGGCTGCGCAGGGCGCGCGACGCGGTGGACGGGCTGTTGGGCCTGACCGTGCTCGCGTGCGCGGCGGCGCTGGCGTGGCCGGCGATCGCCTGGTGGGCCACCGGGGAGCCCACTGCCTACACCGACACGGAGACCGCCTGGCGCGGCGAGGACCTGCACCTGGTGCGCCCGTGGTTCGAGACCGGTGCGGAGCTCTTCGGCCCGCTGCTCGGCGCCCTGGCACCCGTCCTGCTCGTCGCGGCCGGGGCCGTCGTGCTGCGGGCGCGCGTCGTCGTCGCCCGTCTCGACCTGCTCCTGCGGGTCTGGATCGCGTGCTACGCGGTCTACCTGCTGCTCTTCCTGCACCCGCAGACCAGCACCTTCCGGCTGCTGCTGCCGCTGTTCCCGCTCGCCCTGCCGCTCGCCGCGCTCTCGTCCTCCCGGGCCTACCGGGTGGCGTGCGTGCTGGCGGGGGCCGTCCTGCAGCTCGTGTGGGTCGGCTGGCTGTGGCACTGGCGGCAGCTGCCCGGCGGCGGCGACTACCCGCCCTGAGCGGACGGCCCGCACAGGAGCGGCCGCCCGGACGGCGCGCACGAGCGGCTGCCCGGGCGGCGCGCACGCCGGCCCGCCCTCCGCCGTGCCGGGGCGCCGGGCGCGGAACGGATAGGATGGGAGCCACACCACTCGAGAAAGAGGAGTTCCCACATGGCGGCCATGAAGCCGAGAACCGGTGACGGACCGATGGAGGTCACCAAGGAGGGGCGCAGCCTCATCATGCGCGTTCCGCTCGAGGGCGGCGGACGGCTCGTGGTCGAGCTGAAGCCGGACGAGGCCGCCGAGCTCCGGGAGTGCCTGGCCGGCGTCACCGCCTGAGCCCGCACCCGGCGTCGACCGGGTGCCGCGAGGGGCCCCGCACCGCGAACGCGGTGCGGGGCCCCTCGCCGTGCCGGCGGAGGCGTGCGCACGGCGCCGCGGTCCCCGGAGCAGGGCCGAGGCGGGGTTCGTGGCCGGTGGCGCGCCGGGAACGCCCGCGGCCGCCGGGGTCCGGGGCCGGCAGGGTCCCCGGCCCCGGGTGCGGGCCGGGGGAGGGCGGCAGCCGGGGTGCGGCGGGACGGCCGGCGCGTCAGCGCCGCACGGCCAGCAGCAGCCCGGAGCCGGTCGGCAGCAGCGCGGAGCTGAAGCGCTCGTCCTCGCGGAACAGCCGGTGCACGGCGCGCATCGTGCGCGTGTTCTCCTCACGGTTGGCCGGCTGGGCGACCTTGTCCTGGTGCAGGGCGTCGTTGACGACGAGCAGCCCGCCGGGGCGCAGCAGCCGCACCGCCTCCTCGGCGTAGTGCAGGGTGCCCTCGGGGTCGGCGTCGAGCACGACCATGTCGTAGGCCCCGGCGGTCAGCCGCGGCAGGACCAGCGACGCCCGCCCGGGGATGGTGCGCGTGCGGTTGGTCGGGACCCCCGCCTCCCGGAACGTCTCGCGGGCCGCGCGCAGGGCCCGGATGTCCGCGTCGATGGTCGTCAGCACGGCGGTGGGCGGCAGTCCGCGCAGCAGGGCCAGCCCGGAGACCCCGGCCCCCGTGCCGACCTCCACGACGGTCGACGGACGGGCCGTGGCGGCCAGCACCGTGAGCGCCGCGGCCGTGCCGGGGGTGACCGGCGGGATCCGCAGGGCGAGGGAGCGCTCGCGGGCGCGGTAGGCGAGCTCGTCCTCGGCGGCGAACGCCTCGGCGTACGACCAGCTCGTCGTCTTGTCCGCGCCCATGGTCCGCCCTTCGTCGCCGTCGTTGCTGCTCGTGCCGCCCTGCACCTCCGGGTGCCGCCGCGGCGGAGGGGACGCGCGTCATCCTACCGGTCGCGCCCCGCGCCCGCCCGGACCGGCGGAGCCCGGCCCGGACGGGGCGCCGGACGGGACCGTGCGTGCGGGCGCCCGCACGGGACCCCCGGCGGCCGTCCAGTGCGCACCCAGCTTGGCCGCCGATCATGGGATGGCCGCCCGCACCGCCCGCGAGACCGCCCGGAAGGAGATCCGCCGTGCCCCGACCGCCCCGGTCCCGCCGCCGCGGTCTCGCCGTCCCCCTGGCGGCCGCCGCCGCGAGCATGGTGCTCGTGCTGCTCCTCGGCTCCGGGTGGGTCGTCGGGCGCAGCGCGGCCCTCCGGGAGCCGGCGGCCGAGCGCACCCCCGTGGCGGCCTGGACGGGCACCGGCGGGGTCCTGCACGCGGACGAGTCCTCCGCCCAGCGGCTGCGCGCCGAGGGCTGGACGCTGCCCACGCTCGCCTCGGACGGCTACCGGGTGCGGTCCATGACGCAGGGCAGCCTCGCCGGCCGCCCCGCGGTCACCATCGAGCTGCAGCGCGGTGCGTCCGACGTCGTGGTGGTCGAGCAGCGCGGGGACGTCGACGCCGCCAACCCCGTCGACGGGCTCACCGGGCTGCCGGTGAGCGCCGGGGACCTGCAGCCCTCCGCCGTGGCCGGCGTGGCCCTGTGGGCCGACCCGGGACCGCCCTGGCGGGTCGTGCTGGCGGGGGACGACGTGGTCTACACCGTCAGCGCGGACACCGGCCCGGCGAGCATGTCCCACGTCGTCGCCCTCGTGGTCGCGGACGAGCGCGGCCGCGTCGCGAACCCCGTCGAGGACGAGCCGGGGGTGCTGCGCACGATCGGCACGGGGCTGCGCGAGATCTTCGGCGGGCCCGGCCCCGGGCCCGCCGGCTGACCGGGCGCCCCGCCCCGACTGGTAACCTTCCCCTGTGCTCGGCATCAACGGCGGCGAAGCGATCATCCTGGTGCTCCTGGCCCTGTTCCTCATCGGGCCGGAGCGGCTGCCGGAGTACGCGGAGAAGCTGCGCCAGCTGGTCCGCAGCGCCAAGCGCTACGCCACGGGCGCCACCGAGGAGCTGCGGGAGACGCTCGGCCCCGAGCTCGCCGACGTCGACTGGCGCAAGCTCGACCCCCGCCAGTACGACCCCCGCACCATCGTGCGCCAGGCGCTGCTCGAGGACGACGACGAACCGCCCGCCCGGCCCGCGCCGCCGCCCCGGGCCCCCGTCGTCCGGCTGGCCCCCGGCGAGCGCGCCCCCTTCGACACCGAGGCCACCTGAGCCCCGCCCGTCCCGGCCGCGGCGCAGGGGCCCGTCGCCCGGTCAGCGCGGGCTGAGACCCAGCGGGCGTCCCGCGAGGCCGCGGGGCGCGCCCAGCCGGTCGGCGACCGCGCGCAGGGCCCGGCCCGCCGGGGAGTCCGGCGCCGACCACACCACCGGCCGCCCCGTGTCCCCGCCCTCGCGCAGGGCCAGGTCCAGCGGCACGCTGCCGAGCAGGGGCACGTCGTGGCCCAGGCGCGCGGTGAGCGAGTCCGCGATCCGCTGCCCGCCGCCGGAGCCGAAGAGCTCCAGCACCCCGCCGTCGGGCAGGGGCATCCCCGCCATGTTCTCGACCACCCCGGCGACGGACTGCCCCGTCTGCAGGGCCAGCGCGCCGGAGCGCTCGGCGATCTCCACGGCGGCCTGCTGCGGGGTGGAGACCACCAGGACCTCCGCGGAGGGCAGCAGCTGCGCCACCGAGATGGCGACGTCGCCCGTGCCCGGCGGCAGGTCCAGGAACAGGTGGTCCAGGTCCCCGAAGTGGACGTCGGTGAGGAACTGCTCCACGGCGCGGTGCAGCATGGGCCCGCGCCAGGCCACCGGCTGCTGCGGGTCCACGAACATCCCGATCGAGATGACCTTGAGCACACCGGCCCGAGGGCCCGAGCGCGCCTCCGCCGGGACCTCGACGACCGGCGGCAGGATCATGTCCTCCACCTGCGTGGGGCCGCGGTCCACGCCCAGCAGGCCGGGGACGGAGAAACCGTGCACGTCGGCGTCGACGATCCCGACCGACCGGCCCTGCGCGGCGAGCGCCGCGGCCAGGTTGACGGTCACGGTCGACTTGCCGACGCCTCCCTTGCCGCTGGTCACCGCGTGCACCCGCGTCAGCGAGCCGGGCTCGGCGAAGGGCACCGTGCGGGTGTGCCCGACGCGCTGCTTGAGGGCCGCGCGCTGCTCCGGGGTCATGACGCCGAGCTCGACGTCCACGGAGCGCACGCCCGCCACCGCGCCGACGGCCTCCCGGACGTCGTGCTCGATGGTGCCGCGCAGCGGGCAGCCGCTGATCGTCAGCAGCACGTGCACGCGGGCGCGGCCGGCGGCGTCGAGCTCCGCCGCGCGGATCATCCCGAGCTCCGTGACGGGCCGGCGCAGCTCCGGGTCGAGCACCCGGTCCAGCGCCGCGCGCAGCTGCGGGTGCAGGTCGCCGGGGGAGAGCGGGTCGTCGGTGCGGGGGGCGGGGGAGTGCTCAGACACGTGGGATCTCCCGGGTCTCGGGGGCGGAGGGGCGGCGCCGGGCCGGGCGGCGGCCGGAGCGGTCCTCGGGGACGGGTGCCTCGTCCTGGGCGTCGAGGATCTCCTCGAGCACGGAGCGCAGCTCCGAGCGGACGAAGTCGCGGGTCGCGACCTCCCGCAGCGCGATCCGCAGGGCGGCGATCTCGCGGGTCAGGTACTCGGTGTCCGCGAGGTTCTGCTGGGCGCGCCGGCGGTCCTCCTCCTGGGTCACCCGGTCGCGGTCGTCCTGCCGGTTCTGGGCCAGCAGCAGCAGGGGGGCGGCGTAGGAGGCCTGGAGGGAGAGCATGAGGGTCAGCAGGGTGAAGTTCAGCGCCCGCGGGTCGAACTGCGCGGACTCGGGGGCCAGCGTGTTCCAGCCCAGCCACACCGCCACGAACACCGTCATCCACAGCAGGAACTGCGGGGTGCCCATGAACCGGGCGAAGCCCTCCGTCATCCGCCCGAAGGAGTCCGGGTTGGGCCGGAACCGGTCCAGCAGCCCCGGGCGGTGCTCGCGGGGCTGGTCGAGGGCGTTGCCGTGGCGGCGCCGGGGCTCACTCATACCGCTTGCCCACCTTCCGGATCGGGGTCCCGTCGTCGGCGGTGCGCCAGTCCTCCGGCAGCAGCGCGTCGAGGACGTCGTCGATGGTGATCGCCCCGACCACGCGGTCGTGGTCGTTGACGACGGGGATGATGGTCAGGTCGTAGGTCGCCAGCTCGCGGGCGACGTCCTGGAGCGTCGCGAGGTCGGCCACGGGCTCCAGCGAGCGGTCGATCAGGTTGCCGATGGGCTCGTAGGGCGGGAAGCGCAGCAGCTTCTGCGTGTGCACCATCCCCAGGTACTTGCCGGTGGGGGTCTCCAGGGGCGGGCGGGCGACCATGACGGCGGCGGCGACGGCGGGGCTGAGCTCCTCCTGGCGGATGTGCGCGAGCGCCTCGGCGACGGTCGCCTCGGGCGGCAGGATGATCGGCACCGGGGTCATCAGCGAACCGGCGGTGCCCTCCTCGTACTCGAGCAGCCGGCGCACGTCCTCGGCGTCCTCCGGCTGCATGCGCTCGAGCAGCTCCTCCGCCTCGGTGTCGGGCAGCTCGTTGAGCAGGTCCGCGGCGTCGTCGGGCTCCATCTCCTCGAGCACCGCCGCCGCCCGCTCCGGGGCCATGCTCGTGAGGATGAACACCTGGTCCTCCTCGGGCAGCTCCTGGAGCACGTCCGCGAGCCGGTCGTCCTGCAGCTCGTGGGCGATCTCGAGCTTGCGCTTGTCGGACATGTCGTGGATCTCGTCGGCGAGGTCCGCCGCCTGCTCCTCCTCGTGGGAGACGATCCACTGCGTGGCCGGCTGGTGGCCCGCGGCCGAGGGGTCCCCGGTGTCCTCCCAGTCGACGATGAGCGTCTCGTTGCGGCGGCGCATCAGGCCCCCGCTCGCGGCGGAGCGGCGCACGAACAGCTGCGTCACCAGCCAGTCGCCGGTGTTGCGCCGGCGCTCCATGGCCATGTCCTCGATCGTGGCGGTGCCCGAGCCGTCGCGCAGCACCACCGTGCGGTCGAAGAGCTCGGCGACGACCAGGGTCTCGGCCCCGCGCTGCTCGAAGCGGCGCAGGTTCACGAGGCCCGTGCAGATGACCTGGTCGGCGTCGATGCTCGTCACCCGGGTCATCGGGACGAACACCCGCTTCTTCCCGAGGACCTCCACCACGAGGCCCACGACCAGCGGCCGGCGGCCCGGGGTGCCGTGGCGGCCGTGGCGCATGAGCACGACGACGTCGCGCAGCCGGCCCAGCCGGTCGCCCAGGGGGTCGAACACGTCGAGGCCGATCAGGCGCGCGATGAAGATCCTGCTCACGGAGCTGCTCACCGTACAAGACTACTCAACGGCCCGCCGGCGCCCGGCCGGGGTGGCCGGGGACGGCACGGCAGCGCGCCGGTCCCGGCGGGCGCCCAGGGCCGTGGGGGACAATGGGCCCATGAGCTCCCCTCGGTCTGCACCCACCGCCGGTCCCGCCTCCCGCGGCCTGCCCCGCGGGGAGGTGATCGGCCGCTACGGCACCTACGCCGACGCCCAGAAGGCCGTGGACCACCTCGCCGACGAGCAGTTCGAGGTGGCCAAGGTCGCGATCGTCGGCAACGACCTGAAGTCGGTGGAGCAGGTCACCGGCCGGCTCAGCTATCCGCGGGTCGCCGGGCAGGGCGCGCTCAACGGCATGGTCTTCGGCGCCTTCCTCGGCATGATCCTCTCCCTGCTGGGCGGGGAGCAGTGGCTGCCGACCCTGGCCGTGTCGGTGCTCATGGGCGGGGCCTTCTGGATGCTCCTGGCGACCGTGACCTACGCGATGCAGCGCGGCCGGCGGGACTTCACCTCGACGAACCAGATCGTCGCGACCTCCTACGACGTCGTCGCCGCGCCCGAGGTCGCCCACCGTGCCCGCCAGGTGCTCCAGGGCCTGCGGGGGCTGAGCGGCCTGCCCGTGCCGGGCGCCCCCGCCGGGCCGCCGCAGGACCGGGCACGGCCGGGGCAGCCGGGCGCGCCGTGGCAGCAGGGCACGCAGGCCGCCCCGCCGCCGGGGCCCCGGACCCAGGGCTCCCCGCACCCGGCGCCCCGGTACGGGGAGGCCGGAGCGCCGGGAGCCCCGGGCGGCGGGACGGGCGAGGCCTGGCCCCGACCGGCCTACGGGGCCGGTCCGGCCGGCGGGACGCCGCCGCACGGGCAGGCGCCCGGCGGGGCGAGCCCCGGCGGGACGCCGTCGGGCGGGGCCGCGCCGGTCGCGCCGCCGGAGCGCTCGGCGCTGTTCGAGGACCTGCCCGACGGCCGCCCCCAGTACGGGATCCGGCTGCCGCAGCACGGCGCGCCCCGGCCGCAGGACGGCGCCGGTGGGCAGGGCACGGGGGAGTTCCGCGGCGACGGCGCCCGGGACGCGTCCGCCGCGGAGGAGCCCTCCGGGGAGGACGGGCCGCCGGCCGGCGGCAGCTCCGCGGCGGGCCCGCCCCGCTGACCCGGCCCGCCCGTCCCGCGGGCCGGCGGGCCGGGCCTCCCGCTCCGTCCGGCCGGGGCGTCCGGGCGGGCCGCTGAACTGCCGGTCCGGCCGCCCGGGCCGGCCGGGCCGGCGGATCAGCTGGGGTCGGCGCCCTCGCGGGCGTGCCACAGCCCCGTCATCCAGGCCTCGACCTCGTCCGGGGTGCGCGGCAGCGCCGAGGAGAGGTTGACGTTGCCGTCCTGGGTGATCAGCACGTCGTCCTCGATGCGCACGCCGATGCCCCGGTACTCCTCGGGCACGGCGAGGTCCTCGGCCTTGAAGTACAGGCCCGGCTCGATGGTGAAGACCATCCCGGCCTCGATGACCCCGTCCAGGTACAGCTCCCGCTTGGCCTGCGCGCAGTCGTGCACGTCCAGGCCCAGGTGGTGGCTGGTGCCGTGGGGCATCCACCGCCGGTGGTGCTGGCCCTCGGGCGAGAGGGAGACCTCCGCCGGCACCGGCAGCAGCCCCCAGGACTCCAGCCGCCGGGCGAGGACCTCCATCGCGGCGGCGTGCACGTCGCGGAACCGGTTGCCCGGGACCGCGACCTCGAACGCCGCGTCCGCCGCGTCGAGCACCGCCTGGTAGATCCGGCGCTGGACCTCCGTGTAGCGCCCGTTGACGGGCAGGGTCCGGGTGATGTCGGCGGTGTACAGGGAGTCGGCCTCCACCCCGGCGTCGACGAGGATCAGCTCGCCCGGGAGCACGGCGCCCGTGTTGCGGATCCAGTGCAGGACCGTGGCGTTGTTGCCGCACGCGGCGATCGTGTCGTAGCCCAGGTCGTTGCCCTCGGTGCGGGCCCGGGCGAAGAACGCGCCCTCCACCATGCGCTCGCCGCGGTGCCGGTGGCCGGCGGCCGCGGGCAGCACGTGCACGATGTCCGTGAAGCCGGCGACCGTCGCGTCCACGGCCTCCTGCAGCTGGGCGACCTCGTGCTCGTCCTTGACCAGGCGCAGCTCGGAGAGCGCCTCGGCGAGCTCGCCGTCGAGGGCGTCGGCCGACTCCAGGTCCACCCCGGTGTTGATCCGCGAGGTGTCCACCAGGGCGTCGACGTTCAGGTCGACCTCCCGCACGAGCCGCACGCGCACCCCGCCGAGCTCGGTGGGGCCCGCGTTCTTCGTGACCGCGACCTCGAGCGCGGACAGGTCCTGCGTGCGCAGTCCGTGGGAGGCCCGCAGCTCCTCGAGGGTCGGGCGCGGCCCCACCCAGAACTCCCCGTGCCGGGCGTCGGCGTAGAACTCCTTCGAGTCCCGCCCGGCCAGCGGCCGGAAGTACAGGGTCGCCTCGTGGTGGCCGCCGTCGTCGCCCGCGCCCTCCTCGACCGGCTCGAGGACCAGCACGGCGTCGGGCTCGTGGTCCAGGCCCAGGCCGGTCAGGTGCGCGAAGGCGGAGTGGGGGCGGAACCGGTAGTCGGTGTCGTTGGAGCGGACCTTCAGCGGTCCCGCCGGCAGCACGAGCCGCTCGCCGGGGAAGCGCTCCGAGATCCGCCGGCGCCGGGCGGCGGCGAAGTCCGCGACGGGCAGGCGCTCAGTGCGGGCCGGGGCGGCCTCGGCCCACTGCGAGGCCATGAACTGCTGGAAGGCGGGGGAGTCGGGGCGCTGCGAACGGTTCTCGACGCGCTCCCCGAGCGGCTGCGGGGTCCCGGCGGGGCCGGTGCTGTGCTCTGTCATGGTTCCTTTCCCTGTCGGCTCCGTCTCATGGTGCCACGGCGGACGGGGGCCGGGCCCGCCCCGGCCGCCCGGCCCGCCCCGGACCGGTATCGTGGAGGGGTGAAGATCGACCTCCACACCCACTCGGCGGAGTCCGACGGCACCGAGTCCCCGGCGGACGTGGCCCGCGCCGCCGCCGCGGCCGGCCTCGACGTGTTCGCCCTCACCGATCACGACACCACCGCCGGCTGGGCGGAGGCCGGGGACGCCGCCGTCGCCCTGGGGCTGAGCTTCGTGCCGGGCATGGAGATTTCCTGCACCACCGACGACGGCATCTCGGTGCACCTGCTCAGCTACCTGCACGACCCCGCGGAGCCCTCCCTGCTGGCCGAGCTCGAGTCCTGCCGCTCCTCGCGGCTGACCCGCGCCGAGCGGATGGTCGAGCTGCTCGCCGAGGACTACCCCATCGACTGGGACACCGTGCGCGAGCACGTGCACGAGGGGGCGACGGTCGGGCGCCCCCACATCGCCGACGCCCTGGTGAGCGTCGGCGTCGTCGAGTCCCGCTCCGCGGCCTTCGCCTCCGTGCTCAACAGCCGCTCGCGCTACTACGTCCCGCACCGCGCCCCCGACCCCGTGCGGGCCGTGCGGCTCGTGCGGGCCGCCGGGGGCGTGCCCGTCTTCGCCCACCCGCTGGCCGCCGCCCGGGGTCGCGTGGTCGGTCCGGAGGTCTTCGAGGCGATGATCGACGCCGGCCTCGGCGGCCTCGAGGTCGCCCACCGGGACAACCCCGACGACGCCCGGGCCCGGCTCGTGCGCATGGCCTCCGAGCACGACCTCGTGGTCACCGGCTCCAGCGACTACCACGGCACCGGCAAGCCCAACCGGCTCGGCGAGAACCTCACCTCGGTGCAGTCGCTGGTGCGCATCGAGGAGCAGGCCGTCTCGGGCACCCGCATCCGCCACCCCTGAGCGGGCCCCGGGAGGGCTCCGCGGCGACCCCACTACCACGGCCGGAAACCCGCTCGGAACGCCCGGACGGGTCCGCGCCGCGTGAACTTCCTCACATCCTGCGTACGCCCCCGAACCGCCTCCTTCCCTGCCACGACGGGCCGGGAGCGAGCTGGGAGGGCCGTGCACGGGCCCTGAGACCCGGTGCGCCCCGGTGCTACGGTCGGCTCGACCGTCCCCGCACTCCCGGCCCCGGCGCGCGCTGCCGCCGCCGGCGCGGCCCCCGGGGACCCTCAGCACCGCGCCGCGCCCCCTCGCGGGGACGCGCTCCGCCCGACGAAAGGACCTGCATGCCGCCCGCACAGCTCGAACCGCCCTTCGGCCTGATCGTCACCACCGGTCTCCTCGTGCTCTTCTTCGGGGGGACCTTTCTCATGTCCACGCGCATCGGCCGCCGCAAGGAGAACGCCGACAGCTACATGACCGCCGGCCACGGCATCGGCTTCGGCGTCTCCGCCGCCTCGATGACCGCCACCTGGATCTGGGCGTCCTCCATGTACGCCTCGGTCACCTCCGGCTACACCTACGGCGTCTCCGGCCCGATCCACTACGGCCTGTGGGGCGCACTGATGATCCTGTTCATCTACCCCTTCGGCCGCCGGATCCGCGCCGTCGCCCCGCACGCCCACACCCTGGCCGAGGTCATGCACGCCCGGCACGGCCGCTCGAGCCAGCTGATGCTCGCCGGCTCGAACGTGGTCGGCAGCGTGATCAGCCTGATGTCCAACTTCATCGCCGGCGGGGCGCTCATCGCGATGCTCTCCCCGTTCGGGTTCGTGCAGGGCGTCGTGATCATCGCCGCCGGCGTGCTGCTCTACACCCTGTGGTCCGGGTTCCGGGCCTCCGTGCTGACGGACTTCGCCCAGGTCGTCGCGATGCTCGGCGCCGTCGTCGTCCTCGTGCCCGCGCTGTTCCTCGTCCTCGGCGGCCCCGCCCTGTTCACCGAGGGCGCGGTCAACGTCACGCCCCAGCAGGCCGACTTCTTCTCCTCCGAGGCGTTCCTGGAGCAGGGCGCCCCCTACATCGCCGCGGTGCTGGCCTACGCGATCGGCAACCAGACCATCGCCCAGCGCCTCTTCGCCGTGCGCGAGGACCTGATCCGCCCGACGTTCGTCACCGCGACGATCGGCTACGGTGCCACCGTCATCGGCATGGGCATGATCGGAGTGCTCGCCCTGTACGCGGGCATCGACCCCGCCGGCGGCGAGACCAACAACCTGCTCCCGCAGGTCGCCGCGAGCTACCTGCCCGGTGTCCTGCTGGCCGTGTTCTTCGTGATGATCATCGGCTCGCTGTCCTCCACCGCCGACTCCGACCTCTCCGCCCTGTCCTCGATCGTGATGACCGACGTCTACGGGCAGAGCCTGCGCGGCCGCGGCCGGCGCGTCGACCCGAGGACGATGCTGCTCGTCGGCCGGCTGACCATGGTCGTGGCGACCGCCGTCGCCGTCGTGTTCGCCAGCCTGCGACTGGACATCCTCGACCTGCTCGTGTTCGTGGGCGCGCTGTGGGGCGCCCTCGTCTTCCCCGTGATCGCCAGCTTCTACTGGGGCCGGGTCACGAACCGCGCGTTCACCGTCTCGGTGCTCGCCGCGCTCGCCGTCTTCCTGCCCGTGCGCTTCGGCGCGGTCCCCGACGCGGGCCTGCTGCCGCTGCTCGTCGAGGTCCTCGCCGTGGTCGGCGTGGGCGTGGTGCTGGGACTGATGGTCTTCGGCTTCACGGGCCTGCGCCCCGCCCTGGCGATCGGCGCCGTGGCCGCCCTCGCCGCCGCTCCGTTCGTGCTCGGCTTCCTGCGCGACTACGAGGCGCTCACCGGCTCGCTCGTGGCCTACGCGGTGAGCACGCTCGTGTGCTGGGCGATGTCCGTGCGCAGCGGGCAGGACTTCGACTTCGCCGAGATCCGCCGCCGCACCGGTGACTTCACCGACCCGGGTGCGGGCGACGACGACGACGCCTCCCTGGCCGCCGCCCGCGCCGAGCGCTGACCCCCGTCCCGAGAGGAGATCCCATGACTTCGTTCCTGCTGACCGTCTACGTCCTGGTCTGGCCGCTGGTCGTCGCCGGCGTCCTGGCCGTGCTGTGCACCGCCTTCGGCAAGGAGGCCGCCGAGGCCCGCCGCCAGGGCCGCGACCTCGTCTGAGCCGGGGCCCGGCGCCGGGGCCGCGACCTCGTCCGGGCCGGGGCCCGCCGCACCGATGCGGGCCCCGATCGCTGCGGCGGTCGGGGCCCGCGTCCGTGCGCCGTCGGCGGCGCTCAGCCGTGCACGACCGCGCCCGGCAGCCGGGCGCGCATCACCTCCACGGCCTCCGGGTTGCGGTCCACGCACACGAACCGCCGGCCCAGCTGCTGCGCCGCGGCGCCCAGGGTCCCGGACCCGGCGAAGAAGTCCAGGACCCAGTCGCCCGGGGCCGAGCTGGCCGCGACCATCCGCCGCACCAGCCCCACGGGCTTCTGCGTCGGATAGCCGGTCTTCTCCCGGCCCGTGGGGGAGACGATGGTGTGCCACCACACGTCCGTGGGCAGCTTGCCCAGGGCCGCCTTCTCCGGGGTGACCAGCCCGGGGGCCATGTACGGCTCCCGGTCGACCTCCGCGCTGTCGAAGTAGTAGCACCGCGGGTCCTTGACGTAGACGAGCACGTTGTCGTGCTTGGCAGGCCAGCGCCGTCGGGAGCGCCCGCCGTAGTCGTAGGCCCAGATGATCTCGTTGAGGAAGCACTCCCGCCCGAAGATCGCGTCCAGCATCACCTTGGCGTAGTGCACCTCGCGGTAGTCCAGGTGCACGTAGAGCGTGCCGTCGGCGGCGAGCACCCGCCAGGCCTCCCGCAGCCGAGGCTCGAGGAAGCCCCAGTAGTCGGCGAACGCGTCGTCGTAGCTGCGCACGGCCCCGAGGGCGGTCGCGTAGGACCGGCCCGCGAAGCCCGTGCGGTCGCCCTCGCCCGGGGCCACCGGTGTCATGGTCGCCTCGCGGCGGCGCCGCGTGCGCCCGGTGTTGAAGGGCGGGTCGACGTAGATCATGCGGAAGGCCCCGCCGGGCAGCCGCCGCAGGAGCTCCAGGTTCTCCGCGGCGACCACCGAGTCGGGGCCCTCGGCGTCGAAGACGAAGGACGTCACTCGGCGGCGGCACCGCCCTGCGGCGCGGCGTCCCCGCCGCCCTGCGGCGCACCCGACCCGCTGCGCCCGCCGCGGCGGCGGCGCCGGCGGCGGGTCGAGCCCTCGCCGGTGCGCTCCACGGTGGTCTCCCGAGCGGGGCCGTCCCCGCCCCGCTCCGGCGCGCCCTCCTGGCCGGACGGCACGCCGGCACCGCCCCGGTCCTCCCGGCGCCGCTCGCCGCCGGACCGGTCGCGCCCGCCGCGGGATCCGTCCCGGGCGCCGCGCCCGCCGCCGCGGGGCTCGTCCCGGCCGCCGCGGGAGCCGCCGCGCCCGCCCGCGGGACCGCCCCGGCCCCCGGGCTCCCCGAGGTCCTCGAGCACCTCGGCGTCGAGGCCGGCGTGCGTGCGCTTCGACCGCGGCAGCCGGCCCTTCGTGCCCCGGGGGATGTCCAGGTCCGTGTACAGGTGCTCGGAGGAGGAGTAGGTCTCCACGGGCTCGGGCACGCCCAGCTCGAGCGCCTTGTCGATCAGCCGCCAGCGCGGGACGTCGTCCCAGTCCACGAACGTGATCGCGGTGCCCTTGTTGCCGGCGCGGCCCGTGCGCCCGGTGCGGTGCAGGTAGGTCTTCTCGTCCTCGGGGCACTGGAAGTTGATGACGTGGGTGACGTCCTCGACGTCGATGCCGCGCGCGGCGACGTCCGTGGCCACCAGCACGTCGACCTTGTTGTTGCGGAAGGCCCGCAGCGCCTGCTCGCGGGCGCCCTGGCCGAGGTCGCCGTGCAGCGGGGCCGCGGCGAAGCCGCGGCCGATCAGCTCGTCCGCGAGCTTGGCGGCGGCCCGCTTCGTCTTGGTGAAGACAATGGTCCGCCCGCGGCCCTCGGCCTGCAGGATGCGGGCGACGACCTCGTCCTTGTCGAGGTGGTGGGCGCGGTAGACGACCTGGCGGATGTCCTTCTTCGTGGCGCCCTCGTCGGGGGAGGAGGCCCGGATGTGCATCGGCTTGGTCATGTACCGGCGGGCCATCGCGACGACCGGCCCGGGCATGGTCGCCGAGAACAGCATGGTCTGGCGGACCTCGGGCACGGCGGCCAGCAGCTTCTCGACGTCGGGCAGGAAGCCCAGGTCGAGCATCTCGTCGGCCTCGTCGAGGACGACGGCGCGCACCGCGGAGAGGTCCAGGTGGCGCTGGCGGTTCAGGTCGATGAGCCGGCCCGGGGTGCCGACGACGACCTCGACACCGCGCTGGAGCTCCTCGATCTGCGGCTCGTAGGCGCGCCCGCCGTAGATCGTGGCCACGCGGGCGTCGCGGATCCGGGCCGCGGCGGCGAGGTCCTGGCCCACCTGGACGGCCAGCTCGCGGGTCGGCACCACGATCAGGGCCTGCGGGGCGCCGGGCTTCTTCAGCCCCGCCCAGCCGGCGTCCCCGCGGCCGGTGACGCGCTGGACCACGGGGATGCCGAAGCCCAGGGTCTTGCCGGTGCCGGTCTTGGCCTGGCCGATGATGTCCTGGCCGGACAGGGCCACGGGCAGCGTCATCGCCTGGATCGGGAAGGGGTGGACGATGCCCTCGGCGGCGAGGGCGTCGACGATCTCCTGGCGCACCCCGAAGTCCCCGAAGGTCTCGGGCAGCGGCTCGGGGCCGGTGCCGGCGTCGGCCACGGTGCCCGCGGTGTCGAGGTCCTCGACGGTGGCGGCGGGCTCCGCCGCCGCGGCGTCGTCGGGGCCGGCCGCGTCGGCGGCGGTGTCGGTGAGGTGGTCGGTCACGGTCTCGGTTCCTTACGGTTCGGGCACGCCCGCCCCGCGGCGCGCCGCCGTGGCGGGGCCGCCGGGCCGCCGGACGGCGGCAGGGGCGTGCGGTGGGGGAAGCCGATCGTGAACGGGCGCCGCCTCGGCCGGGCGCCGCCGTGGGGCGGGCCCGGCCCCGGTCCCGTGCGGCGGCCGTGGGGCCTGCCGCGGGTCGCGGGGCGGGAGAGAAGCAGGTCGGGAGTTCAGTTGTGCGGGTACGACCGGTCATCCAGTGCGCTAACCAGTGTAGCCCGGTGCACCGTGCGGCGGGCGCGGTGCACCGGGCGGGGCGCCCCGGCGGGACGACGGCCACCGGCCTCGGCCGGTCTCAGTCGTCCTTGGTGAAGGGCATGAAGCCCACCGGGCGCTTCTGCTCGGCGCCCACGGAGGCGTAGCCGATCACGGCGGCCGGGACCACCGTGGTGTTGCCCTTGGTGTCGGTCAGGACCAGCGGCGAGCCGGAGGAGATGGCGGCGTTGACGAGCTCCACGGCCTCCTGCGCCTGGAGGTCGGACTCGACGACGATCTCCCGGGCGACGTGCTGGACACCGATCTTGATTTCCATGGTTCCTCCTGGGGCGGGGACTGGGGCGTGCGGTCGCCGCCAGTCTAGGGAGCGGCTACTCCCAGTCCTCGTCGATGATGGAGATTCCGCCCCAAGCTAAACGGAAGATCTGGCGCTGGGCCTCGGCCCGCCCACCCGTGTCCGGGTTGCGGTTCCAGTGCACCGCCGCGGTCTGCGCCATCCCTGTCAGGGAGCGGGCGACGAGCACGGCGTGGGGGCGGCTGAGCCCCGCGTTCGGCCCCAGCACCGCGGCGATGGCCTCCGCGACCGCCCCGTGGAAGCGCTCGAAGCGCTCCGCGACCTCGGGGTCCGCCAGCAGGTCCGACTCGAAGATCAGCCGGTGCGCCTCCGGGTTGGCCTCCACGTAGCCGAAGTAGACGTCCAGCATCGACTCCACGCGCTCGCGGTTGACCTCGCTGCCGCGCAGCGCGGCCACGAGGGCGGAGGAGAGCTCCCCGAGGTGGTGGTCGACGAGCGCGAGGTAGAGCTCCCGCTTGCCCGGGAAGTGCTGGTAGAGCACCGGCTTGCTCACCTGCGCGGCGTCGGCGATGTCGTCCATCGACGACCCGTGGTAGCCGTTTGCGGAGAACACGGTCAGGGCGGTCTCCAGCAGCTGGCGCCGCCGGGCCTCCCGCGGCAGGCGCGCCGGGCGGCCTCTCCTGGTCTCGTTGGTCAACCGTTCCTCCTCAGCCGGCCGGGGCCGTGCGACGTGGGTGCCTACCCGGCGGCCTGCGGCCGGCGGTCGATCTGCGGGGCCGCCGGCGGGGCGGCCGCGGGCGCCGGAGCGGCGTCCCCGGCGGGGGAGGCCGGCACCTCGATGCCGTAGAGGGCCTCGAGGCCGGTGATGTACTCGTCCTGGCGGCCCTGGGCGGCGAGCTCCCGGGCGCGCACGGTCGGGGTGTGCAGCAGGGAGCGGACCATGCGGCGCATCGCCAGCTCGATCTGCTCCTTGGCCGCGGTGCAGCCGTGGTGGGCGGTGACCTTCTCGAGCTCCGCGTCCAGCACGGCCATGGTGTGCCGGCGCAGGGCCACGATCGCGGCGTCCATGTCCCGGCCGCTCTGGTCGGCGGCGAACTCCTGGGCGGCGCGCTCCACGATGCCGGTGGCGGCCTCGACCGACTCGCGGGTCTCCTCCGGGGCGGCCACGCGCACGGACTCGAGGGAGATCAGCTCCACGCCGGGCAGGTCCGCCACGGCCGGATCGAAGTCGCGGGTCAGGGCCAGGTCCACGACCGTGCGCGGCCCCGGCGGGAACGCGGAGGCGCCCATCGGCGCCGCGCCGCCGCTGCAGCCGATCACGACGTCGGCCCGCTCGAGGGCCTCCGCCAGCCCGTCCTCCGGCACGGGGGTCCCGCCGCGGTTCTCCGTGAAGGGCACGGCGCGCCCGGAGCCGGACCAGACCTCGATGTCGGCGCACCCGCGGTCGCGCAGCGCCGCCATGGTGGCCCCGGCATAGGCACCGGTGCCGAAGACCAGGGCCCGCCGGCCCGCCCACGTGCCGGCCGTGACGTCGTCGGCCAGGTCCAGGGCCACGGAGACGATCGAGCGGCCGCGCTCGCCGAGGGTGGTCTGGGTGCCGACCTTCCGGGCCGTGCGGGCCGCACCCTCGAACAGGCGCACGAGGCTGCCCGAGACGGTGCCCGCGGTGCGCGCCTCGTTGAGCGCCCGCCGCACCTGGCCGGTGATCTCGCGCTCGCCGACCACGGCCGACTCCAGCCCGGAGACGACCGTGAACAGGTGGCGGGCGGCCTCCGCGTCCGTGCGGGGCACGAGGACGTCGGCGACGAACTCGGGGTCGAGCCCCGAGCGGGCGCCGATCTGCTCGGCCAGCGCGGCGCGCACGTCCGCCACGGCGTCGGGGGCCGACGCGCCGGGGGAGGGCTCGAGCTCGCCGTAGAGCTCGAGGCGGTTGCACGTGGACAGGGTCACGGCGCCGCGCAGCCGGCCGTTCCGGACCATGTCCTCGGACAGCCCCAGCGCACCGGTGCTGAGACGCGCAACGGTGTTCAGATCGACGTTCTGGTGGGAGGCGACGAGAGCGAAGAGGACCACAGTCCATTCATACTAGACGGTCACCGCTCCGGGGGAGTGCCCGGTGACGCGCGGCGCCCGTCCGGGCCCGTCCGCTGACGCTGCGTCAGCAAACCCCGTCGGGGTTCCTTGGCACAATGGGGGCACTATGGCTACCACTCCGCAGACGGCGAGCACGCCGGACACCCCGACCGCCGCCGCTCCCGCGTCCCCGGAGGAGCTGCCGGCGCTGCGCCGGCTGCGCGAGGGGCTCGGCGCCCTGCCGGCCGGGCACCCCCTGCGGGCGGGCGGCACCGCCGACGCGCCGCTGCTGCAGGCCCTCACCGGGCGGGTCCCCGACCGGCGGCCGGTGTGGTTCATGCGCCAGGCGGGCCGGTCGCTGCCCGAGTACCGGGCCCTGCGCACCGGCACGGCGATGCTCGACGCCTGCCTGGACCCGGCGATGGCCGCGGAGATCACCCTCCAGCCCGTCCGCCGCCACGACGTCGACGCCGCCATCTTCTTCTCCGACATCGTCGTGCCGATGCGCGTGGCCGGGGTCGACGTCGACATCGTCCCCGGGCGCGGCCCCGTCCTCGAGCGGCCCGTGCGCACGGCCGCCGAGATCGCCGCGCTGCCCGAGCTGGACGACGCCGCCCTGGACCCGATCCGCGAGGCCGTGGCGGCCGCCGTCGCCGAGCTCGGGGCCACCCCGCTGATCGGCTTCGCCGGTGCCCCCTTCACGGTGGCCGCCTACATGGTCGAGGGCGGGCCCTCGCGGGACCACCTGCTGCCGCGCACGATGATGCACGCCGACCCGGCCGCCTGGGCCGCCCTGGCCCAGTGGGCCGCGCGCACCTCGGGGGCGTTCCTGCGCGCCCAGGTCGAGGCCGGTGCCTCGGCGGTGCAGCTGTTCGACTCCTGGGCCGGGTCCCTGTCCCTGGCCGACTACCGCGCCCACGTCCTCGAGCACTCGGCCGCCGCGCTGGGGGCGGTGGCCGACCTGCCGGTCCCGCGCATCCACTTCGGCACGGGCACCGGGGAGCTGCTGGCCGCGATGCGCGACGCCGGGGCCGACGCCGTGGGCGTGGACCACCGGATCCCGCTGGCCGAGGCGAGCCGCCGCCTGGGCGGGCGCACGGTGGTGCAGGGCAACATCGACCCGGCCCTGCTCGACGCCCCCTGGGCGGTCCTCGCCGCCCACGTCGACGACGTCCTGGCCGGCGGCGCCGCGGCCCCGGGCCACGTGGTCAACCTCGGCCACGGCGTGCCCCCGGGCGCCGACCCGGACGTGCTCACCGCCGTCGTCGCCCACGTCCACGGCCGCCCGCCCTCCGGGGCGCGGCCGTGAGCCCGGCCCCCGCGGAACCCGCTCCCGCGCGCCGCCGGCCGCCCCGGTCCGCCCTCGTGGTGGGCGGCGGCGTCGCCGGCCTCGTCGCCGCCCGCGACCTCGCCGCCCGCGGGCTGCGGGTGACGCTCGTCGAGGCCGAGGACCACCTCGGCGGGGCCGTCGGAGCCCACCAGGTCGCCGGTCTCGTGCTCGACTCCGGCGCCGAGGCCTTCGCGACCCGCTCCCCGGCCGTCCCCGAGCTGCTCGGGGAGCTCGGCCTCGCCGAGCGCGTGGTGCACCCCCGCCGGGCCGGGTCCTGGCTCTACCTGCCCGAGGGCGCCGTCCCCGCCCCCGACTCCGGGGTCCTCGGCATCCCCGCCGACCCCACCGCCCCGCGGCTGCGCGCGGCACTGGGCCGGGCCGGGCTGCTGCGGGCCTCCCTGGACCGGCGGATGCCCGCCGCCGTCGGCGCCTCCGAGCGCTCCCTGGGCGGGCTCGTGCGGGCCCGGATGGGGCAGCGGGTCGTGGAGCGTCTCGTGGCCCCGGTGACCACCGGGGTGCACTCCGCCCACCCCGACGAGCTCGACGTCGACGCCGTGGCCCCCGGCCTGCGCCGGGCGCTGCGCGAGCACGGGTCGCTGGGGGCCGCCGCCGGCGCCCTGCGCCGGGCCGCCCCGGCGGGCTCGGCCGTGGCCGGGCTGCGCGGAGGGATGAACACGCTCTCCGAGGCCCTCGTGCGCGACCTCGAGCGGGCCGGGGCCAAGCTGGTCACCGACCACGACGTCATCGCCCTCGACCGCGACCCCCGCCGCGACGGCTGGATGGTCATCCAGCGCCAGCCCCGCCACGGCGCCAAGACCGCGGTGGCCCGGGGCGAGCTGCTCGTGCTCGCCACCGACGGCGCCACCGCCGTGCGCCTGCTCGGCGGCCACCGCGACGGCCTGCAGCGCTTCGGCCCCGAGCCGGGCCCGCAGGTCGCGCTCGCCACGCTCGTCGTGGACGACCCCCGGCTCGACGGCGCGCCTCGCGGCACCGGACTGCTCGTGAGCGCCGACGCCCGCGCCGTGCGCGCCAAGGCCCTCACGCACGCGACCGCCAAGTGGGACTGGGTGCGGGAGGCCGCCGGGCCCGGCCGGCACGTGCTGCGCCTGTCCTACGGCCGCGCCCAGCCCGACCCCTCGGTGGTCCCGCCCGAGGTGGCCCTGCCGGACCAGCAGCTGATCCGTCTGGCCCTCTCCGACGCCTCCACGCTCATGGGCGTCCCGCTGCGCCCGGAGCAGCTGGCCGGCGCCGACATCGTCCGCTGGCGCGCCGCGCTGCCCCGCGCGGGCGTCGGCCACGCCCAGCGCGTCGCCGCGTTCCGGGCCGAGCTCGCCCACCTGCCCGGCACCGCCGCGGTCGGCGCGTGGCTCGCCGGCACGGGCCTCTCCTCCGTCGTCGCCGACACCCGCGAGCAGGTCCGGGCGCTGCTGACCGCGGCGGGCGTGCCCGCCGCGGCTGCGACCCCGACGCCATCCACCCCGAGAAAGGACTGAGCAGTGTCCCACGACACCAGCCCGCACGCACACCACGTCGCTCCCGCCGAGCAGCAGGAGCAGCAGGAGGCCCCCGCCGGCCAGGAGCGCCTGCACTGGGCCGTCTGGTCCGTCTTCGCCCGCCCGGACGGCGCGGCCGGCGCCACCGGCGAGGGCGCCGGCGAGTTCGACGACGCCGTCGAGCAGCTGGCCGGCGAGGGCGTGACCCTGCGCGGCGTCTACGACGTCTCCGGGATGCGCGAGGACGCCGACGTCCTGACCTGGCTCCACGGCGAGGACCCGCAGGCCCTGCAGGCCGCCGTCCGCCGGCTGCGCCGCACCGGGGCCCTCGCCGGCACCCGCCAGGTGTGGAACGCCATGGGCGTGCACCGCGAGGCGGAGTTCACCGCCAACCACTCCCCGTCCTTCGCCCGCGGCGTCCCGCCCGAGCAGTGGGTGTGCGTCTACCCGTTCGTGCGCTCCTACGAGTGGTACTACATGAACGCCCAGCGCCGCGCCGAGATGCTGCGCAACCACGGCATGGCCGCGCGCGACTACCCGCAGGTGCTCGCCAACACCATCGCGTGCTTCGGGCTCAACGACTTCGAGTGGCTGCTGGCCCTCGAGGCGCCCGAGCTCGTGGACCTCGTGGACCTCATGCGCGCGTTCCGCGCCACGGAGGCCCGCCTGCACGTGCGCGAGGAGACCCCCTTCTACACCGGGCGCCGGATCGGCTCCGAGGAGATCGCGGAGGTGCTGCGGTGACCGTCGAGAACGCGCTGTCCCGGGCCCGGGCGCACGCGTCCGAGGACTACGACGCCGTGATCCTCTCCTCCTTCGGCGGGCCCGAGGGCCAGGAGGACGTCATCCCGTTCCTGCGCAACGTCACCAGGGGCCGGGGCATCCCCGACGAGCGCCTCGAGGAGGTCGCCGGCCACTACCGGGCCAACGGCGGGGTCAGTCCCATCAACGAGCAGAACCGCGCCCTGCGCGCGGCCCTCGAGGCCGAGCTGCTCGGCCGCGGCCTGCACGTGCCGGTGCTGTGGGCCAACCGCAACTGGGCGCCCTACGTCGCCGACGTCGTGCGCGAGAGCCACGCCCGCGGGATGCGCCGGCTGCTGGTGGTGGCCACCAGCGCCTACTCGAGCTACTCCGGCTGCCGCCAGTACCGGGAGGACTACGGGGTCGCCCTCGAGGAGCTCGGCCTGACCGGGCAGGTGCAGGTCGACAAGGTCCGCCAGTACTTCGACGCCGAGGGCTTCGTCCAGCCCTTCGTCGAGGGCCTGCGCCAGGGCCTGGCCGAGGTGCGCGGACGCCTCGGCGCGGGCGACGGGCGGATCGCGATCCTGTTCTCGACCCACTCCATCCCGCTCACCGACGCCGAGGCCTCCGGGCCCGCCCGGATGGACTTCGAGGAGGACTCCGCCTACGTCGCCCAGCACCTGGCCGTGGCCCGGACCGTCCTCGAGCGGATCGGCCCCGAGGAGCTCGGCGAGCACACCTGGGACCTCGTCTACCAGTCCCGCTCCGGGCCCCCCGAGGTGCCGTGGCTCGAGCCCGACGTCAACGACGCCCTCGAGGAGGTCGCCGCCCGCGGCGTGGCGGGGGCCGTGATCGTGCCCCTGGGCTTCGTCTCCGACCACATGGAGGTGAAGTGGGACCTCGACACCGAGGCCCTGCAGACCTGCGAGCGGCTCGGCCTGCCCGCGGTGCGCACCCCCACCGCCGGCACCCACCCGGCGTTCGTGTCCGCCCTGGCCGACCTCGTGGAGCAGCGCGTCGCCGGCCGGGACGCCCCGCCCCGGGTCTCCGCGTGCGCCTCCGGCACCTGGTTCGACGACTGCGCCCCCGACTGCTGCGTGAAGGTCCTCCGGGGCGCCACCGGGCCCCGGCCGACGGTGGCCCAGCGTCCCGAGGGCGAGCCGATCCCGGCCGGCCTGGACGGGTCCGGGGAGCTCCGGTGGGTGTGAGCGCGGCGCCGGCGGTGCGGGTGGGCACCCGCGGCTCGAAGCTCGCCCTGACGCAGACGACGACCGCGGCCGAGGCGGTGGCCGCCGCGGGCGGGTTCACCCCGGAGCTCGTGACCATCCGCACCGAGGGCGACGTCCTGACCGGCCCGCTGTCCCAGATGGGCGGCACGGGGGTCTTCGCGACCGCGCTGCGCGCCGCCCTGCTGGACGGCTCCGTGGACCTGGCCGTGCACTCCCTCAAGGACCTGCCCACGGCCCCCGTCCCGGGCCTGGAGGTCGCGGCGGTGCCCGAGCGGGAGGACCCGCGCGACGCCCTGTGCGCTCGCGACGGGCTGACCCTCGCGCAGCTGCCCGCCGGGGCGCGGGTCGGCACGGGCTCCCCGCGCCGGGCCGCCCAGGTGCGCGCCGCTCGTCCCGACCTCGAGATCGTCGACATCCGCGGCAACGTGGGCACGCGCCTGGCCCGGGTCGCCCCCGGCGACCTCGACGCCGTGGTGCTGGCCGCCTCCGGGCTGCGCCGGCTGGGGCTGCAGGAGGCGGTCACCGAGCTCATCGACCCCGCCGTGATGCTGCCCGCCCCGGGGCAGGGCGCCCTCGCGCTCGAGGTCCGCGCCGAGGACGCGACCGGGACCGGCCCCCTGGCCGCCGGCCTGGCCGCCGTCGACCACCTGCCGACCCGGCTGGCCGTCACCGCCGAGCGCGAGCTGCTGAGCCGGCTCGAAGCCGGCTGCGCGGCCCCCGTGGGCACCCTCGCCCGCACGGCCGGCGACGAGCTCGTCCTCGACGTCGTGGTCGCCGACCCCGACGGCTCGGAGGTGATGCGCCGGCACGGGAGCACGACCGAGCGCACCGTGGCCGGGGCCCGCGCCCTCGGCACGCGCCTCGCGGACGAGCTGCTCGCCGACGGCGCCGGCCGGCTGGCACGGCTGACCCTCTGAGCGGCGTGGCGGGCACGGGGGGCCGCGAGGGAGACGCGGCGCTGCTGGACGGGGCCCGGGTGGTCGTCACCCGGACCCCGGAGCGGGCCCTCGCCCTGGCCCGGCTGCTGCGGCGCGAGGGCGCCGAGGTGACGGCCGCCCCGCTGCTCGAGGCGACCCTGCCCGCCCGCACCGCGCCGCTGGCGCAGCTGCTCGACCGCGCCGCCCGGGCCGGGCACGGGGACTGGCTCGCCGTGACCTCCGTCAACACCGTCCGCGCCCTGCAGGCCCTCGCCGGGGAGGACCTGGGCGGGCGGCTCGCCGCGGCCCGGCGGGCGGGGCTGCGCGTCGCCGCCGTCGGGGACGCCACCGCCTCCGCCCTGGCCGCGGCCGGCCTCGGGCCCGACCTCGTCCCGGCCGGGGCCCACTCCGCCGACGGGCTGCTCGCCGGGTGGCCGGAGGAGCCCGACCCCGGGCTGGCCCTGCTGCCCCAGTCCGCCCGCGCGCGCCCCGTGCTGGCCGACGGGCTGGCGGCCCGGGGGTACCGCGTCCGGGCGGTCACGGCCTACGAGACCGTGCCGTGGCCGGCGGCCGCGCCCCTCGCCCCCGGGGCGGCGCAGGACGGACCGGACGCCCCCGGGGTGCTGGACCGCGGGCAGCTGCTCGCGCGCCTGTCCGGTCCCGGCGTGGACGCGGTGGTGCTCACCGCGCCCTCGCACCTGGACGAGCTCGTGGGGGAGGACCCCTCCGTGCTCGCCGGACCGGCCCTGGTGGCCATCGGCGAGCCCACCCGGCGGGCCGCCGCCGCGCACGGGCTGCACGCCGTGGCCGCCGGCAGGCCCACCCCCGAGGGCGTGCGCGACGCGCTCGTGCGCGCCCTCGCCGCCCGCCGCGGGGCGCCGCCGGGCCGGTCCGCCCCGCCCGGCACGCCGCCCGGCACCGACCCGAACCGACCGACCCAGGAGACGACCCCGTGACCGACCGCATCCCGCGCTACGACCTCGTGGCCCGGCCCCGCCGCCTGCGCACCACCCCGGCGGTGCGCCGGCTGGCCGCGCAGACGAGGGTCCACCCCTCCGACCTGATCCTGCCCGTCTTCGTGCGGGAGGGCCTCACCGAGCCCGCCCCGCTGGGCTCGATGCCCGGCGTGGTCCAGCACAGCACCGACTCCCTGCGCCGCGCGGCCGCCGAGGCCGCCGCGAAGGGTCTCGGCGGGATCATGCTCTTCGGCGTTCCCACCGAGCGCGACGCGTGCGGCAGCGCCGGCACGGATCCGGACGGGATCCTCAACCGCGCGCTGCGGGAGGTCCGCGCCGAGGTGGGCGACGACGTCGTCGTCATGGCGGACCTGTGCCTCGACGAGTTCACCGACCACGGCCACTGCGGCGTGCTCGCCGCCGACGGCTCCGTGGACAACGACGCGACCCTGGAGATCTACGCGCGGATGGCCGTGGCGCAGGCCGAGGCCGGCGCCCACGTGCTCGGGCCCTCCGGCATGATGGACGGTCAGGTCGGCGTGATCCGCGAGGCCCTCGACGGCGCCGGGCGCACCGACGTCGCCGTCCTGGCCTACTCGGTCAAGTACGCCTCCGCGTTCTACGGCCCCTTCCGGGAGGCCGTGGACTCGCAGCTGCAGGGCGACCGGCGCACCTACCAGATGGACGCCGCCAACCGGCGCGAGGCCATGCACGAGCTGCAGCTCGACCTCGACGAGGGCGCCGACATGGTCATGGTCAAGCCGGCCATGAGCTACCTCGACGTGCTGCGCGACGTCGCCGAGGCCTCCCCGGTGCCGGTGGCGGCCTACCAGATCTCCGGTGAGTACGCGATGATCGAGGCCGCCGCCGCCAACGGCTGGATCGACCGCCGGGCCGCGGTCCAGGAGTCCGTCCTGTCCATCCGCCGGGCCGGGGCCGACTCGGTGCTCACCTACTTCGCCGTCGAGCTCGCGGACTGGTTCCGCGAGGAGAACGGCCTCTCCTGACCACCCCCGCACCCCCGAGCCGGGTCCTCCCGGCGGAAGGAAAGCACTCATGAGCGTCTCCCAGGAACTGTTCGACCGCGCCCGCAAGGTCATGCCCGGCGGGGTGAACTCGCCCGTGCGCGCGTTCGCCTCGGTGGGCGGCACCCCGCCGTTCATCTCGGCCGCCAAGGGCCCGTACCTCACCGACGCCGACGGGCGCGAGTACGTCGACCTCGTCGGCTCGTGGGGCCCGGCCCTGCTGGGCCACTCCCACCCGGCCGTGATCGACGCCGTCCACGAGGCGGTCGAGCGCGGGCTGTCCTTCGGCGCGACCACGCGCGGGGAGACGGAGCTCGCGGAGCTCGTCGTCGAGCGGGTCGGGGCGATCGACGAGGTGCGGCTGGTCTCGACCGGCACGGAGGCCGCCATGACCGCGCTGCGGCTCGCCCGCGGGGTCACCGGCCGGGACCTCGTGGTGAAGTTCGCCGGCTGCTACCACGGCCACGTCGACGCGTTGCTGTCCGAGGCGGGCTCCGGGGTCGCGACCCTCGCCCTGCCGGGCTCGGCGGGGGTCACGGCCGCGACCGCCGCCGAGACCCTCGTGCTGCCCTACAACGACCTCGGCGCCGTGGAGGCGGCCTTCGCGGCCCACCCGGACCGGATCGCCGCGGTGATCACCGAGGCCGCCCCGGCGAACATGGGCGTGGTCACCCCGGGCGAGGGCTTCAACGCCGGGCTGCGGCGGATCACCCGCGAGCACGGTGCGCTGCTGATCTGCGACGAGGTGCTCACCGGGTTCCGCGTGCACGAGGCCGGCTACTGGGGCCTGACCCACGAGGCGGAGGGCGGCTGGGAGCCGGACCTGTTCATGTTCGGCAAGGTCATCGGCGGCGGCCTGCCGGTCGCCGGCATCGGCGGCCGCGCCGCGGTGATGGACCACCTGGCGCCGCTGGGCCCCGTCTACCAGGCGGGCACCCTCTCGGGGAACCCGGTCGCGATGGCCGCCGGCGCGGCGACCCTGCGCACCGCCGACCGCGTCGCCTACCGCACGATCGACCGGCGCTCCGCCCAGCTGCAGGACGCCGTGCGCGCCGCGCTCGGGGAGGCCGGGGTCGACCACTCGGTCCAGACCGCGGGGAACCTGTTCTCGGTGGCCTTCGGCACCTCCGCCACCGGCGTGCACGACTACGCCCAGGCCCGCGCCCAGGAGGCCTGGCGGTACCCGGCGTTCTTCCACGCGATGCTCGACCAGGGCGTGTACATGCCGCCGTCCGTCTACGAGGCGTGGTTCCTCTCCGCCGCCCACGACGACGCGGCGATGGACCGGATCGTCTCCGCGCTGCCCGCCGCGGCCCGCGCCGCCGCCCAGGCCCGGCCCACGGCCTGAGCCCGGCCCCGGGCCGGGGGCGCGCAGGTGTCCGGGCCGCCGGCCCCGGGGCCGCTCAGGCGCCCGGCCCGCCGGTCCCGGGGGCGCGCAGCGGCCACGCGCCGTCGACGACGGCGTCCGGGCGCGTGCGGCGGAAGTACTCCTGCAGGCTCGCGGCCTGTGCGGCGGCCCAGCCCACCTGGTCCGCGTGCAGCTCCGCGGCCGGCCGCACCAGCTCCGGGAAGCGGCGCGCCATCAGCACCGCCAGCCGCTCGGTGGCCAGCGAGTCCGCCGCCGAGGTGTGGGCGGCGGTCAGCTCCACCCCGTACTCCTCGCACAGGGCCCCGAGCGTGCGCTTGCCGCGGCGGTAGCGGTGCACCTGCTTGTTGAGCACGTAGGGGTCGAGCACGGGGAACGGCTCGGGCACGGCCACGCCGTGGCGGGCGCCCTCCCGGGCCAGGACCGTGAAGTCGTAGGAGGCGTTGAACACGAGCACGGGGGTGCCCGCGGCGAACAGCCCGCCGAGCACCGCGGCGATCTCCGCCACGACCCGCCCGGCCGGGAGGCCCTCCGCGCGGGCGCGCTCGGTCGTCACCCCGTGGACGGCGGCCGCCTCGGCGGGGATCTCGACGCCGGGGTCCGCCAGCCACTCCCACTCGTCCAGCACCTCGCCCGCGGCGTCGGTGCGCACGATCGAGGCCGTGACGATGCGGGCCTCCAGCGGGTCCCGGCCCGTCGTCTCGAGGTCGAAGGCCGCCCGGGGCCCCTCCGTCCAGGCCACCGCCGCCGCGGGCTCTCCGAGGTCGAAGAGGGCGTCCTGGGCCCCGGTGCCCCCGCTCCGCTCCGGGGGCGGGGGCGGCGGCGCGGGGTCGAAGAGGGCGGGCTGGTCGGGCGCAGGTCGCGAGGACGTGGACATGGGCCCACGGTACCGGCCGCCTCCGACCCGCTGACGCACCGGGCGCCGGGAGCGCGGGCACGCAGGGCCGGCGGACGCGCAGGACCCGCGCTTAGCGCGTCCGCGGGCCGTGATGGGATGGGACCATGCACCGGACCGAGCGCACCGCACCCCGCACCGGCCCCGCCGCCCCGCACGCCCCCGGGGACGGCGGACCCGTGCGCTGGACGCTGGTGCCGCCGCCGGGCACGGAGCAGGCCCGGCCCCCCTGGCGGCCCACGGCCGACCAGGCCGCCGTCACCGCACTGCGGCCCGGGTGCGGCCCCCGCCTCGTCGTGGGCGGGCCGGGCACGGGCCGCACCCGCGTGCTCGTCGAGCTGGCCGCCCGCAGGATCCGAGACGGCCTCGACCCGGACCGCCTCCTCGTGCTCACCCCCTCGCGGCTCTCGGCGGCGCGGGTCCGCGACGACCTCACGGCCGCGGTCGCCGCGACCATGAGCTCCCCGCCCGTGCGGGCGTGGCAGTCCTACGCCTTCGACCTGCTGCGGCGGGCGCGCAACGAAGGACTGCTGCCCGGCGTCGACCGGGCCCCGAAGCTGCTCTCCGGCCCCGAGCAGGACGTGCTCGTCGCGGAGCTCATGGCCGGGCACGCCCTGGGCGAGGGGGCCGCGGTGGTGTGGCCGCGCGACCTGCAGGAGGCCGTGGGCACCCGCGGCTTCCGGCAGGAGGTGCGGGAGGTCTTCGACCGCATGTCCGAGCACGACCTCGCCCCGGAGCAGCTGCGCCGCCTCGGCCGGGCCATGGACCGCCCGGACTGGGCGGCGGCCGCTGCGCTGCGGGCGGAGTACCAGGCCGTGCGCCGGCTGCGGATGCCGGAGGCCTACGACCCCGCCGCGCTGGTCTCCGAGGCGGCCCGCCTGCTCGAGGCGCAGCCGGGGTTCCTGCGCGCCGAGCAGGAGCGTCTCGAGCTCCTGCTCGTCGACGACCTCCAGGAGGCCACGCCTTCCATCCACCGGCTGCTGGCCGTGCTGGGCCGGGGGCGCGACGTGGTCGCGACCGCCTGCCCCGACACGGTCGTGCAGGGCTTCCGCGGGGCCCGCCCCGATCTGCTGCGCTCCCTGGAGGACCGCCTCGCCGAACCGGGCCGGCCCCTGCGGCGCCACGATCTCGGCACGTCCCTGCGGATGCCGCCGGCGGTGACGGAGGTCTGGCGGCGGGTCGCCGAGCGGGTGCCCGCGCTGGTGCGCGCCCCCCGGGCGCTCGAGCCCGCCCGGGCGGAGCACGGTCCCGGGGCGGATCGGCCGGCGCCGGCCGCACCCGACGGGGACCGGCCCGGCGAGGGCGGCCCCGCGGCCCGGGCCGCCGTGCCGGGACCGGCCGCCGCGCCCGGCACCCTCGGCGGGCAGCACCCGGTGGGCGCGCGCGGACCGGCCGGACCGCAGGAGGCGGGCGCCGGGGCGCACGACCCGGAGGCCGCCGACGACGGCCCGGACGACCGGGACGCACCGGACGCCGCGGACCGCGGGGAGGTCCTGACCGCCGTGCTGTCCTCGCCGCTGCACGAGGCGCGCTGGATCGCCCACCAGGTCCTGGAGCGCCACCTCGTGCACGGGGTGCCCCTCGGGGACATGGCCGTGATCGTGCGCAACGGGCGGCAGCTCGAGGGCCTGGAGCGGCAGCTGACGGTCCTCGGCGTCCCCGTGAGCACCTCGGCCGCCGAGACACCGGTGCGGGACGAGCCCGCCGTTCGGCCGCTGCTGGCCGCCCTGCGGATCGTCACCGAGGCCGACGCCGCCGGGTCCCGCGGCGACGGGTCCCCCGGTGACCACCACGGGGCCCTGACCGTCCAGGCCGCCGTGGAGCTGCTCACCTCCCGGATCGGCGGCGCCTCGCCCATGGACCTCCGGCGCCTGCGCCAGCGGCTGCGGACGGAGGAGCTCGCCGACGGCGGGGGCCGCGGCAGCGACGACCTGCTCGTCGAGGCGCTCGCCGCTCCCGCTGCGCTCGACGCGGCCGGGGTCCGCTCCGCCCCCGCCCGGCGCGTCGCCCGCATGATCGCCGCCGGGACCCGGGCCCTGCACGAGGAGGGCGCGACCGCGGAGACCGTCCTGTGGGCGCTGTGGGAGGCCGCCGGGGTCGCCGAGGGCTGGCGCCGCCGCGCCCTCGAGGGCGGGCCGGCGGGGGAGCGGGCCGACCGCGACCTCGACGCCGTCGTCGCGCTCTTCGAGTCCGCAGAACGCTACGTCGACCACCTCCCCGGGGCCAGTGCCGCCCAGTTCCTCGACTACGTCGAGAGCCAGGAGCTGCCCATGGACACGCTCGCCGCCCGCGCGCCCACGGACGAGACCGTGGAGATCATGACCCCCGCGACCGCGGCCGGGCGGCAGTGGCCGGTCGTGTTCGTCGCCGGGGTGCAGGAGTCGGTGTGGCCCAACACGCGCCTGCGCGGACGGCTGCTCGGCGCCGACCTGCTCACCGACGCCCTCGACCTCGGCGTCGAGCAGGCCGCGCGCACCACGCCGCTGAGCCGGCTGCGCCAGGTCCGCCACGACGAGCTCCGCTCCTTCTCCGCGGCCGTCTCCCGCAGCAGTGGCACCCTCGTGGTCACCGCGGCCGCGAACGAGGACGAGCAGCCCTCCGAGTTCCTCGACCTCGTGGACCCGCCCGGCCCGGGTGCCCCCGCGCGGACGCCGGTCGACGCCCCGCGGCCCATGACCCTGCGCGCCCTCGTCGCCGAGCTGCGCCAGTGGGTGCAGCGCCACGAGGAGGACCCGGTGCGCGCCGAGGCGGCGGCGCGCCTGCTCCACCGCATCGCCGCCTCCCCGCGCCCCGTCCCCGGCGCCGACCCGGGCACCTGGTGGGGCACCGCCGCGCTCACCAGCACCGACCCGGTCTTCGACGACGGGGTGCCGGTGCCCGTCTCGCCGTCGCGGATCGAGGCGATCCACCGCTCGCCCCTGGACTGGTTCGTGGCGGCCTCGCGCGCCGAGCCCGCCACCGACCTCAGCCGCAGCCTGGGCTCGCTCGTGCACGCCATCGCCGAGGAGCTGCCGGAGTCCTCCGGCGGCGAGCTCGTCGAGGAGCTGGACCGCCGGTGGCACACCCTCGGGCTGCCCGAGACGTGGGAGACGGAGGTGCAGCTGCGCCGCGCCCGGCAGATGCTGCGGAAGTTCGCCCAGTACGTCGTCGACGCCCGCCAGGAGCACGGCCGCCGGCTCGCCGCCGTCGAGGGCTCCTTCGACGTCCTGGTCCGCGGCCCCGCCCGCGACGCCCTGCTCCGCGGCCGGGTGGACCGGCTGGAGGTGGACGCGCAGGGCCGCTACGTCGTCGTGGACCTCAAGACCGGGCGGACCAAGCCCGCCGGGGCGAAGATCCCCGAGCACCCGCAGCTGGCGGCCTACCAGGTGGCCCTCGCCGCCGGCGCCGGCGCCGCCATGGCGGGCGGCACCGACGAGGAGCGCCTCGAGCTGCCGGAGGGGGCGGTGGCCGAGCTGCCCGGCGGGGCGCTGCTCGTCCAGCTCGGCACCGACGAGAAGACCCCGCGCGTCCAGCAGCAGGACCCCCTGGACCCCCAGGCCGACTGGGCCCGGCTGCTCATCACCCGCGCCGCCGAGCTCGTGGCGGGGGAGACCTTCACCGCCCGCCACGACCAGTCGGAGGGCACGTTCAACGGCCACGGCTGCAAGCTGCCGCAGATCTGCCCCCTGTGCGCCGAGGGCCGGCAGGTGAGCGAGCCGTGAGCCCCGACCCCGACCGGCAGGAGAGCCCTCACCGCATGACCGACGCCGACCGTTCCGCAGGCACCGCAGGCACCTCAGGCACCGCAGGTCCCGACGGCGCCCCGTCCGCCTCCCGCGCGGGGGAGGCACCTCCCGGCCCCGCCCACCCGTGGGGCGGGGCGGAGCCGCGGTGGAGCCCGGAGGAGCTCGCCGAGCTGCTCGGGGGCCTGCCCGGGCGCGAGGCGCGGCGGCCCACCGAGGAGCAGGCCGAGGTGATCGCGGCCCCGCTCGCGCCCCGCCTGGTCGTGGCCGGGGCCGGCTCCGGGAAGACGGCCACCATGGTGGACCGGGTCGGCTGGCTGGTCGCCAACGGCGTCGTGGCCCCGGACCAGGTCCTCGGCGTGACCTTCACGCGCAAGGCCGCCGGTGAGCTCGGGCACCGCATGCGCGAGCGCCTCGCCGACCTGCGGGCCCTCGAGCTCGTGCCCCCGGCGGGCGGCGAGGACGACGGGACCGCCGCGGCCCAGGATCCCGTCGTGAGCACCTACCACTCCTACGCGAACACGCTGGTGCGCGACTACGGCCTGCGGATCGGCGTGGAGCCGGACACCACCCTCCTCGGGCCCGCCCAGGCGTGGCAGCTCGCCGCGCAGACCGTCGAGGCCTGGACGGGGGAGCTGCTGGAGTCGATGCCCGCCAAGTCCACGATGGTCAAGGCCGTCCTCGACCTCGCCGGGGCCTGCGCCGAGCACCTCCTGGACCCCGAGGCGGTCGGACGCTTCGCGCAGCAGCTGCTGGGCGAGCTCGCCACCACCCCGCCGGGCCGGCGCAAGCGCACCCCGGGCGCGACGCTCACGAAGGTCGCCGCCACCCAGCGGGCCGCGTGGGTGCTCGCCGAGCTCGTGGGGGAGTTCGCCCGCCGCAAGGAGCAGGCGCAGGCCATGGACTTCGGCGACCTCCTCTCGGCCGCCGCCCGGATCGCCGAGGAGGACACGGCCGCCCGGCGCACCGAGCGCGAGCGCTACCGCGTCGTGCTCCTCGACGAGTTCCAGGACACCTCCCACGCCCAGCTGCGCCTGTTCTCGGCCCTGTTCGGCGCGGGCCACTCCGTGATGGCCGTCGGCGACCCTCAGCAGTCGATCTACGGCTTCCGCGGGGCCTCGGCCGGGCAGCTGTTCGGCTTCCACGACGCGTTCCCGGTCGCCCCCGGGCAGGAGCCGCGGCCCAGCTTCCTCACCACGGCCTGGCGCAACGACGAGAGCGTCCTCGACGTCGCCAACGTCCTGGCCGAGCCGCTGCGCACCCTCCCGCCCTGGGCCCGCGGCAGCTCGCCGCTGACCGTCCCGCCGCTGCGGACCCGCCCCGGGGCCGGGCCGGGGACGGTGCGCCTGAGCCGGTACGCGACCGACGTCGAGGAGGCCGAGGCGCTCGCCGAGCGGATCGGCGCCCGGCGTGCGGCCCACCGCGGCGAGCCGCAGGAGGCCGTGCCGACCATGGCCGTGCTGTGCCGCAAGCGCTCGCAGATCGAGCCGGTGCGCCGCGAGCTCGCCGCCCGCGGGATCCCCTACGAGGTCGTGGGCCTGGGCGGGCTGCTGAGCACCCCCGAAGTCGCCGACGTCGTGGCGACGCTGCGGGTGCTCGACGACCCCGGCCGCTCCGACGCCCTCGTGCGGCTGCTCGCCGGCGCCCGGTGGCGGATCGGCTCCCGGGACCTCATGGCGCTGTCGGACTGGGCCGCCCACCTCGAGCGGCGCCGCACCGAGGCCGCCCGGGATCACCGGGCCGAGGACCTCGACGCCCCCGTGACCGAGGCGGAGGCGCGAGCGGAGACGCTCGTGGAGCCCGACGTCTCCGACCATGCCTCCCTGGTCGAGGCCCTCGAGACGCTGCCGCGGCCCGGCTGGACCTCGGCCCACGGCCGCTCGCTGTCCGAGGCGGCCCGCGAGCGGATGACCCTGCTGCGCGACGAGCTGGAGCACCTGCGGTCGTTCCTCGCCGACGACCTCCTGGTGCTGCTGCACGAGATCGAGTCCGTCTCGGGCCTCGACGTCGAGCTCGCCGCCCACCCCGAGCGCACCGCCCACCTGGCCCGGCGCAACCTCGACGCCTTCCAGGAGGCGGCCCGCACGTTCACGGCGTCCTCGGCCACGGGCGACCTCTCGGCGTTCCTGGCGTGGCTCGACGTCACCCTCGCCGAGGAGAACGGGCTCGAGCCCGGACCGGACCGGACCCGGCACGACGCCGTCCAGCTCGTGACCGTTCACTCCTCCAAGGGCCTGGAGTGGGACCACGTCTACGTCCCGGGGCTCAACACCAGGAACTTCCCGAGCGAGCGGGTCACCCGCTGGACGGTGGAGACCGGGACGCTGCCGTGGCCGCTGCGCGGGGACGCCCGCTTCCTGCCGCAGTGGTCGGTCGACACCACGGACCTGAAGGCGCTGGAGGACTCGCACACCGAGTTCGCGGAGCTCGCCGCCCAGCACGCCGAGGACGAGGAGCGCCGCCTGGCGTACGTGGCCGTGACCCGTGCCCGCAGCGTCCTCGAGCTCTCCTGCACCGCCTTCCGCGGCACCGCCCGCACCCTGCAGGAGCCCTCCGTCTTCGTCCGTGAGCTGCTGGGCCTCACGGAGGGCCCCGCCCCCGTCGTGCGCCTGGGCCCGTGGGCGGAGGTGCCGCCGGGCACGCAGAACCCGGCCGCCGCGACCGTGCTGACCGCGCCCTGGCCCTACGACCCGCTGGAGGGTCCCGAGATCACCGAGACCGTCACCGCGGGCGACGGCAGCACGAGCGTGCGCACGAGCCCGCCCCCGCACCGCGGCCGCCGGGAGCTCCTGGAGCGGGCGGCGCGGGCCGTGCGGGAGCGCGGCTTCCCCGGCACGGCGGACCTCGACGTCGAGGACCTGCTGGGCGTCGCCGAGCGCGACGGCCGGGAGCCGGACCCGCGGCGCTGGTCGGAGGAGGCACGGATCCTGCTGGCCCGCCACGAGGCCGCGCGCACCGAGCGCACTGTCCCCATGCCCTCCCACGTCTCGGCCTCGACGCTCGTGGCCCTCGCCCGCGACCCCCACGAGGTCGTCGCGGGGCTGCGCCGGCCCATGCCCCGCCGGCCGGGGACGGCCGCGCGGCGGGGCACGACCTTCCACGCGTGGGTCGAGCAGTTCTACGGCTCGTCGGCGATCTTCGACGTCGGGGAGCTGCCCGGCGGAGCCGACGAGCACGTCGACGAGGCCTACGACCTGCCCGAGCTCGCCCGCACCTTCCGCGGGGGCCCGTGGGCGGACCGCCAGCCGTGGGCGGTGGAGTTCCCCCTCGAGACCCCCGTCGCGGGGATCACGGTGCGCGGCCGGGTGGACGCGGTCTTCCGGGGCGCCGACGGCACGTGGGAGCTGGTGGACTGGAAGACGGGGCGCGCTCCCGCCGGGGAGGAACTGGCCCAGCGCTCGGCGCAGCTGGCCGTCTACCGGCTCGCCTGGTCGAGGCTGCGCGGGGTCCCGCTCGAGGAGGTCACCGCGGCGTTCTACTACGTCCCCGAGGACAGGGTGGTCCGGCCGCACGACCTCGCCGGGGAGGCGGAGCTGGAGGACGTCGTGCGCAGGGCCTACCGGGTCGTGCTGCGCCCCTGAGCCGGGCCAGGGGTGCCGGGGGCGCCGTCCGGGGCCGCCCGGGCGGCACTCCCGTGGGCCCGTGCGGCCGCGCCGCGCACGGCCCCGGCGTCGAGGGCCTCGGTGTCCGGGGCCTCGGTGTCGGCGGCTGCCGGGGAGGACGGACGGGGGAGCGTCGACCCGCCGGGGGTGCGGGTCGGGCCCGGAGCACCGCTGCCGCCCGGCGCGCCCGACCCTCCGGGCGTCCTCGTGCCCGCGGGGCCCGGAGTGCCGTCGGGGGCCGCGCCCGCGGCGCCGCGCGCGGCCCGGGAGACGTCGCGCTCGAGGGCGGCGAGCATCCGCTCGGCGTCGGCCACGGTCGCGGCGTCCCCGCGGTCCGTCCCGCGCACCAGCCAGCGCGCCACGGCGAGCTCGGCGTCGAGCCGGGCCCGGTCCAGCAGGTGCGGGTCCGGGTCGGCGTCGGGCGCGCGGAAGGTCCGGTTGCGGCAGGTGCCGGCGTAGGCCTCCAGCACGGCGGCCGCGAAGCGGGCGTCCCGGGCGCCGATCAGCCACGCGAAGTCGTCGGCGGGGTCCCCGACGTGCAGGTCGGTCCAGCCGGTCACCCCGCGCACCCGCCCGCGGGAGATCACGAGGTCGTCCTCCTGCAGGTCACCGTGCACCACGCGGGGGACGAAGCCCCACACGGCGTCGTCGCCGAGCACGCGCTCCCACCGTCCCACGAGGGCCGCCGGCACCCGCCCGGTCGCCTCCGCGCGCCGCAGCTCGGCCAGGCGCCGCTCGCGGCACTGTCCGGCCGTGTAGGAGGGCAGGTCCGCGTCCAGCACGAGGGACGGCGGCAGGGCGTGCACGGCGGCCAGCACCCGGCCCAGCTGCACGGACAGCGGCGGCAGCGGCTCGGCGCTGGGCACGTGCCGGTGGTGGGCGGGGTCCGGGTGCGCGGCCATGCGCGCGAGCGCGTCGAGGCCCAGCGGCTCGCCCTCGATGTGGGAGTGCACCACCGCGTGCAGCCGCTCGTCCTCCACGGTGGCCACCGCGGTGGGCACCAGGAAGGGCAGCCGGGAGCGGATCGCCGGGGTGAAGGAGCGCAGCACGAGGTGCTCGGTCTCCAGCCGCACCTCCGCCTCGGGGGTCACCGGCGCGCGCACCCGCCAGCGCCGGCCCTCGGCGTCGAGGACCACGGCCGAGCGGAAGTCGGCGTCGTCGTCCGGGGAGGGTCCCACCGCCACGGGCGCCAGCCCGGGCACGCCGGCGGCCGCGACCGCGGCGAGGTGCTCGAGGGAGGTGCTCACCCGCCCACCCTACAAGAGGCCGGGCCTGGGCCCCCGGGCCGGTCGCCGCCCTCCGTGGACACCCGCCTGCGGGGTCGGTCCCGGTCGCTACAGTGGACGTCGTGCCCGCCTCCGACTGTCCTCCGCCCCGCCCCGAGCCCGCCCGCCCCGCCGCCCCGGAGCGCCTCGACCCGGCCCGCCTGCCCTTCACGGCCGCCGCCGTCGACCGGGACGGGATCGAGCGCGAGCTGCGCGACGTCCGGGCGGTCGCGGCACAGGAGCCCGGGACGCTCGTGCTCGTCCTCGCCGGCGGGCTCGCGCCCGTGGCCGGCGAGGACCTCCTCCTCGTGCCCGCCGAGGGGCTCCCGCCCGGCCCGGCGGACCCGCGCCACCCCGAGGTCTACCTCGGGCGCACCACCGCCGGGGGCGTCCCGGGAGCCCGGGTGCTGCTGCGCCCCGTGCCCGGCCTCGCGCAGGAGACCGGCGCGACGGCCCCGGGCCAGGACCTGCTGGCGGCCGTGGCCCGGCACGCGGCCGCGGACGGCGCGCCCCCGCTGCGCTGGGCCGGGCTGCGCGAGCTGGGCCCCGTGCTCCCCCCGGAGGACGCCGCGCTGCTCGTGGCCGCCCAGTCCGTGGGCCTGTGGCACCGCGACCACCCCCGCTGCCCGCAGTGCGGCGGCCCCACCGACGTCGTCCGCTCCGGCTGGGCCCGCCGCTGCCCCCACGACGAGTCCCTGCACTTCCCCCGCACGGACCCGGCGATCATCGTCGCGGTCTCCGACGGCGATCCCGACCCCGCCCGCGAACGGCTCCTGCTCGGACGCTCCGCCCTGTGGCGCGGCAACCGCTTCTCGACCTTCGCGGGCTTCGTCGAGCCGGGGGAGTCCCTCGAGCAGGCGGTCGTGCGGGAGGTCTCGGAGGAGACCGGTCTCGTCGTCGGCGACGTCCACTACCTCGGCTCCCAGCCCTGGCCCTTCCCGCGCTCGCTGATGCTGGGCTGCCGCGCCGTCGTGCGCTCGGGGGCGGCCGCGCCGGACGGGCAGGAGATCCTCGAGCTGCGCTGGTTCACCCGCGCGCAGCTGCTGGCGGCCGCCCGCGACGGATCGGTGACCCTGCCGGGGAAGGTCTCCATCGCCCACGCCCTGATCGAGCACTGGCTCGGCCAGGCCCTGCCGGAGAGCACCTGGTGAGCGAGACCCGTCCGGGCGGGGCCCCGGAGCTGCCGCTGGAGGAGCGCATCCTCGAGGGCCTCGACCCGGAGCAGCGCGAGGTCGCCACGACCCTGCGCGGGCCGGTGTGCGTGCTCGCCGGTGCGGGCACGGGCAAGACCCGGGCGATCACCCACCGGATCGCCTACGGCATCGCCACCGGCGTCTACACGCCGCAGAAGGTCCTGGCCCTGACGTTCACGGCGCGGGCCGCCAACGAGATGCGCAACCGGCTGCGCGGGCTGGGCGCGTCCGGGGTCCAGACCCGCACCTTCCACGCCGCCGCCCTGCGCCAGCTCCAGTACTTCTGGCCGCAGGCGGTGGGCGGGCCGCTGCCCGGGCTCGTCGAGCACAAGGCGCGGCTGATCACGGAGGCCGCGCAGAACATGCGCCTGTCCACCGACCGCGCGGCCGTGCGGGACCTCGCGGCGGAGATCGAGTGGGCCAAGGTCTCGATGCTCACCCCGGACACCTACCCGGCACGGGCCGCCGGGCGGGACATGCCCCTGGGCTACGACGTGCGCACGGTCCAGCGGCTCTACCAGTCCTACGAGGAGCTCAAGACCGACCGCCACCTCATCGACTTCGAGGACGTGCTGCTGCTGACCGTCGCCGTGCTCGAGGAGGACGAGCGGGTCGCCGCGACCGTGCGCGAGCAGTACCGCCACTTCGTGGTCGACGAGTACCAGGACGTCTCCCCGCTGCAGCAGCGGCTGCTCGACCGGTGGCTCGGCGGCCGCGACGACGTGTGCGTGGTGGGCGACGCCTCCCAGACCATCTACTCCTTCACGGGCGCCACGTCCCGGCACCTGCTCGAGTTCCCCCGGAGGCACGAGAACGCCCGGGTGATCGAGCTCGTGCGCGACTACCGCTCCACCCCCCAGGTCGTCGAGACCGCCAACCGGCTCCTGGCCGCCCGCCGGCCCGCCCCCGGCTCGACGCCGGGGTCCTGGGCCACGCCGCTGCGGCTCGTCGCCCAGCGTCCCGACGGGCCCCGGCCCTCGTGGAACGAGTACCCCGACGACGAGGCCGAGGCCGCCGGGACCGCCGCGCGCATCCGCGACCTGCTCGACGACGGCGTGCGCGCCGCCGAGATCGCGGTGCTGTTCCGCACCAACGGGCAGTCGCAGGCCTTCGAGGCCGCCCTGGCCGAGGCGGGCATCGGCTTCCAGCTGCGCGGCACGGAGCGGTTCTTCAACCGGCCCGAGGTGAAGCAGGCCGTCGTGCAGCTGCGCACCGCCGCCCGCGCCGCCGGCGCCGCGGAGGACACGCCCCGCCTGGTCCGCGACATCCTCTCCTCGCTGGGCTACAGCGACCGCGCCCCGCGCTCCACGGGCGCCGTCCGGGAGCGGTGGGAGTCCCTGGCCTCCCTGGTCTCGCTCGCGGACCGGATGGCGGAGGACGCCGCGGCGCGCGGCGAGGAGTTCGGGCTGCCCGCCCTCGCGGCGGAGCTCGAGCGGCGGGTCGCCCAGCAGGACGCGCCGGTGCTGGAGGGCGTCACCCTGGCCTCCCTGCACTCGGCCAAGGGCCTGGAGTGGGACGCGGTCTTCCTCGTGGGGCTCAGCGAGGGACTGATGCCGATCGGCTTCGCCGAGACCGCCGACGAGGTCGACGAGGAGCGGCGGCTGCTCTACGTGGGCATCACCCGTGCGCGCGAGCACCTGGTGCTGTCGTGGACCCTCTCCCGCACCCCCGGGGGCCGGCCGAACCGGCGGCCCTCGCGCTTCCTCGAGGCCCTGCGCGCGCCCGAGGAGGCCGCCGCCGGGGGACGGCGCCGTGCGGTGCGCGGCGGCCCGGCGCCCCGGTCCGGGCCGGCCCGGGGCGGGACCTCCCGCCCGGGCGCCGGCGGCGCCCGGGCGGGTCAGCCGCGGGCGCCGGGCAGGTCCTGACCCAGCCCGCACAGGCACGACCGGCGGTCGATCGCCAGCGGCTCCGACCCGGCCGGGAAGGGCGGGCGCAGCACCTCGGCCCGTCCGGGGCCACCGCCGCCCGGCAGCGGGCGGCCCCCGTCCAGCGAGGGCAGGGCCACGGCGAGCGCCTCCGCGGCGAGGCGGGCGGCGACGGCCGCGCCGAACGCCGGGCGCGCCCAGGCGGCCAGCACCTGCTCCCGCCGGCCCGTCCCGGCACGGGGCACGGCCGCGAGCGTGGCCCGCAGGCAGTCGGGGCAGGGCCTGTGGGCCCAGGCGACGACCGGCCAGCGCACCACGGCCCCGGGGACTGAGTGCACGGACAGCAGCGGGTGCTCCGGGGCGGCGACGTCCCCGGGGTCCGGGCGCAGGGTCCTCCCGCCGGCGTCGTGGACGCCGCCGCGCAGCACGAGGCACCCGGGCAGCAGCGGGCCGGGGAACAGCTCCGGGCCGCTGACCGGGGCGCAGCGGGGGTCCTGGGCGCGCAGCCGCCCGCGCAGGGCCGCCTCCCGGGGGCGGCCCAGGTCCCCGCGGGAGTAGGCGCCGGTGCCGAGGTCGGTCTCCGTGACGGGGCCGGGGTCGTTGACGTTGAGGGAGAGCACCCCGCAGCGCAGCAGGTGCAAGGCGGCCGCGGCGGTGATCCCGTCGAGGCCCAGCACCAGCACGTGCACCTCCTCGGGGCGCGGCAGCCCCGCGGCCGGCGCCGCGTCGCCGACCGGGCCGGGGCGTCCGGGGCCGCTGCGCACAGGAGCCGGGGCGGCGGGGCCCGGGGCGGCGGGGCCCGGAACGGTGGGATCCGGGACGGCGCCACCCCGACGGACGGGACCCGGCCGGGCGGGGCGGGCCGGGAAACCGGGCGGCGGGGCGGGGGAGCGGGTCACGAGCACCTCCGGGACGTGCGGGCGGGAGCTCCCCACCCTGCCCGCGCGCCGGGACCGGCGCGCGGCGGGCCGCCGTGTCCACAGTCCACAGGCCCCGGGTGCGCACAGGGCCGTCTCGCGCCCCCGGCCGCCGGCGTGTTCAATGTCCCCATGCCCACACCCTCCGAGCCCGAGGTCGTGGTGCGCCGCTCGGCGCGCCGCCGCAAGACCGTCTCCGCCCACTGGAGCGAGGACACGGTCGTGCTCTCCGTGCCCCAGGCGGCCACCCGCCGGCAGATCGAGCACTGGACGCGCGAGCTCGTGCCCCGCGTCGTCGAGCGCCGCCGCCGCGAGGCCGCCCGCGGCGCCGCCCGGCGCTCGGGGGACCGCCTCCTCGAGCGCGCCCAGGAGCTCTCCCGCCGCCACCTCGAGGGCCGGGCGCGCCCCTCGGACGTGCGCTGGTCGGCGCGCCAGCAGGCCCGGTGGGGCTCGGCGACCCCGGCGACCGGGGTGATCCGCCTCTCCGCGCAGCTGCAGGAGGCCCCGGAGTGGGTCCTGGACTTCGTGCTGGTGCACGAGCTCGCGCACCTGCTCGAGGCCGACCACAGCCCGCGCTTCCGCGCGCTGGAGGCCCGCTACCCGCACGCGGAGCGGGCGCGGGCCTTCCTCGACGGGGCCGCGTGGGCGCACCGGCAGGGCGCGCCCGGGACGGATCAGCGGGAGCCGCCGCCGTCCTGCGGGCCGTCCTCCTCACCGGAGGACCCGGAGCCGTCCGGGTCGTCGTAGCCGCCGGAGAGCAGCTTCTGCAGGGCGGCGTCGACCTCGTCCTCGGAGGCCGTGAGCAGCCCCCGGCGCGCGGTGAAGCCCGCCGGGTCGTCGAGGTCCTCGTCCGTGGGCAGCAGCTCGGGCGCGTCCCACAGCCGGTCCCGCTCCTCCACACCCCGCTGCTCGCCCACGTGGCGCCAGAACTCCGCCGCCTCGCGCAGCCGCCGCGGGCGCAGCTCCAGGCCCACGAGCGCACCGAACGCGTGCTCGGCGGGCCCGCCGGAGGCGCGCCGGCGGCGGATCGTCTCGGACAGCGCCCCGGCCGAGGGCAGGTTCGCCGTCGACTCCGCCGTCACCACGTGCACCCAGCCCTCGACGAGCGCCAGGACCGTCTCCAGGCGCTTGAGGGTGACCTCCTGGTCGGGGGTCTGCTGCGGGGCGAAGATCCCGGAGGACAGCGCCTCCTGCATGCTCGAGGGGTCCATCGGGTCGATGTCGCGGGCGGCCTCCTCGATGCGGGCCATGTCGATGTGGATGCCCTCCGAGAAGCGGCGGACCAGGTCCAGGACGTGCCCGCGCAACCAGGGGTTCGCGGTGAACAGGCGCACGTGGGCGGCCTCCCGCACGGCCAGGTAGAGCATGATCTCCTGGGCCGGCAGGTCCAGGCCCTCGCCGAACTCCCTGATGCTCGCGGGCAGCAGCGCGGAGCGGCCCTCGGCCAGGGGCAGGCCGATGTCGGTCGAGCACAGCACCTCGCGGGAGAGCCCGCCGATCGCCTGGCCCAGCTGCATGCCGAAGAGCATGCCCCCGGCGCCGGCGAGCATGCCCGTGGCCCCGCCCATCATGGCCGTCAGCTCGGCGGGCAGCTGCTGGGTGAGCGCGTCCGTGAGCGCCTGTGTGACGGAGCCGGCCACGGGGCCGGTCATCTCCTGCCACGTGGGCATCGTCGCCTCGATCCACTCGGCCCGCGACCAGGCCTGCGGGCGCACGGCGGTCGGGTCGAACGCCGTGTGCTCGCCGAGCCACAGCTCCGCGAGCTTCATGGCGTCCTCGACGGCCCCGCGCTGGGCGGCGGTGACGGAGGGGTCGCCGTCGGCGGCCGCGATCCGGCGGGCGTGGTCGAGGGCGAGCTTCCAGTTGACGGGCCCCTCGGTCCCGGCCCCGCCCATCATGGACTGGATCTGCTGGAACATCATGGACATCGCCTGGGGGTCCATCGGCACGCCGGCCCGGCGCAGGTCCTCGGGGTTCATGCCGCTGCCGCCGAGCAGCCGCTCGAGCATCTCCTGGAAGGGGTCCTTGCGCCCGTCGTCGTCGCCGGAGGGGTCGTGGGGAGGCTGGGAGGTCATGGGTCCACCGTTCGGTCGGGTCGGGGCTGGGGCCCGGGCGAGCGGGCGCCCGGGAGGTCTCTGCACCCAGCGTAGCCACGGCGCCACGGAGCCGACCACGGGCGAACTCCCAGTTCGCTGGAAGCTCACGGCGCCGGCGCCCGGGTAGACTGGGCCGTTCGGACCGGGGCGCCCGCCGCGGCACACGGCCCGGTCCGCCGCCCCGCCGACCGCCGAGGACCGTCCGTGACCCCTTCCCCCCGCCCGCGCCGCCGCAGGGACCTGCCGTCGTGGGCGCTGCTCGGCTCCGCGGGCCTGCTGCTCGCCGGCACGCTGCTGCCCGCCCCGTTCGTCCTCGAGGCCCCCGGCCCGACGTTCAACACCGTGGGGGAGCACGAGGGCCGGCAGCTGCTGGAGGTCACCGGGGCGCCCGCCTACCCCACCGAGTCCGTGCTCGACCTGACGACCGTCTACGTCTCCGGCGGCCCCAGCAGCGACGTCGGGGTCCTGGGGGTGCTGCGCGCCTGGCTGGACCCGTCCACCGCCGTGGTCCCGGCCGACGTCCTGTACCCGCACCGGGTCTCCGCGGAGGAGCTCGACGCCTCCAACTCGGTCGCGATGACCTCCTCGCAGGAGACCTCGGTGGCCGCGGCCCTGGACCACCTGGGCATCGAGCACAGCACCCGGCTCGTGGTGCGCGGCACCGTGCCCGGCAGCCCCGCGGAGGACCGGCTCGAGGAGGGCGACGTCCTGCGGGCCGTGGACGGGGGACCGGCCGGGAGCGTCGAGCAGCTGCGCTCCGCCCTCGACGCCGCCGGTGAGGGCGGAGTCCTCCTGCGCGTGGAGCGCGACGGGACCGAGCGCGACGTGCGGGTGCCCACCGCCCTGGACGAGGCCTCCGGGCACCGGCAGCTGGGCGTGCTCCTCGAGCCCGACCACGACTTCCCCCTCGAGGTCTCCTTCGCGCTCGAGGACGTCGGCGGCCCCAGCGCCGGGTCCATGTTCGCCCTCGGGATCGTCGACGAGCTCACCCCCGGCTCGCTCGCCGGGGACCACCACGTCGCCGGGACCGGCACGGTGGACGCGGACGGGCTGATCGGCCCCATCGGCGGCGTGCGGCAGAAGCTCGACGGCGCGGCCGCCGCCGGCGCCGAGCTGTTCCTGGCCCCGGAGGGCAACTGCCCCGAGGTGCGCGGGCACGAGCCCGAGGGCCTGACCGTCGTCGCGGTCCGCGACCTGGACGACGCCGTGGCCGCCGCGTCGGCCGCCGGCCGCGGGGAGGACCTCTCCGCGCTGCCCTCCTGCGGGACGCCGTGAGCGGCCCGCCGTGCACGATTGCACCCCCGAGAACGCCCTGGGCAGAATGGACGGGGTGCGCCGGCCGGACAGTGCCGTCCCGCCGGCCGTTCCCCCGACCGAGCCCCGCTCGACCCCGACCCGACGCCGAATGCAGAGGTAGCCAGTGACCGCCGGACCCACAGCCCCCCGACCACCGAGGCAGCAGCCCGACGGACAGCGGAGGAAGCGGGGTGCGCTGTGGCCCACCGTCGTGGTCGTGCTCGTGCTCGTGGCCGCCTTCGTCGGCGCGACCCAGCTCTACACCGACGTGCTGTGGTACGACCAGCTCGGCTACCTGAGCGTCTTCCTCACCGAGAACCTCGTGAAGATCGTGATCTTCGCGGTCGCCGCGGTCCTGGTGGCCGCGCTGATGTTCGCGAGCCTCTACCTCGCCCACCGGCACCGGCCGATCACGGCCGAGTCGATCGTCGACGACAACCTGCGCCGCTACCAGGAGGCCCTGGAGCCGGTGCGCAAGATCGTCATGGTGGTCGTGCCCGTGCTCTTCGGCCTGTTCGCGGCGTCCACGGCGATGACCCAGTGGGACACCGTCCTGCTGTTCCTCAACCAGGAGCCGTTCGGCCGGGAGGACCCGCAGTTCGGTCTCGACATCGCCTTCTACGTCTTCACCCTGCCGTTCCTGCGCTTCCTCATCGGCTTCCTCGTCTCGGCGATCCTGCTCGCGGGCGTCGGCGGGATCCTCATGCACTACGTCTACGGCGGGATCCGGATCAACGAGCGCGGGCTGGCCACCACGCGCGCCTCCCGGGTGCACCTGGGCGTGCTCGCGGCCCTGTTCCTGCTGCTGCAGGCGGCGAACTTCTGGCTGGACCGCTACTCGACCGTCCAGTCCTCCTCCGGGAAGTGGACCGGCGCCCTGTACACCGACGTCAACGCCGTGATCCCCACCAAGGCGATCCTGGCGGCCGCCGCCCTGATCGTGGCGGTGCTCTTCGTCGTCGCCGCCGTGATCGGGCGCTGGCGGCTGCCCGTGATCGGCACCGCGGTGCTGCTCGTGGTGGCCGTGGTCGCCGGCGGGATCTACCCGTGGATCGTCCAGCGCTTCCAGGTGCTGCCGACGGAGCAGGCCCTGGAGAACGAGTACATCCAGCGCAACATCGAGCTCACCCGCGCCGCCTACGGCCTCGACGAGACCGAGGTCATGCCCTACGACGCGACGACGCAGACGGAGCAGGGCGCGCTGCGCCAGGACACCGAGACCACCTCGAACATCCGCCTGCTGGACCCCAACGTGGTCTCCGCGGCCTTCTCGCAGCTGCAGCAGTTCCGGCCGTACTACCAGTTCCCGGACACCCTCAACGTCGACCGCTACGAGATCGACGGCGAGGTCCAGGACACCGTGATCGCCACGCGCGAGCTGAACCCCGACCAGAACCAGGGCTGGTACAACCAGCACGTCGTCTACACCCACGGCTACGGCGTGGTCGCCGCCTACGGCAACCGCGTGCAGGCCGACGGCAAGCCGCAGTTCATGCAGGCGGGCATCCCCTCCCGGGGGGAGATCTCCGACGACTACGAGCCGCGCATCTACTTCGGCGAGAACTCCCCGGAGTACTCGATCGTCGGCGGCGGCGAGGGCGACGAGCCGCTCGAGCTCGACCGCCCGCAGACGGCCGACGACGAGGGCGCCGACGCGAAGACGACCTTCGCCGGCGACGGCGGGCCCTCGATCGGCAACTTCTTCAACCGCCTCGCCTACGGCATCAAGTTCCAGTCCTCGGACCTGCTGCTCTCCGACGCGGTGCGCCCCGAGTCGCAGATCCTCTACGACCGGGACCCGCGCGAGCGGATCGAGAAGGTCGCCCCGTACCTGACCGTCGACGGCTCCCCGTACCCGGCGATCATCGACGGCCGGGTGCAGTGGATCGTGGACGCCTACACCACCTCCGACGCGTTCCCGTACTCGACGCCGTCGGTGCTGCAGGAGGCGACCCAGGACACCCAGACGGCCCAGGGCGCCGCGGCGACCCTGCCTCCGGAGCGGGTCAACTACATCCGCAATTCCGTCAAGGCCACGGTCGACGCCTACGACGGCTCCGTGGAGCTCTACGCGTGGGACGACCAGGATCCCGTGCTCAAGGCCTGGCAGAAGGTCTTCCCGGACACCCTGAAGCCCTACTCGGAGATGTCCGCCGACCTCATGGCGCACGTGCGCTACCCGCAGGACATGTTCAAGGTCCAGCGTGAGCTGCTCAACCGGTACCACGTCACCGACGCGAACAGCTTCTACGCCAACGACGACGTGTGGTCGGTGCCCAACGACCCCACGCAGGACCGCGACGTCGCCCTGCCCCCGTACTACCTGTCGATGCGCATGCCGGGGGAGGACCAGGCGAACTTCTCGCTGACGACCTCCTTCATCCCGCAGCAGTCGGAGACCGGCAACACCCGCAACGTGATGTACGGCTACCTCTCCGCCAACGCGGACGCCGGCACCGGCGAGGACGGGGTCAAGAGCGAGGAGTACGGCACGCTGCGGCTGCTCGAGCTGCCGCGCTCCTCGGTGGTGCCCGGCCCCGGCCAGGCGCAGAACCTCTTCAACTCGGACACCGACGTCTCCACGGAGCTGAACCTGCTGCGCCAGGGCGCCTCCGAGGTGATCAACGGCAACCTGCTGACCCTGCCCGCCGGCGGCGGCATGCTCTACGTCCAGCCGGTCTACGTGCAGTCCTCCGGGGACGCCGCGTACCCGACGCTGCGGCGCGTGCTGGTCGGCTTCGGCGAGGAGGTCGGCTTCGCACCGACCCTCGAGGAGGCCCTGGACGAGGTCTTCGGCGGCGACTCCGGCGCCCAGACCTCCAGCGGGGCCGGCGTGAGCGAGGCCGAGGCGGGCGCCGAGGGCGGCGACGGGGCCCCGGCGGACAGCGGCAGCCTCGAGGACGCCCTGTCCCAGGCCAACGAGGCGATCCAGGAGTCCGAGCAGGCGCTGCAGGACGGCGACTGGGCCCGCTACGGGCAGGCCCAGGACCGGCTCCAGCAGGCCATCGAGCGAGCCCTCGAGGCGGACGGCGTCGTGGCGCCCGAGGCCGAGGGCGCCCTGGCCCCCGAGGAGGGGGCCGAGCAGCCCGCCGAGTAGCCGATTTGCGGGCCCACCCCGCGGCACGTATAGTCGTACATGTCGCCGCGGGGTGGAGCAGTTCGGTAGCTCGCTGGGCTCATAACCCAGAGGTCGCAAGTTCAAATCTTGCCCCCGCAACCACGGAGAGGCCCCGGACCACCAGGTCCGGGGCCTCTCGCCTGTCCGGGTGCAGGCTGCCGCCCGTCCGTCCGGTGCCGGTCCGCCCCGTGGTCCGCGTCCGGAACGGGCGACGCCCCGTGGCACGGGTGCCACGGGGCGTCGCCCGTCGTGCGGCCGCCCGCCCCCGGCGGGGGAGCGGCGCCGGCTGCGCTCAGACCTCCTCGGAGGAGACGATCCGCTCGGCGCTGCGGGACTTCAGGGCCGCCAGGCGGGCCTCGACCTCGGTCTGCTGCCCGAGCTCCTCGAGGGACTCGAACTGGGCGTCCAGGGAGGACGCCGCGAGCTCCTGCTGGCCCAGCACGCGGGCCTCCTCGCGCCGGATCTTGTCCTCGAACCGGGAGACCTCGCTCGTGGGGTCCAGCACGTCGAAGGCCTTGAGGGCGTCCTGGACCTGCGCCTGGGCCTGGACGGTCTTCTGGCGGGCGTTGAGCTCGTCCCGCTTGTTGGACAGCTCCTGGAGCTTGCCCCGCATCTTGTTCAGGCCGTCCTTGAGCTTCTCGACGACCTCGGTCTGCGCCTGGATCTGCGGCTCCGCGCCCTTGGCCTCCGTCTCGTACTGGATCTGGCGCTGCAGCGCCACCTTGGCGAGGTTGTCGAACTTGTCGGCCTCCGAGCCGCGCCCGGCGGCACGGAACTCCTCGGCCTTGTTGGAGGCGGCCAGGGCCTTGTTGCCCCACTCCCGCGCCTCCTGCACGTCCTCGGCGTGGTCCTGCTCGAGCAGGCGCAGGCTGCCGATGGTCTGGGCGACGGCGGCCTCCGCCTCGCGGATGTTCTCGGTGTAGTCGCGCACCATCTGGTCCAGCATCTTCTGCGGGTCCTCGGCGGCGTCGATCAGGGCGTTGATGTTGGCCTTCGCGAGCTGGGCGATGCGGCCGAAGATGGACTGCTTGATCATGGTGCTCTTCTCTCCTCGGGGTCGAGCCCGGGCGGCGCCCGGGACGGTGGTCGGTCGGGGAAGCTGGTCGCCGGCGGCGGCGCGGGCCGGCGGGTGCGCGGGGTCGGGCGGGCCCGGTCGCAGCGGGTGCGGGCTCAGAAGTTGCCGCCGATCCCGCCGTCGAAGCCCCCGAAGTCGATGCCCCCGCCGCCGCCGCCGAAGCCGCCGCCGAAGCCGCCGCCCAGCCCGCCGCCGCCGTTGAGGATCGAGCCCAGCAGGATCCCGCCGAGCATGGCGCCGCCGAGGCCGCTGTTGCTGCGGCCCCGGTAGCCGTAGCCGCCCTGGGGCAGGCCGAAGCCGCCGTGGCCGAAGCTGTCGACGTCGTGCTGGGCGATGTACTGGGCCTCGCCGGCCAGGCGGACGGCCTCGTTCGCGTGGCCGAGGGCCTCGGAGGGGCTGGACGAGCGCAGCTGCTGGGCGGTCGCGAGGCAGCGCTCCGCCTCGGCCAGCCGCGTGCGCGCCTCGGGCCCCACACCGCCGCGGCGCGCCCAGATGTACTCGCTCGCGGAGCTGACCTGGGCCTGGGCGGAGACGAGGGTGTGGGCGAGGGTCTCGCGCGCCGAGCGGTCCCGCTCGTTCTGGGAGCGCACCGAGGCGAGGCCCTTGTCGAGCTCGTCCTTGGCCACGGCGAGCCGGCGGCTCAGCCCGAGGGGGTCGACGCGCCCGCCGGCCATCTGCTCCTCGACCAGCCGCAGCACCTCCTGGACGCCGGCGGCGGCGCCGGCCAGCTCGGGGTTCGTGCCGCGGCGGACCAGGGCGTCGGCCTCGGCGACGTCTCGGCGGGCGATGGTCACCGCGTCCTTGAGGGACTCCTCGGCCTGGGCCAGCTCCCGGGCGGCGTGCTCGACGGCGTCGAGGAGCCCGCCCGCCTGGCCCACCGCCTCCTCGGCGGCCCGGACGTCGAGCACGGCGTCGCTTGTGCGCCCGGCGGCCAGCTCGTCCCGGGCCTCGTCGACCGCGGTGCCGACGAAGGCCAGGCGCTCGCGGGCCTGCTCCACGTTGTCGCGCACGGGCGCCAGCGCCGTCTCGTTGTAGCGCTGCCCCAGCTGCCGCAGCCGCTGCTCCGCGGTGTCCAGGCGGGGCCGGACACCGTGGGCGGCGCGCTCGACGTCCTCGAGCGCCTCGGGGGCGCGGGTCTCGAGCCGGCGCAGCTCGCTGAAGGCCTGCTCGTGCTGCTCGAGCGGGCGCTGGGCGTCCTGGGAGCGGCCGATGATCTCCGTCAGCCAGGCGCGCTGCTGCTGCTCGGTGTCGGGGATGTGGTCCTCGAGCTGCTGCTGGAGGGCGAAGGAGGCCTGCATGTGCCGCTTGGCGTCCTCGAGGGCCCGCCGGAAGGGCTCGACCTGCTCCCGGCCGTACTGCATCTCGGCGAAGGCGAGCTCCTGCTCGGAGTGCTGGATGGCGTTGTCGGTCGCGACGAGCAGCGCGCCGGCGCGCCGGCGCAGCTCGGGGATCGGCACCTCCTGGTGGGGCTGCGCGGGCCCGCCCGGCCCCGCCGGGGTCCCCTGCCGCTGCGGGGCCCCCTCCCGGCGCTTCTTCCGGCTCGCGGCGAACCCGTAGGCGGCCAGGCCACCGGCGCCGAGCAGCCCCACGCCCAGCAGGGCCAGCCCGCCGCCCCCGCCGTCGTCCGTCCCACCGGCCGCGGCGCCGCCGGAGAGCTCGGTCCCGATGCCCTCGACGGCGCCGAGCACGGCCCCGTCCCAGTCGCCGGCCGAGAGGGCGGGGAGGATCTGCTCCTGGTAGATCGCCCGCAGCGCCGCGTCGTCGAGCGGGCCGCCGTCGGCGGCGTCGAAGCGGGCCTGCCGGTCCTCGGTGGCGATCGCGAGGACGGCGTCGTTGCTGCCGAAGCCGTTGAGGTCGGCGAACTCCTGGACCCACCGGTCCGGGTCCGAGGGGCTGGTGAAGGAGTCGACCGTCACCGCGTAGAGGGTCACGCCCTCCTCGGTGGCCAGCTGCCGGATCTCCGTCTCGAGCGCGGAGGGGTCCTCGAGGGCGCCGCTGCCGTCCACCACGCGCTCCCCCGGGGGGACGTCCACGGGCGGCTGGGCCACGGCCGCGCCCGCGGGCACGAGCAGGGCCAGGGCCAGGCCGCAGCCGGCGGCGGTCCGGCGGGAAGTGGTGCGCCAGGTCATGATCTCCCTCACGTCGTTCGGTGGTGCCGATTCTAGGGCCGGCCCCCGGGGGCGGGGCAGGGACACCGCGGCCTACGCGCAGGGCGAAACCCCCGTGACGGCACCGTGGACAGGGCCGGCACGGTGCCGCCGTCCTGCCCGTGCCCGGCCGGCGCGGGGCCTCTCAGCGTCGTCTCAGTGCCCGTTGCGATACTGGGGGCGAATCCCACCGGCCCGCGGCGGCTCCCCGGCCCGCCGCGCCCCTCCCCGAGGAGTTGCCCCATGACCGAGCCCCGCGACCCGAGCCGCGGCACGGACCCCCAGCACACCCGGCCCCTCCCGCCCGTGGACGGCCGGGCCGGCGAGCGCGACCCGTGGGCCCGGCCCCTCTACGGCGCCCCCGCCGGCGGGGAGGGCCCGGGCGGCGGGCACGGGTCCGGCTCCTCCGCCGGCCCGGCCCCCGCGGGCCCCGCCCCGGCGGGGGCCCGGAAGCGGTTCACCGGGGGCGCGCTCGTCACCGGCATGGTCCTGGCGGCGCTCGTCGGCGCCGGGACCGCCGCGGGGACCGACGCGCTGCTGGACCGGGGGGCCACCGGCACCGCGGGCGGCTCGGCGCCGGCCTCGGTCATCGTCAACGACCAGGACGAGGTCAACGCGGTGACCGCCGCGGCGCAGAAGGCGTCCCCCTCGACGGTGACCATCTCCGTGTCCGCGGGCAACCAGGCCGGCTCGGGCTCGGGCGTGGTCGTCGACGACGAGGGCCACATCCTCACCAACACCCACGTGGTGACCCTCGACGGCACCGCCGGGGACCCGTCCATCGAGGTCCGCCTCGACGACGGCACTGTGCACCCGGCCACGGTCGTGGGCACCGACCCCCTCTCCGACCTCGCCGTGCTGAAGATCGACGCCCCCGGTCTCGTGCCCGCCGAGCTGGGCTCCATCGAGGACGTCAACGTCGGGGACACCGCCATCGCCATCGGCGCGCCCCTGGGACTGTCGGGCACCGTCACCGACGGCATCGTCTCGACCCTGGACCGCACCATCGCGGTCGCCTCCTCCGCCGCGCCCGACACCCCCTCGGAGGGCGACGGCGGCCGGACCCCCGGCCGGGACGACTTCTTCTTCGACCTCCCCGAGGAGGGCGGCGGGGGAGGCTCCTCGCGCGGGGCCTCGGAGTCCGTGTACCTCAACGTCATCCAGACCGACGCCGCCATCAACTCCGGCAACTCCGGGGGGCCGCTGGTGGACCGCGACGGCCGGGTGATCGGGATCAACGTCGCCATCGCCTCCGCCGGCGCCTCGGGGGAGGCCGGCAACATCGGCGTGGGCTTCGCCATCCCCGTGGACACCGCCCGGCGGGTCGCGGAGGAGATCATCGCGGACGGCTCCGCGAGCCACGGCTACCTCGGCACCACCGTCTCGGCGGCGGCGGCCGCGGACGGGCGCAGCCAGGCCTTCTCGGCGGGCGCGCAGGTCCAGGAGGTCGTGGACGGCTCCCCGGCCGACGAGGCCGGGCTGCGCGCCGGCGACGTGATCACCGAGTTCAACGGCCACCGCATCGAGGACGCGACCTCCCTGACCGCCGCGGTGCGCGAGCTCCCGGCCGGGGGCACCGGCACCGTCGTGTACCTGCGCGACGGCGAGCAGCGGACCGCCGAAGTCACGGTCGCCGACGCCGCCGAGCAGGGCTGAGCGGGACCGGCACGCCCCGCGCGGATCCGGGCGGGGCGAGCCGGGCGGCGCGGGACCGGGCGCGTCCCGGGGCGGGCCCGGGCGGCCCGGACCGGCCGGGGGCCGGGGCTGTCCGGGCCCTCAGCGCCCCGCGCCGGCGAAGCCCAGCTGGCGCCACGCCTCGTAGACGGCGATCGAGGCGGCGTTGGCGAGGTTCAGCGACCGGCGCGCGGGCAGCATCGGGATCCGGACCCGCGCGGTGACGTGCGGGTCCGCCTTGACCTCCGCGGGCAGCCCGTCGGACTCCCGGCCGAACAGCAGCACGTCGCCGTCCCGGTAGGCGATCTCCGTGTGGGCGAGCTCGCCGTCGGTGGTGAACGCGAACACCCGCTCCGGGACCAGCGCCGCCCACGCGCTGTCGAGGTCGGGGTGGACCGTGAGCACCGCGAGGTCGTGGTAGTCCAGTCCGGCCCGCCGCAGGTGGGCGTCGGCGAAGCCGAAGCCCAGCGGCTCCACCAGGTGCAGCTCGGCGCCGGTCACGGCGGCGAGGCGGATGGCGTTGCCCGTGTTGCCCGGGATCTCGGGGGTGTGGAAGAGGATGCGGAGCATCCGGCCAGTCTACGGAGCCGCGGGCCCGCCTAGACTGGGGGGATGGCCCGCCCCGCCGTCTACCTCGACCACGCCGCCACCGCACCCCTGCGTCCGGCCGCGCTCGCGGCGCTCACCGACCAGCTCGCCCGCGGCGGCAACCCCTCCTCGCTGCACGGGCCGGGGCGGGCGGCGCGCGCCGTCGTCGAGCAGGCCCGCGAGGACGTCGCGGCCGCCCTGAACGCGGACCCCGTCGAGGTCGTCCTGACCTCCGGGGGCACCGAGGCCGACAACCTGGCCGTCCAGGGCCTCTACCGCCGCCGGCGCGCCGAGGACCCGCGGCGGCGGCGGATCCTCGTCTCCGCCGTCGAGCACGCCGCCGTGGCCGAGACCGCCGAGTGGCTGGCCGCCCACGAGGGCGCCGAGGCCGTGTGGCTGCCCGTCGACGCGCAGGGGCGGGTGGACCCCGAGCGGGTCCGGGCCGAGATCGCCCGGGACCCGGCCGCCGTGGCGCTGCTCGCGGTGATGTGGGCCAACAACGAGGTCGGCACCGTCCAGCCGGTCGCCGAGCTCGGGCGGCTCGCCGCCGAGGCCGGGGTGCCGTTCCACTGCGACGCCGTCCAGGCCTTCGGCGTCCTGCCCGTCGACGCCCGGCTGCCCGGGCTGACCACGCTCGCGGTCTCGGCGCACAAGATCGGCGGCCCCGTCGGCGCCGGCGCGCTCGTGGCCGGCCGCGGGGTCGGCCTCGAGCCGGTCCTCCACGGCGGCGGGCAGGAGCGCAGGGTGCGCTCCGGGACCCTCGACGCCGCGGCCCTGGCCGGCTTCGGCGCCGCCGCCCGCGAGGCCGCCGCCGAGCGGGAGACCGAGGCGGCCCGGCTCGCCCGGCTCCGCGACCGGCTCGTCGACGGCGTGCTGCGGATCGTGCCGGACGCCGTGCCCCGCGGACCCCGCACCCGCGGTCCCGGCGAGGACCGGCTGCCCGGCCTGGCCCACTTCACCTTCCCGGGCTGCGAGGGCGACTCCCTGCTGTTCCTGCTCGACGGCGCCGGGATCGCCTCCTCGACCGGCTCGGCCTGCCACGCCGGGGTGCCGCGGGCCTCCGCCGTGCTCCTGGCGATGGGCCTCGACGAGACCGCCGCCCGCGGCGCCCAGCGGTTCAGCCTCGGGCGCACCAGCACCGAGGCCGACGTCGACGCGCTGCTCGCGGTGCTGCCCGAGGTGCACGACCGGGCCCTGCGCGCGGGGCTCTCCGGGGCCCCCGGCCCCGGCCGGGAATAGTCCTGCCCCCGGCCCCCGTTGAGGCCACGGACCCCCGCACCCCACCGAAGAACCGGAGGCAAGACCCACCGTGCGCGTACTGGCAGCCATGAGCGGCGGCGTCGACTCGGCCGTGGCGGCGGCCCGCGCCGTCGACGCCGGCCACGACGTCACCGGCGTCCACCTCGCCCTCTCCCGCGCCCCCGGCACCCTGCGCACGGGCTCCCGCGGGTGCTGCACCGTCGAGGACTCCCGCGACGCCTGGCGCGCGGCCGACCTGCTGGGCATCCCCTACTACGTGTGGGACTTCTCCGAGCGCTTCCAGGCCGAGGTCGTCGACGACTTCGTCGCCGAGTACGCCGCCGGGCGCACCCCCAACCCGTGCCTGCGCTGCAACGAGCGGATCAAGTTCGCGGCCCTGCTCGAGAAGGCCCTCGCCCTGGGCTTCGACGCCGTGTGCACCGGCCACTACGCCAAGGTCGTCGAGGGCCCCGGCGGGCACCGCGAGCTGCACCGCGCCGCGGACTGGGCCAAGGACCAGTCCTACGTGCTCGGCGTGCTCACCGCCCAGCAGCTCGAGCACGTGCTGCTGCCGCTGGCCGAGACCCCGTCCAAGGCCGAGGTCCGAGCCGAGGCCGCCCGCCGCGGGCTGTCCGTGGCGAGCAAGCCCGACTCCCACGACATCTGCTTCATCCCCGACGGCGACACCCGCGGGTGGCTGGCCGAGCGGATCCCGCCCGCCGAGGGCGAGATCAAGGACGCCGCGGGCGCCGTCGTGGGCACCCACCCCGGCGCCCACGCCTTCACCGTCGGCCAGCGCAAGGGCCTGCGCATCGGCACCCCCGCCCCCGACGGCCGGCCCCGGTTCGTGCTGGAGATCCGGCCCAAGGACAACGAGGTCGTGGTGGGCCCCAGGGAGGCGCTGGCCGTCGACGAGCTGCGCGGGATCCGCCCCAGCTGGGCCGGGCGTCCCGTGCCCGAGGCCGAGCAGCTGCTGCAGGGCCCGCGCGAGGCGGGGCGCACGTCGTCGTCGTTCCCCGTCCTCGCCCAGGTGCGCGCCCACGGGGACCCGGTCCCCGCGCGCGCCCGGCTGGAGCTGGTCGAGGGCCCGGACACCGAGCCCGTCCCCGAGCTCGTGGTCCGCCTCGACGAGCCGATGAACGGTGTCGCCCCGGGGCAGTCGGTCGTGCTCTACCAGGGGACCCGGGTGCTCGGGCAGGCCACCGTCTCCGCGACCCGGTCCCCGGCCCGCCCGGCCGCCGGCGCGGGCGGGCCCGCCACCGGCCGATAGACTGGCGCCCATGAGCGCACTGCACGACAACGCCCCCGCCGACGTCCGCGCGCACCGCGACTTCGACCCCGAGGCCTCCTCCCTCCACGGCGAGGCCGACCCGGCCGTGCTCGCCGAGCTGCAGGCCATCCGCGGCACCATCGACAACATCGACGCCGCCCTCGTGCACATGCTCGCCGAGCGCTTCCGCGCCACCCAGCGCGTCGGCGTGCTCAAGGCCGCCCACGGCCTGCCCGCCGGCGACCCCGACCGCGAGGCCGCCCAGATCGGCCGCCTGCGCGCCCTCGCGGCCTCCGCCCAGCTCGACCCCGAGTTCGCGGAGAAGTTCCTGAACTTCATCATCAGCGAGGTCATCCGCCACCACGTGGCGATCTCCGAGGACCACCGGCGCCGGGACGACGGCACCCCGTGAGCCGCGGCGAGTCCACCGGCGCCGGCCACGACGGCCCGCCCCGGGTCACCGGCACGGCGCTCGGGGTGCTCCCGGGCACGGACGTGCTCGAGGCGGTCACCCTCCTGCGCGGGGAGCTCGGCGCCCCCCACCTCTCCTTCCTCCCCGTCCTGCCCGACCGCGGCCCGGTGGCCGGGCCCGTGGCGCGCACGGCGGCGGTGCTCGAGGAGCTGCACGCCGACCGGCAGCCGCACGGCTGGCGCGTGTCGGGCACCCCGGGCAAGGACTCCCGGGCGGCGCGCGCGCTGCTGGGCAGCGACGTCAACGTCCTCGCCGACGTCGTCGGCGCCGAGACCGGCCCCGACGACGCCCCCGTGAAGACCCAGCTGCTCGGACCGGTCAGCCTCGCCGCCGAGCTGCACCTGCACGCGGGGGAGCGGGCGGTCAGGGACCACGGGGCACGGCGGGACGTCGCCGCGTCCCTCGCCGCCGGCATCGGCGAGCACGTGCGCGCCGTCGCCGCGGCCGCGGCCGGCCGGGACGTGGTGGTCCAGCTCGACGAGCCGCTGCTGGACCGCGTGCTCGCCGGCAGCCTGCCCACCGCGAGCGGCCTGCGCACGCTGCGGGCGGTGCCCGCCGCCGAGGCCCGCGCGGCGCTGGTCCTCGTCGTGGAGGCGGCCCGGTCCGCGGGCGCCGCCGGCGTCGGCGTGCGCCCCCCGGCCGGGACCGACCCCCGCACCGCCGCCGAGACCGGCGCCGACGCCCTGGTCCTCGACGCGCCCGCCGGCTCCGCCCGCGAGTGGGAGCCCGTCGCGGCCCTCGTGGAGGCCGGGCTCGAGCTGTGGCTGGGCGCCGTGCCGGTGCCCGCGGGCACCGGTGGCGCCCGCGCGGCGGCGGCCGGGCTGTGGCGGTCCTGGCGGGACGTCGGCCTGCCCGCCGCCGCCCTGGACCGGGTGCGGATCACCCCGCGTGCGGAGCTCGGGGCCCTGGACCCGGCCGGGGTGCGGGCGGTCCTCGCCCTCGTCACGGCCACGGCCGAGGCCCTCGCCCGCACGGCGGCCGAGGCGTGAGCCGGGGCGGGGACCCCCGGACCGACACGTTGCGCCCCGGGGTGCGCCACCGCCCGGGAATCGGACACAATGCAGGTGGACCGTGCTCGCGGACCCTGCCGGCGGACCGTTCCGCGGCGCGCCCGCGCAGCCGACCGGTCCACCACCGCGCCCCGGACCTCCCGGGACCGCGGCGGGAGCCCGTCCCCGGTCCGGCCCGCACCACACCAGCGGAGAGGCGATGAACGCGCGAATCCTGGTCGTCGACGACGACGCCGCCCTGTCGGAGATGATCGGGATCGTCCTGACCTCCGAGGGCTTCGAGCCGGTCTTCTGCTACGACGGCGCCACCGCCGTGGAGACCTTCCGGGCGGTGGAGCCCGACCTGCTGCTGCTCGACCTGATGCTCCCGGGCAAGGACGGCATCCAGGTCTGCCGCGAGATCCGCGCCGTCTCCGACGTGCCCGTGGTCATGCTCACCGCCAAGTCCGACACCGTCGACGTCGTGCGCGGTCTCGAGGCCGGCGCCGACGACTACGTCCCCAAGCCCTTCAAGCCCGCCGAGCTCGTCGCCCGCGTCAGGGCCCGCCTGCGGCCCGTCGAGCGCGCCAACGCCGCGGAGCTGCGCATCGGCGACGTCACCATCGACGTCACCGGCCACAGCGTCCGGCGCGGCGACCACGAGATCAACCTCACCCCGCTGGAGTTCGACCTGCTCACCGCGCTCGCCCGCGCCCCGCACCAGGTCTTCTCCCGCGAGATGCTGCTGCGCGACGTCTGGGGCTACCAGCACGCCGCCGACACCCGGCTGGTCAACGTGCACGTGCAGCGCCTGCGCGCCAAGGTCGAGAAGGACCCGGAGAACCCGGAGATCGTCGTGACGGTGCGCGGGGTCGGCTACAAGGCGGGCCCGACCCCCCGATGACCGCACCGGAGGCCGCCCGCACCCGGCGGAGCGCATCCGGTCGCCTGGGCCGGCGGCTGCGCCTGGGCCGGACGCTGGTCGCCCGCCGCTGGCGGCAGTCCCTGCAGTTCCGGGCGCTCGCCGTCGCGCTGTCGCTGACCGCCCTGGCGTTCTTCGTCACCGGCAGCTTCCTGTCCCACCAGATCGCCGACCGCCTCTTCAGCGACCGGCTCGAGCAGGTGCTGGCCGGGGCGAGCGCGGACTTCGAGGACGTCCAGGCCAGCTTCGACGCCTCCGACGCCGCCGACCGCGACGAGCTGCAGGCCCTGGCCGCCTCGACCCTGGGGGCGCTGTCCACCGACGGCTCGGACGCCCAGCGGCGGTGGATCCTCGTGCCGATGGACTACACCAGCGGCCAGGCCCTGATCCCCGCCCAGAGCCAGAGCCCCTGGATGACCTCCAGCACGGTGCCCCCGGAGCTGCAGGAGCGGCTGGCCGCCCAGGACGGCGTGTACTGGCAGCCCGCCTCCGTGCCGATGAGCGAGAACGGGGACGAGGTCCCGGTCATCGTCGTGGGCACCGTCGTGGAGCTGCAGCAGAACGCCCGCTACGGGCTCTACCTCGTCTACGACTTCTCCGACCCGCAGCGCACCCTGGACGCCATGCACGCGGTGCTGCTGCTGTCCGTGGTGGTGCTGCTGCTGCTCGTCGGGGCGATCGTGTGGTACGTGACCCGCGAGGTGGTCCGGCCCGTGACGAGCACCGCCCGGGTCGCCGAGCTGCTGGCCGAGGGCGACCTGGGCGTGCGCATGCCCGTCAGCGGCGCCCACGAGGTCGCCCGCCTGGCCCGCTCCTTCAACCGCATGGCCGACAGCCTGCAGGAGCAGATCGTCCAGCTCGAGCAGCTGTCCTCGATGCAGCAGACCTTCGTCTCCGACGTCTCCCACGAGCTGCGCACCCCGCTGACGACCGTGCGGATGGCCGCGGAGGTGCTCTTCAACGCCCGCGAGGACTTCGACCCCGTCAACCGCCGCTCCGCGGAGCTGCTCTACCACCAGGTCGACCGCTTCGACGCCGGCGCGGCCCGCCTCGAGGTCGCCAACGTGGAGCTGTTCTCCGTGATCCAGGACGTCGTCGAGGCCGCCGCCCCGCTCGCCGTGTCCTCCGGGTCGGTGATCACCGTGCGCTCGGGCCTGACCCGCTGCACGGTCCAGGGCGACCCGCGGCGGCTCGAGCGGATCCTGCGCAACCTCGTGGTCAACGCCCTCGAGCACGGCGAGGGCCGGCCGGTCGAGGTGGTCGTCGCCGAGGCGGACGCGGTGGTGGCCGTCGCGGTGCGCGACCACGGCATCGGCATGACCGAGGAGGAGGCCGAGAAGGTGTTCAACCGCTTCTGGCGCGCCGACCCCGCCCGGGCCCGCACGACCGGCGGCACCGGGCTCGGGCTGGCGATCGCCACCGAGGACACGCGCCTGCACGGCGGGCGCCTCGACGTGTGGGGTGCGCCGGGGGAGGGGGCGTGCTTCCGGCTGACGCTGCCGCGCGTGCAGGGCCGCCGCCTGGGACCGGAGGACCCCAGCCCGCTGCCGCTGCCCCCGGCCGCCGCGGAGCTGCCGGAGCGCGCCGGGACCACCCCGACGGGCACGCTCGTGCTCGTCCCGGGCCCCGCGGAGCCCGCCGGGCCCGGGACGGGACCGGACGGCGCGGCGGCCGGGGACCGTGCCGGGGACCCGCCCGCGGCGGACCCGGTGCCGGCGTCCGGCCCGCAGACCGCTGCGCCCGCCCCGGAGGAGCCCGCCGCCGGCCGGCCCGCACAGGCGCCCGGCGCTGCGCCACCCGGTGGTGCGGCAGCCGGTGGTGCGGGGCCGCAGGCTCCGGTGCGCGCGGACGGTCCCGCGGGGCCGCGGCCGTGACGGCCCGCAGCGGCCGGGCCGCCCGGCGGGCGAGGACCGGGGCCGCGGCGACGGCCCTGGTGCTCGGGGTGGTCGTCACCGGATGCGGCGCCATGCCCCGCTCCGGGCCGGTGCACCGCCACGCGGAGCCCAGCCCCACGGCCACCGAGGCCCGCCCCACCTACCTCGTGGACCCCGCCGGGCCCGTGCCGGGGGCCGGCCCGGAGCAGGTCGTGGAGGGCTTCCTCGCGGCCGGCACCGGGGTCGCCGACGACTACTCGGTGGCCCGCGAGTACCTGACCCCCGAGCTGGCCGCCACCTGGCACCCGGACGCGCGCACGCTCGTGCACCGGGGCGAGCCCTCGCTCGTGCCCCGGCTGGAGGACGGCCAGTACCGGCTCAACGTCGAGGTCTCCGCCGTCGTCGGCGCCACCGGTGTCATGGAGCGCAAGCCCGCCGGCTCCACCGAGGTGCTCGACTTCGAGGTCGTCCAGGTGGACGGGCAGTGGCGGATCGCCGAGGCCCCCGACGCCACGCTGCTGACCCCCTCGGACTTCGAGGACATCTTCGAGCCCCACGAGCTCTACTTCGCCGACCCCGACCTGTCCAACGCGGTGGTCGACCCGCGCTGGTTCCCGGAGCGCACCCCGGTGTCGACGTCGATCGTCCGGGCCCTGCTCAACGGGCCCGCGGCCTACCTGCGCGGCGCCGTGAGCACCTCCTTCCCGACCGGCACGACCCTCGCCGGCTCGGCGGTGCCCGTGCAGGACGGCACGGCGACCGTGGAGCTGAGCGTGCCGGACTTCGACCCGGCCGACCTCGAGGTCAACCGCAGGATGCACGAGCAGCTGCTGCTCAGCCTCGCCCAGCTGGAGTCCGTCGACTCCGTCGAGCTGGTCGTCGACGGCGCCCCCGTCGAGCTCGGCGCCGCACGGGGGGAGCCGGAGCTCGCCGACGAGGTCACCGTCCCCTCCCGCCAGGTCGGGCTGGTCGACCGGCAGCTCGTCTTCTACCAGGGCGGTCAGACGGAGCCCGTCCCGGGCCTGCCCGTCCTCGACGCGCTCCAGCCGTCCCTGCCGGCGATGGACGCGGCCGCCGAGCACTTCGCCGTCGTCGACGGCGCCGACGGCTCGCTGGTCACCCTCGCCCGCGGCGAGCAGCCCGCGGAGCGCTACAGCGGGACGGGCCTGACCCGTCCCAGCTTCGACGAGCACGGCTGGGTGTGGACCGCCGACTCCGCCGGGACGGTCCGGGCCGTGCGGGCCCCGGCCCGCGGCGGGGAGCCCGTGCGGGTCGAGGCGCAGTGGCTCGCGGCGCGCACCGTGACCTCCCTGCGCGTCTCCCGCGGCGGCACCCGTGCGCTCGTGGTCACCCAGCAGGACGGCGTCTCGCAGCTGTGGCTCGCCGGGATCGTGCGCGACGGCGACGGCACGCCCCGCCGGCTCAACGAGCCGTACCGGGTGGCCGCCGACGTCGACGCCGACATCGCCCTGTGGCTGAGCGACCGCGAGTTCGTCGCCGCCCCGCTGGGCGGCGCCGACCCCGTGCGCCCCCGGATCTACGACGTCTCGGGACAGTACGAGGAGCTGCCCGCCATCGGCGGGCTGACCGGGCTCAGCGCCGGCAACGGCCCCTCCGCGGTCTACGCGCTGGCCGACGGCACGCTGCACATGCTCACGGGCAGCGCCTGGGCCCCCCAGGACGACGAGGTGCGCGACCCCGCCTTCGCCGGCTGAACGCCCCGGCCGGGGCCGGCGCGGGACGACGACGGGGCGCGGACCCGCCGCCGGCACCGGACCTCGCGCCGCGGCCGGTGGGCGGGCACGGCCCCGCGGGTCCGTTCCGGTCGGCGCGGTCCCGCCCCGGGCTCGGCGGGACCGGCAGCCCGCGGCCGCGCCCACCGGTCCTCCACAGGCGCGGCGCGCGGGGTGCGCGGTGCGCCGGTGCCGGCGAGGATGGGCCCGTGCCCCCGGACCCCGCCGCCCTCGACCGCACCGCCGCCCGCGCCCTCCGCCGCCTGGCCGAGGCCGCCGAGGTGCTCGTGCCGGTCGAGTGCGCCGTGTGCCGCGCCCCGGGGGTCCCGCTGTGCCGGGGCTGCCGCGCCCGGCTGCGCCGCTCCTGCGCGCGCCCCGCCGAGGTCTCCGCCGCCGCACCCCTGCTGGAGCCCCCGCTGCCGGTCGTGGCCGCGGGGCGCTACGGCCACGAGCTGGCCGCGTGCCTGCTCGCCTTCAAGAACGGCGGGCGCACCGACCTGGGACCCGTGCTCGCGGCCTGCCTGGCCACCGCCCTGCACACGGGCGCCGCACAGTGGGAGGCGCCCGCCGCGGACGGGCGCCCGGTCCTGCTCGTCCCCGTGCCCACCGCGCCGGCGGCCCTGCGCCGGCGCTGGTTCGACCCCGTCGCCGTGCTCCTGGACGAGGCAGGACGCCGCGGGGTGCTGCCCGCCGGCACGGTCGTGGCCCGTGCGCTCCGGAACCGGGAAGCACCGGCGGGACCCGCGCAGAAGCGGCTCGGGGCCGCGGCCCGCCGCACGCGCCCGGCGGGCACGATGCGCGCGGCGGTGGCCGCGGGGCGGCGGTGCGTCGTCGTCGACGACGTCCTCACGACCGGGGCGACGCTGGCCGAGGCCCGGCGCGCGCTGGCCGCCTCCGGGGCGGTGGTCGTGGGCGCGGCGGTGCTCGCGGCGGTGCGCGCACCGGCGGTTCCGCCGACCGCTGATTCGGCTCCCGCCACGCCGCCGGCCGGGTGACCCCCGGGTGTGATTCGACTAACGTTGAGTCACGGGACGCAACACGACCTCCCGGGTGGGCGGCCCGTCCGCCCACGTCACCCCCGAAGAACTGGAGGGCATCATGGAACTGAACGTCATGGGGCGCAACGTCGTCGTACCGGAGCGGTTCAAGGAGTACGCCGCCGAGAAGGTCGTCAAGTTCGAGGAGCTGGGCAACAAGGTCCAGCGCATTGATGTCAAGGTCACCAAGGAGCACGACCTGCCCGGCCACCAGGGCATGGGCGTCGAGATCACCGTGACCGGCCGCGGTCCCGTCCTGCGGGCCGAGGCGCGCAACGACGACAAGTTCGCGGCCTTCGACGAGGCCTACGGCAAGCTGCTGGAGCGGCTGCGCCGCGCCCGGGACCGTCGCAAGGTGCACCGCGGGCAGCACCGCCCCACGGCAGTCCACGAGGCCACCGGCACCCTGCCCGTGGTCCCGAGTTCCGGCCCCATCTACTCCACCCCCGAGGAGCTCGCGGCGGCGGAGACCGCCGCGTTCGACCAGAGCGTCAGCCTCACCGACGCCGTCACCCCCGTCGAGATCCGCCGCAAGCGCTTCCCCGCCGACGAGCTGAGCGTCGACGAGGCCGTGGACCGCATGGAGCTCGTCGGCCACGACTTCTTCCTGTTCGTCGACCGGGAGACCGGCGAACCCTCCGCCGTCTACCGCCGCAAGGGCTGGAGCTACGGCGTGATCAGCCTCAGCCCGGACGGCGAGGAGGCCGAGGAGAGCGTGCGGGCCTACCAGCCCGAGCCCGCGCGCTGACCCTCCCGCACACCCTTCGGCGCCCGGGACGGACCCGGCGCCGGACGAGCCCGGCGGCACGGCCCGCCGGGCTCGTCCGCGCCCGGGGCCCCTCCCGTAGACTGGAGGACGGCGCCGGAACCCCCAACTCTTCCGGTGCGGCCGACGAGACACCGAGGAGCTTGCACGTGGCGTCAATCCTGGAGAAGGTCCTCAGGACCGGGGACAAGAAGGTCCTGTCGAGGCTGCGGTCCTACACGGATGCCGTCAACAGCCTCGAGGACAGCTTCCGGGAGCTCAGCGACGCCGAGCTGCGCGCGGAGACCGACGCGTTCCGCGCGCGCGTGGCCGACGGCGAGTCCCTGGACCGGCTGCTGCCGGAGGCCTTCGCCGTGGTGCGCGAGGCGGCCTCCCGCACCCTCGGCCAGCGCCACTACGACGTCCAGCTCATGGGCGGGGCCGCCCTCCACCTGGGCAACATCGCCGAGATGAAGACCGGTGAGGGCAAGACGCTCGTGGCCACGGCCCCGGCCTACCTCAACGCCCTCACGGGCAAGGGCGTGCACGTGGTGACGGTCAACGACTACCTGGCCGAGTACCAGGCGAACCTCATGGGCCGCGTCTACCGCTTCCTCGGCATGGAGACGGGGGTGATCCTCGCCAACCAGGACCCCGCCACCCGCCGGGCGCAGTACGCGGCGGACATCACCTACGGGACGAACAACGAGTTCGGCTTCGACTACCTGCGCGACAACATGGCGTGGTCCCCGGAGGAGCTCGTCCAGCGCGGGCACCACTTCGCGGTCGTCGACGAGGTCGACTCGATCCTCATCGACGAGGCCCGCACCCCGCTGATCATCTCGGGGCCCGCCTCCGGGGAGGCCAACCGCTGGTACACCGAGTTCGCCCGTCTCGCCCAGCGGCTCGTGCCGGGGACCGACTACGAGGTCGACGAGAAGAAGCGCACCGTCGGCGTGCTCGAGCCCGGGATCGAGAAGGTCGAGGACTGGCTCGGGATCGAGAACCTCTACGAGCCCCAGAACACCCCGCTGATCGGCTTCCTCAACAACGCGATCAAGGCCAAGGAGCTCTTCCGCGCCAACAAGGACTACGTGGTGCTCAAGGGCGAGGTCATGATCGTCGACGAGCACACCGGGCGCATCCTCGCCGGCCGGCGCTACAACGAGGGCATGCACCAGGCCATCGAGGCCAAGGAGCAGGTCGAGATCAAGGCCGAGAACCAGACCCTCGCCACCGTGACCCTCCAGAACTACTTCCGCCTCTACGACAAGCTCGCGGGCATGACCGGCACCGCGGAGACCGAGGCCGCGGAGTTCATGAACACCTACGGGCTCGGCGTCGTGGCGATCCCCACCAACAAGCCCCTGGCCCGCATCGACCGCCCCGACCTGGTCTACAAGAACGAGGTCGCGAAGTTCGCCGCGGTGGTCAAGGACATCGAGGAGCGCCACCGCAAGGGCCAGCCGGTGCTCGTGGGAACGGTCTCGGTCGAGAAGAGCGAGTACCTCTCCAAGCTGCTGGCGCAGCGCGGGGTCCGGCACGAGGTGCTCAACGCGAAGAACCACGCCCGCGAGGCGGCCATCGTCGCCCAGGCCGGGCGCCGGGGCGCCGTGACGGTTGCGACGAACATGGCCGGGCGCGGCACCGACATCATGCTCGGCGGCAACGCCGAGTTCAACGCCGTCGAGCGCATGCGCGAGCGCGGCCTGGACCCGGTGCGCGACGCCGAGGAGTACGAGCGCGTCTGGCCGGAGGTCCTCGCCCGGGCCGAGGAGGAGACGAAGGCCGCCCACGAGGAGGTCGTCGGCCTCGGCGGGCTCTACGTCCTGGGCACCGAGCGCCACGAGTCCCGGCGCATCGACAATCAGCTGCGCGGGCGCTCCGGGCGCCAGGGGGACCCGGGGGAGTCGCGGTTCTACCTCTCCCTCGCCGACGACCTGATGCGCCTGTTCAACGCCGGTGCCGCGCAGCGGCTGATGGCGGGCGCGCCCGACGACACCGCCCTGGAGCACAAGATCGTCTCGCGGGCCATCGCCTCGGCCCAGAGCCAGGTGGAGGGCCGCAACGCCGAGCAGCGCAAGAACGTGCTCAAGTACGACGACGTGCTCAACCGCCAGCGCGAGGCGGTCTACCGGGACCGGCGCCGGGTGCTCGAGGGCGACGACCTGCACGAGCAGATCGCCCAGTTCGTGGAGGAGGTGCTCACCTCGACCGTCCAGGAGCGCACCTCGGCGGGCCACCCCGAGGACTGGGACCTCGAGGACCTGTGGGAGGCCCTGCGCATGGTCTACCCGGTGACCCTCACCGTCGACGAGGTCGTCGAGGAGGCCGGCGGGCGGACCCGGCTCACGGCGGAGTTCCTGCGCGAGCAGATCCTCTCCGACGCGCGGGTCGTCTACGCCCAGCGGGAGGAGGAGGCCGGCAGCGAGGCGATGCGCAACCTCGAGCGCCGCGTGCTGCTGTCGGTGATCGGGCGCAAGTGGCCCGAGCACCTCTACGAGATGGACTACCTCAAGGAGGGCATCGGCCTGCGCGCCATGGCCCAGCGCGACCCGCTCGTGGAGTACCAGCGGGAGGGCTACGCGATGTTCCAGGCGATGATGGAGGCCATCCGCGAGGAGACCGTGAGCACCCTGTTCCGGATGGAGATCCGGCGCCAGCGCGCCGGCGCCGGCGGGGCGGTCGACCTGCAGATCCCGCGCCAGCCGAAGTTCCTGCAGTACTCCGCGCCCGACGAGACGGGCGGCACGGAGACCCACGTGGAGCCGGCCCCCTCCGGCGCGGACGGCGAGCGCCCGGACGGGTCGCCGGGCGCCGAGGCCGCTCCCAACCGCGCCGGCCGGCGCGCCCGTGCCCGGGCCGGCGGCGCCGAGTCCTGACCGGGCGGAGGGTTCCGCTCGACGAGGGCGCCGGCGGGGCCTGAGGGCGGTCCCGGCCGGCGGGATGCCGCCGGGACCTGCGGGGATGCTCCGCAGGGTCGCGGGGGTCGTCGCCGGGATCCGCGGCAGCGTCCCGCGGGGGGCGCGGAGGCCGCCGCAGGACCGCGGGGCGGCCTGCGGTGGCCGGTGGGTGCCCGTCCGTTCGCCCGGGGCCGGCGGCGTCCCGTGCGCCCCGATCGCCCGGGGCTCAGCCGACCTCGAGCTCGGTGACGCACCAGCCTCGGCCGAGGCGCTCGACCCGCAGGGCGACCGCACGGGCCCGCCGCGGCTCGTCGACGACGAGGGCCACCTCGTAGACGCCGGGGCGCACCCGGCAGGCCCGGCACCGGCGCACGTGCGGGTTGCGGTGGAGCTCCTGCAGCTGCGGCTTGTTCTCGAACTGCTCCTGGAGCAGCCGCAGCATCTCGGCGCGCAGCTGGAAGCGCTGCACGATCTCCGGTGTGGTCCAGCGCGCCAGCTGGGCCGCGGGGCGGCTGCCGCCGAGCACCTCGACGGCGGCCTGGCCGATCGAGCGCGCCAGCGCCGCGACGCGGGACTGCTCGTCCCCGGGCCCCGCCGTGACGGTGCGCGCCGCGCCCCAGCGGTAGCCGCCCGGCGCCGTGGGCGGGCCGGACCGGCCGGATGCCGCGGGTGCACGGGCCGGCACGGGCGGCCGCGGGGCCGGGACGGTCGGGGCGGCGGGATCGGAACCTGCGGTGGTGCTCATGGCGTCTCCTGGAACTCGGGCGAAGGGAGGGCAGCGGTTCACGGGGCTCGGCACGGCGGGCCGGCGGGGACCTCGAGCTGCTGGCCGGGCAGCAGGCGGTCGGGGTCGTCGCCGAGGACGGTGCGGTTGAGGGCGTGCCAGCGGGGCCAGGTGCGGGCGACCTCGGCGTCGGTGGCACCGGGGCCGAGCGCGGCCGCGGCGAGGGACCACAGGCTGTCCCCGCGCCGGACCGTGACGAGCCCGTCGACCGTCCGGGCCGCGAGGTCCCCGGCGGCGAGTCCGGGTGCCGGGCGGTCCCGGCCCAGCTGCTCCGGCCCGCGGGCGCCGCCGGCGCCGGGGCTCTCGTGCGGCTGCTGCGGGGCGTCCCCGGCCTGCCGGTCCCACGGGGCGCTCCCGGGCTCCTCGCCCGCACGGGGACCCGGGGCGGCGGGACCGGAACCCGACGGCGGGGCGCCGTCCGGGGACCCGCCCGCCCGGGACCCGCCGGGACCCGGCTCCGGCGGCGGGCCGGTGTCCGGGGGCCCGCCCGGCGGGGGACCGGACGCGCCCTCCGGTGCGGCGGTCCCCGCCGTGCTCCCGGCGGGGGAGTCCGTCCCGGGTCCGGGGGGTGCGGTCTCCCCGGCCGTGCGGCCGGCGGACGGGGTGGGTTCGGGCCAGAACGGGGAGGGCCCGGCGTCCGCCCGGGCGGCCGGGACCACGACCAGCTGCAGCCCCAGCACCGCGACCGCCGCCCGGCGCAGCAGCGCGGGGGAGAGCCGCCGGCACACCCGGCCGGTGCGCTCCCAGCGGCGGTGGTGGGCGAGCACGGCGAGCAGGGCGAGCGCCGCGGCGACCGCCCACGCGAGCACCAGCAGGCACCCTGCCGCGGCCGCCGCCAGGCCCAGGATCGCCCCTGCTCCCCGCGGGCCGTGGGCGGGGCCCGCGCCGAGCAGCACCGCACCGCACCCCGCGAGTCCCGTGCCGAGCACCGGCACCGCGAGCACCGGCCACCAGGGAACCGGTGTCCCGGATGCTCCCGGGCCACGGGCGTGTGCGGGTCCCGTCCGTGCAGGGCGGTCCGTGCCGGTCATCTCGTCCCCCGATCGGGCCGACGGGCGGGAGCGGCGGGTCCACGCGGACCGCTGAGCCGTCGCCGGCGCTGTGATGCTGTTCGATGACGTTTGACGCTGTTTGATGCTCTTTGCGTCGTGGTGCATTGCTACCACCGTCTGCGCCGGGGTGTAAAGACCCGCGGCCGGGTCCGTGGACGGTCCTCGACGGCCGCGTGGCGTGAGCGGCCCCGCGACGCCCGCGGTTCCTGACGTCCACCGGGGCCCGCCCGGCGGGGGCGGCTCCGCGGCGGGGGCGGTCCTTGACGGCCCAGGGGGCCCCGCCTAGCGTGAGCGGCTCCGCGACGGGGTGCGCGGGAACACGACGGACGAGGAGGACCGCGGTGCGCTGGGACGAGCTGTTCGCCGACATGGAGGCCCAGCTGGCCGCCGCCGGTCAGCAGGCGCTCGAGGCGGAGGCCGCGGAGCAGGCCCGGGCCGAGTACTCCCGGGTGCTGCTCGCCGACCGGCTGCGCGCGTGCCACGGGGAGCCCGTGCGGGCCCTGCTGGCGGACGGGGCCCCCGTCGCGGGGCGGGTCGTGTCCCTGGGGGCCGGGTGGGTCCAGCTCGCGGAGCGGGACGTGGAGCACCTCGTACCCCTGGGCGCCCCGGTGTGGTGGGAGCTGCCGGGGCGCCGGTGGGCGCCGGGCGACGACGTGCTCGCCCTGCGCCTGGGCCTCGGCCACGCCCTGCGCACGCTGGCCCGGGCGCGGGCCCGCGTGCGCGTGCGGCTCGCCGGGGCCGGTCCGTCCGGCGTGCTCGACGGCACCCTCGACGCGGTGGGCGCCGACTTCGCCGACCTCGCCCTGCACCCCGGCGAGGACTGGCGACGGCGCGGGAGCGTGCGCGCGGTGCGGAGCCTGCCGTTCGCGGCCCTGGCGTGCGTGTCCTCGACCCCGGGGGACTGAGGGGCCGGCGGCTCAGTCCAGCGAGCCCGCGCGCACGGCCTCGGCTGTGCGTTCGTAACCGCGGGTAATGTACTCCTCGAGCTTGACCTTCTCGACCCGCCACTGCCCGCGGCCGCCGACCTGGATGGCGGGCAGCTCCCCGCTGCGCACGAGCGCCCGGGCCTGCGAGGCCGAGACGTTGAGGATCTCGGCGACGTCCGCCAAGGTCAGGAAGCGCTGCTGCGTCATTCCCCGCCTCCTAGTCCGTGGGTGCACTCCGGCTCCCAGTCTGCCACCGAACGCCCCCGCGGGGGTCCCGTCCACAGCGGCCGCGCCCCTGCACCGCGCGCGGCGGGCGTGCCGCGCGCGGTGGGCGCGGGGCGACGGCGCTGTCCCCAGTTGTGCACCGGCCGGTTCCGGGCCCGGCCGGGTCCGTGCAGAATGTGGGCGACGTGCGCGCCGGGGGTGCGCCGGGAGACGACGGCGGAGCACGGGAGGCGGGCGGCGGATGAGCGCGACGGTCGGGGACACGCACTCGGGAGGCGCCCGGTTCCGGCGGCCCGCCTGGCGGGACCCGAGGCTGCTCACCGGCCTGCTGCTGGTGCTGCTGTCCATCGCCGGGGTCGCGGCGGTCGTGGCCGCCACCAACCGCACGGAGCCCTACTGGGCCGCCGCCCGGGACATCGCGGTGGGCCAGGAGGTCACGGCGGAGGACGTGGTGGCCGTCGACGTGCGGTTGCAGGACTCCGCCGAGCGCTACCTGCCGGCGGCCTCGGCCCCGGACCCCGGCACCGTCGCCGTCCAGCGCATCGCCGGCGGCGAGCTGCTGCCCCGCACCGCGCTGGCCGACGCCGACCGGCTCGACCGCAAGCCGGTGGGCATCGCCGTGGACCACCCGCTGCCCGACGAGGCCGGCCCCGGGTCCCGGGTCGACGTGTGGGTGGCCGACCCGCAGCGGTCCGGGCGCGGCTTCGAGCCCGCCCGGCTGCTGCTGCCCGCCGCCGAGATCGCCTCCGTGGAGGCCGAGCAGACCGCGCTGGGCGCGGGCGGCGGCACGGTCGTGCACGTGCTCGTGGAGGACGGGCCGATGGAGGAGCTCGTGGACGCCCTCGGCAACGACGCCCGGGTCACGCTCGTGTGGAACCCGGCGGGACGGACTTCGTGAGCCTGCCCCTGGTCACCCTGGGCGTGTCCACCTGGCCGCTCGTGGACGGGCTCGAACGGCTGCACGGGCCCGTGACGGTCGTGCGGCGCTGCCTGGACCTCGCCGAGCTGCTCGCCGCCGCCCGGACGGGCCTGGCGCGGGCCGTGCTCGTGGCCGAGGGCGCCGAGGAGCTCACCGCGAGCCTGGCCGAGCAGCTGCGGCTGGGCGGGGCCGTGCTGCTGGTGCTCGAGGGCCACGACGCCCGCCGCCTCGCCGCCCTGGGCGCCGTCGTCGTGCCCGAGGCCGCCGGCCCGGAGGAGACGGCCCGGCTGGTGGAGAAGGCCGTCGCCGACGGTGCGCGGGCCCCCGGGACGGCAGGCTACGCCGAGGTGGGCGCGGCCGCCGGCGCAGGTGCGGTCCCGGACGGGGCGGCGGCCACGGGCGGCGAGGACGCCGCGGAGCCCCCGGCGGCGACCGGTCCGCGCGGCCCCGTCGTGGCGGTGTGGGGCCCCACGGGCGCCCCGGGGCGCACCACGGTGGCCGTCAACCTCGCGGCGGAGCTGGCGCTGGTCGGGCGGGAGACGGTCCTGCTGGACGCCGACACCTACGGCCCGTCGGTCGCGGCCTCGCTGGGCATGCTCGACGAGGCGGCCGGGCTGGCCCAGGCCTGCCGGCTGGCCGAGCAGGGACGCCTCGACGGGGCCGCCCTGCGCCGCACGGTCGCCGACGTGGCGGTCGCCGGGCGCACCCTGGGGGTGCTCACCGGCCTGACCCGCCAGGACCGCTGGCCCGAGCTGCGCTCCGGGGCCGTCGCGACGGTGCTCGGGGCCTCGGCCCGGGAGTACGCCGCCACGGTCGTGGACTGCGGCTTCGCGCTCGAGGCCGACGAGGAGCTCAGCTTCGACACCCTCGCGCCCCGCCGGCACGCCGCGGCCCTGACGGTGCTCGAGCGGGCCGACGTCGTCGTCGCGGTGGGCGCCGCGGACACCGTCGGGATCCCCCGGCTGCTGAAGGCCCTCCCGGAGGCGGTCGCGGCCGCCCCGCAGGCCCGGCTGCTCGTGGTGGTCAACAAGGTGCGCCGGGCGGCCGCGGGGCGCGACCCCGAGCTCGCCGTGCGCGAGGCCTGGGCCCGCTACGGCCCCGGCGGCGCCCCCGAGCTGTTCCTGCCCTGGGACCCCGGCGCGCTCGACGAGGCGCTGCTGGCGGGCGCCGTCCTGGCCGAGAGCGCCCCCGGCGCCCCGGTGCGCGAGGCCCTGCGCGGGGCGGCCGGCCGCGTCCTCGGCGACGGCGACCCGGCGGAGCAGCCCGTGCCGGCGCGCGGGACTACGCTGGGACGGAGGATCCGGGGCCGGCTGCGCCGCTGATCCCGGGGCGGCACCGTGCCGGCCCGCCCGAGCAGAACCGGAGGCGACGTGGCGTTCACCGAACCGCTCAGGCGGAGCGAGGACTTCGGGCCGGGGGACTACGAGTGGCTCCACCTGCTCGTGGGCGACTGGCAGCTCGTCTCCGACCTGGGCTTCGCCGACCTGGTCCTCAGCTTCCCGGTGGACTACATCCCGGCGGCCGGCAGCGGCAACGGCCGCGGCATGCCGGCCCCCGGCAGCGCCTTCGAGGTCCTGGCCCACGTGCGCCCGCTGACCGGCCCCACCGTCTTCCACCAGGACCTCGTGGGGGAGCTGCTGCCGGCGGAGCTGTCCGGGCCGCTGCGCGCGGCGTGGGTCGCCCGCCGCCCGGACACGCTGCGCGCCGGGGCCGGACGCGGTGAGGGCGCCCGCCAGGTCACGGCCGTGCCGCTCGTGCGCAACGGACGCACCCTCGCCGTGCTCACCGTGCACACCCGGCGCCGGGCCGGGGAGGGGGCCACCCGCCAGGAGCTGGTCTACCGGGAGACCGCCGACCTGCTGCTGCGCATGGCCAACGAGGGGCTGTGGCCGGACTTCTCCGCGCCCACGGGCTCGCGCCGCGGCGCCCCCCGCGTCGGGGACGGGGCGATCCGCCTCGACGCCGATGACCGCGTGGTCTACGTCTCGCCCAACGCGGACTCGTCCCTGCGCCGGCTGGGCATCGACGGCGAGCTGGTCGGGGAGCGGCTGATGGACCTCGTCCCGCCCGCGCTGGGGGCGGGGTCCGTCCCGGACGAGACCCTGGCGCCCGTGCTGACCGGCCGGATGCCGTGGCGCACCGAGGTCTCGGGCAGCCGGGCGAGCATCTCGTTCCGCTCCGTGCCCCTGAAGGACCGCTCGAGCCGGTTCGGGGCCCTGCTGCTGTGCCGGGACGTGACCGAGCTGCGCCGGCGCGACCTCGACCTCGTCTCCCAGGAGGCGACCGTGCGGGAGATCCACCACCGGGTGAAGAACAACCTGCAGACCGTCTCGGCCCTGCTCCGGCTCCAGGCCCGGCGGATGACCACCCCCGAGGCCCGGCACGGGCTCGAGCAGGCGATGCGCCGGGTGGCGACCATCGCCCTGGTGCACGAGACCCTCTCGCAGAGCTTCACCCAGAACGTCGACTTCGACGAGCTCATCGAGCGGCAGTTCCGGCTCGCCGCCGAGGTCGCCGCCCCGGAGCAGTCCGTGCGCACCCGCATGATCGGGGAGTTCGGGGAGCTGCCCGCCCGGTTGGCGACCCCGCTGGCGCTGGTGATCAACGAGCTCGTGACCAACGCCGTCGAGCACGGCCTCGGCCGGCGCCCCGGCACGGTCACCCTCGGGGCCCGGCGCACCCCGGGGACGGAGGACGGCGGACCCCGTCTGGAGGTCGTGGTCAGCGACGACGGGGCCGGGATGGGCCGGCCCGCCGTCGAGGAGTCCGGGGCCGCCGCGTTCCGGCAGGCCGGCCCCGGCGAGGGCCTGGGCATGCAGATCGTCCGGACCCTGGTCGCGAGCGAGCTCGACGGCACGATCCGCTGGGCCCCGCGGGAGGGCGGCGGCACCGAGGTGACCGTCTCCGTGCGCCTCGAGGAGCCGTGACGGCAACGGCCGAGGACCGGGACCCCGCGGGGTCCCGGTCCTCGGCCGCCGGCGCCGCTCAGCGGCGCCGTGTCGGGGGTGCCGTCCTCAGGAGGCGCGGCGGGCGCGGGCGGCGCGGCGCTTGAGCGCGCGGCGCTCGTCCTCGCTCATCCCGCCCCAGACGCCGGCGTCCTGGCCGGACTCGAGGGCCCACTGGAGGCAGGTGTCCATCACCGGGCAGGACCGGCAGACCGCCTTGGCCTCCTCGATCTGGAGGAGAGCAGGACCGGTGTTGCCCACGGGGAAGAACAGCTCGGGATCCTTCTCCAGGCATGCAGCGCGACTACGCCAATCCATGGTCGACGATCGCTCCTTTCGAGGACGGGTCCCGGGGCAGGGCGGAGCGTCCTGCTGTACAGGGTCCGGGACAAGAGAAAAGGCCCATTTCGCACGGGCCTTGTGGAGAACTGACGTCTACTCTGGCACGTGAACGACCGGTGAACAAGGGATCTGCGGCGCCTGTCACACCCCCGTCCGTGAGGTCTTCCTCACACCGCGGGACGGCGGGCGCCGCCGCCTGCCGACCCGCTCCGGCCCGCCCCGGCGGGCCGCGCCCCCGGCGTCCGGGGTGGCCCCGGACGCCCCCGCCCGCACGAGCACCCCGCACGAAGGAGACCCCCGTGACCCCCACGGCCGCCCCGACGCCCCCGGGCCCCCGCCCGCGGGCCGTCACCGTCCTCGCCGCCGTCGTGCTGCTCGAGGCCCTCGCCCTCGCGCTCGCGGGAGCGCGGCTGCTGTGGTCCCTGGTCGCCGAGGAGCCGCTGACGGTGGGCGGCACGGTGTTCCTGCTCGTGGTGGCCCTCGCCGGGGCCCTGTGGCTGCACCGGGTCGCCCGCGGCCTGTGGCGGGGCTACCGGTGGCCCCGCGCCGCGGCTCTCGTGGTCCAGCTGTTCCTCCTCGTGCTGGGCGTGCCCCTGCTGCAGGGCGGGCAGTGGGCGGCCGGGCTGGCGCTCGCGCTCCCGGCGGCGGTGGTGCTCCTGCTGCTGTTCCGGCCCGCCGTGCTGGCCTGGACCAGCCGCACCGTGCGCTGAACCGCACCGGCGGGGACCGGGCAGTACAGTTGTACCGCCGCGGTCGGCCCCGTCGTCGTCGCGCCCGCCCCGACGCGTCCCCGAAACTCCCCCGAACAGGTGGTCCCGTGCCCTCGCGCCGCATCGTCATCGTCAGCCGCATCTTCGCCCCCGAGCCCGCGGCGGCCTCCTTCCGCCTGCGCGCGCTCGCGCGCGGGCTGACCGAGCAGGGCGCGGAGGTCGTCGTGCTCACCACGCGCCCGCCGGCGTCGACGACCGTCGAGCCCGAGCCCTACGCGGTGCGGCGCTGGCCGGTGCTGCGCGACCGCTACGACTACGTGCGCGGGATCGTGCCCTATCTCAGCTTCGACCTGCCCGTCCTGCTGCGCCTGCTCGTCACCCGCGCGGACCTCGTGGTCAGCGAGCCGCCGCCCACGACCGGGCTGGCCGTGCTCGTCTCCTCGTGGCTGCGCCGCCGACCCTACGTCTGGTACGCCCCCGACATCTGGACCACGGCCACGGAGAAGATGGACGTCTCCCCGCTGCTGAAGCGGGCCATGCGCCTTCTGGAGACCCTCGCCGCCCGGCGCGCCGCCGGCGTGCTCACCGTCTCGGAGGCCATGGGCGAGGAGCTGCGGGCCGTCACCGGCGTCGACCGGGAGAAGATCCTCGTCGCGGAGAACGGCATCGACACCGACGTGTTCCGCCCCGACGGCCCCGTGGCCGAGCCCGGGGCCCCGTACTTCGTCTACGCCGGGTCCATGTCGGAGTGGCAGGGCGCGGACGTGCTCGTGCGCGCCCTGCCCGAGGTGCTCGCCGTCCACCCGGAGGCGCAGCTGCGCTTCCTCGGGCGGGGCTCCGACATCGAGCGCGTCGAGGAGGTCGCCCGCCGGCTGGCCCCGGGCAGCGTGGTGTTCGAGGGGCTGCGCCCCGCCGAGGAGACCGCCGCCTGGACCCGCGGGGCCGTGGCGGCCCTGGGCGCCGTGATCCCCGGCATCGGCTACGACTTCACCAAGCCCACCAAGATCTACGCCGCCGCCGCGTGCGGGACGCCCGTGATCTACGCCGGCGCCGGGGTGGCCGCGCAGCTCGTCGAGCGCAACGGCCTGGGCGCGGTCGTCGACCACGACCCGCACGCGGTGGCCGCGGCCATGATCGAGGCCCTCGACCGCGCCGCCGACCCGGCGCGCGCCGAGGAGAACGACCGGCTGCGCCGCGAGCGCTCCGCGTGGGCGGCCGAGCACGCCTCCCTCGCGGCCTCCGGGCGCCTCGCCGCCCGCTGGCTGCTCCGGGGGCTGCAGCGGTGATCAGGTACTTTGGTGTGCAGCCCCCGCCCGGGGCGCCCGCGCCGTCCCCCGCGCCCGGGGCCGTCCCGGGCCGCCCCACGACCCCGACCCCCAGGAGCTAGTCCGTGAACGCAGATCTCGTCGTCGTCGGGTCGGGCCTCTTCGGCCTGACCGTGGCCGAGAGGGCCGCCACCGAGCTGGGCCTCGACGTGGCCCTCATCGACCGGCGCTCCCACATCGGGGGCAACGCCTACTCGGAGCGGGAGGCGAGCACGGGGATCGAGGTCCACCGCTACGGCGCCCACCTCTTCCACACCTCCAACGAGCGGGTCTGGGACTACGTCAACCGCTTCACCGGCTTCACCGACTACGTGCACCGGGTCTACACGCGCCACCACGGCGAGATCTTCCCGATGCCGATCAACCTCGGCACCATCAACCAGTTCTTCCGGGCGGCGTACTCGCCGGCCGAGGCGCGGGCGCTGATCCAGGAGCAGGCGGGCGAGCTCGCCGGCACCGACCCGCAGAACCTCAACGACAAGGGCATCCAGCTCATCGGGCGCCCCCTCTACGAGGCGTTCATCAAGCACTACACGGGCAAGCAGTGGCAGACCGACCCGAAGGACCTGCCGGCCTCGATCATCAACCGCCTGCCCGTGCGCTACACCTACGACAACCGGTACTTCAACGACAAGTACGAGGGTCTGCCGGTGGACGGCTACACGGCCTGGCTCGAGCGCATGGCGGACCACCCCAAGATCGACGTCCGCCTCGACACCGACTTCTTCGACGACGGGCACGAGTACTCGCGCGCGGCCGTCTCCGGGCAGGTGCCCGTGGTCTACACGGGCCCCGTGGACCGCTACTTCGACTACGCCGAGGGCGACCTGTCGTGGCGGACGATCGACCTCGAGCAGGAGGTCCTCCCGATCGAGGACTTCCAGGGCGCGCCCGTCATCAACTACCCCGACCCGGACGTGGACTTCACCCGGATCCTCGAGTTCCGCCACTTCCACCCGGAGCGCGACTACACCAAGGACGCCACGGTGATCATGCGGGAGTTCTCCCGCTTCGCCGAGAAGGGCGACGAGCCCTACTACCCGGTCAACACCACGGTGGACCGCGAGAAGCTGCTGAAGTACCGCGATCTCGCCCGCGGCGAGGACAAGGTCCTGTTCGGCGGTCGGCTCGGCACCTACAAGTACCTGGACATGCACATGGCCATCGGCGCGGCGCTGTCCATGGTCGACAACAAGATCGCCCCCCACTTCACCGGCGGGGCCACCATCGAGAGCGGGGGAGTGGACGCGTGAGCACGACGACCGAGACGGCGGCCCGGACCACGGACGAGAGCGGGGCGGGCGCCCTGCGCGTGCTGCAGGAGGTCGTGCTGCCCGCCAAGGACCGCCTGGCCACCCAGCCCCTGTACATGGACACCCGCGCCGACACCGGCGCGGCGGTCCAGCCGGAGGACGGCGCCCGCAAGAGCTCCCCGATCGTGGTCAACGTGGCCTCGGAGACCGCGGCCACCGACGCGCTGGCGATCCTCGACCGGCACCGGCTGCGGGTCCACGCGCGGGCGACCGTGTCCTTCGCCACCTACTTCAACGCGTTCCCGGCCAGCTACTGGCGGCACAACACCCACGTGCGGGAGGTCGTGCTGCGGGTGCGCACCACCGGGCGCGGCACCGTGAGCGTCTACGGCTCCAACGCCCGCGGCGAGTCCGTGCCCGTGTCCGTGCACGAGGTCGCCGGCGCGGAGCACACCACGGAGGCCGTGCTGCCCCTGAAGGCCTTCGCCGACGGCGGCTGGTACTGGTTCGACCTCACCGCCGCCGACGAGGACCTCGAGCTGCGCGGCGCCGAGTGGCTCGCCGACGGCACCGGGATCCCCGAGGGCAGCGTGACCCTGCAGATCACGACGATGAACAAGCCCTCCTACTGCCTGCGCAACGCCCGGCTGCTGTTCGACCAGCGCGAGCGCCTCCCGCAGGTCCGCGAGGTCGTCATCGTGGACCAGGGCAACCAGAAGGTCGTCGACGAGCCCGGCTTCCGCGAGGTGCAGGAGCGCTTCGGGGAGCGGCTGCGGGTGCTCGACCAGGCCAACCTCGGCGGCGCGGGCGGCTTCGCCCGCGGGATGTACGAGGCCGTGCGCGCCGGGTCCGACTACGTGCTGCTGATGGACGACGACGTCGAGATCGAGCCCGAGGCCGTGCGCCGGATCAGCGTCTTCGCCGACTTCTGCAAGCGACCCACGCTCGTGGGCGGGCACATGATCGACCTGCTCAACCCCACGAAGATCCACAACTTCGGCGAGGAGATGGACCCGTACAGCTTCCAGTACGGGCCCGCCGGGGAGGGCGTGGAGATCGGCCACGACTTCCGGCACAGCAACCTGCGCGCGACCCCGTGGATGCACCGGCGCATCGAGGTCGACTACAACGCGTGGTGGATGTGCCTGATCCCCACCTCCGTGATCCGCGAGATCGGCCTGGCCCTGCCCGTGTTCATCAAGTGGGACGACGTCGAGTACGGGGTGCGCGCCAAGGCCGCCGGCTACCGCACCGTGTCCCTGCCCGGGGTGGCGGTGTGGCACCTGGCGTGGGCCGACAAGGACGACACCATCAGCTGGCAGGCCTACTTCCACAAGCGCAACCAGCTCGTGGCGGCGCTGCTGCACTCCCCGTTCGAGCGCGGGGGTGAGGTCCTGGGCCGCAACGGCATCAAGGACCTGCGCCACGTGCTGTCGATGCAGTACTTCGCCGAGGAGGCCCGCGTGCTCGCCCTGCGCGACGTGCTGGCCGGCCCGGAGGCCCTGCACGAGCTGCTGCCGCAGCGCATCCGCGACGTGCGCCGGATGATGACCCAGCACTCCGACGCCGTCTACGAGGCGGACCTGGACGCCTACCCCGCGGTCGCGCCGGCGAAGCCGGCGCGCACCCGGCGGCTGTCCTCGCCGCACGGGCTGAAGGTGCTGACCTCGGCGGCCACCGCGGTCGTGCGCCACCTGGCCGTGTCCCCGGGGGCCGGGGCGCAGGAGCACCCGCAGGTGCACCTGCCCTACCAGGACGCCCGCTGGTGGCGGCTCGCCCGCTACGACAGCGCCCTGGTGACCGCCTCGGACGGCACCGGCTACACGTGGTACAAGCGCTCCCCGAAGGACGCCCGCGCCCTGCTGACGGAGTCCGCCCGCCTGCACGCCCAGCTGGTGCTGCGCTGGCCCGAGCTCTCGCGGCGCTACCGCGAGGCCCTGCCCGCGATCACGTCCCTGGAGGCGTGGGAGGAGACCTTCCGCGAGCACTCGGAGATCGGCGTCTGATGCCCGCTGCCACGGTCGTGCGGGACCCGTCCCCCGGGACGGGCCTGCCGGCGGTCTTCCGCCAGCGCTACCTGCTGAAGCTGCTCGTGGACAAGGAGCTGCAGATCCGCTACCGGGGCACCGTCCTGGGGCTGCTGTGGTCCTACGTCAAGCCCGGGATCCAGTTCGTGGTCTTCTACGTCGCGCTGGGCATCTTCCTGGGCCTCGAGCGGGGGATGGAGAACTTCGCGGTCTACCTGTTCTCCGGGATCATCCTGATCAACTTCTTCTCGGAGGCCTTCGGCAACGCGGCCCGCTCGGTCGTGGCCAACGCGAGCCTGATCAAGAAGATCTACCTGCCGCGGCAGATGTTCCCCGTCGCCTCGGTGTGGGTCGCGGGCATCCACCTGCTGCCGCAGCTGGCGGTCATGCTGCTGGCGTGCCTGCTCGTGGGCTGGTCGCCCACGTGGCTGTCGCTGCTCGCGGTGCCGGGGGCGCTGCTGATCGTGGGGCTGCTGGCCACCGGGCTGGGGCTGCTCTTCGGCGCCGCGAACGTGTTCTTCCGCGACGCCGAGAACTTCGTGGACCTCATCGTGATGGTCAGCACCTGGTCCGCCCCGGTGCTCTACGCGTGGACGATGGTCCGCGACGTGCTGGGCCCCGTGTGGTTCGCGGGTTTCATGCTCAACCCGCTGACCGTGGCCGTGGAGCTCTCCCACGCCGCGTTCTGGCTGCCGACGACCACCCCCGGCGCGCACGAGGTGCCGCCGCACCTGTTCTCCCTCTGGACGCCCGTGGCCCTGGCCGTCACGGGCCTGATCATGCTCGCGGGCGAGCTCGTCTTCCGCCGCCTCGAGGGCCGATTCGCGCAGGAGCTGTGATGAGCACCGACCCGACCCGCCCGGCGGTGCTCGCGGAGCACCTGGCCAAGGAGTTCGCCCTGCGCCACGCCCGCTCCCTGAAGGAGACGGTGATGTGGCTGGCCCGCGGCCGGCGCCAGGACCTCTCGAACCGCTTCCGCGCCCTCGAGGACCTCTCCGTGCGCATCGAGCCGGGGGAGTCCGTGGCCCTCGTGGGCCTCAACGGCTCCGGGAAGTCCACCTTCCTCAAGCTGGTCTCCGGGGTGATGAGCCCCGACGGCGGCTCCCTCGCGGTCAACGGCCGCGTGGCCGGGCTGATCGAGGTCGGCGCCGGCTTCCACCCGGACCTCACCGGCCGGGACAACGTCTACCTCAACGGCGCGATCCTCGGGATGTCCAAGGAGGAGATCGACCGGAAGTTCGACCGGATCGTCGCCTTCTCCGAGATCGAGCAGTTCATCGACACCGAGGTGAAGTTCTACTCCTCGGGGATGTACCTGCGCCTGGCCTTCGCGGTCGCCGTGTTCACCGACCCGGACATCTTCATCATCGACGAGATCCTCTCCGTGGGCGACGAGCCGTTCCAGCGCAAGAGCCTGGGCCGGGTCAAGGAGCTCTCCGCGGAGGGCAAGACGCTGCTGGTCGTCAGCCACGACTTCGACGTGGTCCGCACGGTCTGCGCGCGCGGCGTGTGGATCGAGCACGGCCGCGTCCGCCGCGACGGGCCCATCGACGAGGTCATCGACGCCTTCCGCGCCGCCGAGAGCGCCGGCTGAGCCCCGCCGCCCCGCCGACGACGGAACGGGCCCTCCACCGCGCCGCGGCGCGCCGGAGGGCCCGTTGCGTGGTCCGCGGCGGCCCGGGGCTCAGGGACCGTCGCAGCCGACGACCTCGTAGAGCACCGCGCCGCCCTCCCGGGCGACCGGGGCCAGCCCCGGGTCCGCGGCGGGGTCCACGGCCGTGACCCCGGAGTAGACCTCGAGGGGCTCGGTGGCCCACGGCACGAGCAGCTGGGTGCCGAAGTCCAGGACCCACTCCACGCCCAGCTCCTCGGCGGCCGCGCACGCGGGGGAGCCCGGGGCGGCCGTGTCGATGCCCGCCACCAGCTCGTCCAGCGGGGGCTCGGGGTCCTCCACGTGGTACTGGGTGACGGGGCGCTCGGCCACGGCCCAGGCCAGCGACCCGCCGTTCCAGGGGTTCACGGCGACGACGTCGCCGGGGCCCGTGAGCCGGCCCAGCTCCTGCAGCAGCTCGAACTCGTCGTGGCCGAGGATCGACTCGGGCCCGTCCCAGGCGTAGTAGCGCTTGACCTCCTGCGTGGTGCGGGTCAGCGAGCCCATCTGGGACACCGGCACGGCCACGGCCAGCACGAGCACCGCGGCCACCGGGTAGGCGAGCGGGCGGGCCCGGCCGGCGGCGGGGGGCCGGCCCCCCGCCCGTCCCCCGCGCAGCACGGCGGCCGCGGCGGCGAGGCCGGCGGCCAGGCGTGCGGCCAGGTGCTCCGCACCCAGGGCCGCCAGCGGCAGCGCGGTCAGCGGCAGGGTCGCCGCCAGCCGGTGGGAGTCGGTGTACCAGCCGCTCGTGAGCCAGTCGCGCCAGGGCCCGTCCTCGCCGGCGGCCGCGACCGCGTAGAGGTAGGCCAGCAGCAGGTGGGCGACCACGAGCCAGCGCAGCCGCCGCCGCACGACCGCCGCGTAGATCCCGGCGCCGGTGAGCACCACGAGCACCCACGGCACGTCCAGGCGGCCGTTGGTGCCGTACAGCAGCGCCTCGCCCACCCCGCGCGGCAGCGTCGTGAACGGCGCCCAGAAGAACGTGGTGGTCAGGGTGTTCCACGCGAGCAGCCACACGGCGGCGGCGAGCACGGCGGCCACGGCCAGCAGCGCGGTGCGCCGTCGTCGTCCCGCGCGCACCGCGGCGCGCAGGCCGAGGGCCCACGCGGTGGCCACCAGGGGCACGCCCACGACGAGCAGTGCCAGGACGCCGTTGGGCTGGGAGACGAACAGCGCCCCCAGGGCCACGAGCAGGCTCGCGGCCGTGCGCAGCCGGGCGGGCCCGTCCGGGGTGCGCGCCGTGGGGTCGGCGCCCAGGCCCGGGCCGAGCAGGCGCACGAGCAGGCCCAGCACGACCGGCAGCAGCACGAGGGAGAGGATGTTGGGGAACAGCGGACCCCACGCCATGAGCCCGTAGGGGAACAGGCCGAAGCCGGCGCTCGCCGCACCCGCCACCACGGCGGCGACGGGGGAGGGGCCCACGAGACAGCGGGTGAGGAACACGCACGAGGCCGGCCACACCACGCCGGCCACGGCCAGCAGGGTGAGGTTGTGGGCGGCCAGCACGCTGTCGCCGGCCACGGGCACGGCCAGCGACGCCAGCTGGTGCCACGCGGCCGGGTACAGGGCGACGGTCCGCTCGGGGTCGACCATGCGGTTGAGCGTCAGCGTCGAGCCGCTGCCGGTCTCCACGATCCAGCGGATCGCGTTGAGGTGGAAGATGTTGTCCCAGCGCTGGGCCATCGCCTCGGGCTCGCCGATCGCGGAGACCATGCGCCGCAGCAGCAGGACCGCCCCGACGGCGACGCCGACGGCGGCCGCGGCCGGGAACACCCACGGGCGGGCCGGCGCGGCCGCGTCCGGCGCGGTCCCGGCCCCCGGGGCGCCCACCGCCGTGGCACCCGCCCGGCCGTCCGGAGCGGGGCGGTCCTCCGGTGCGGGGGCGTGGCCGCCGCGCGGGAGCACGCGCCCCACCAGCCAGGCCGCGGCGGCCAGCACGAGCGCGGCGCCGGCCTGGGAGAGCAGGTCGTAGCGGATCCCCAGCAGGTCCAGGGCCACTCCGGAGACGCCGACGACGGCGACGGAGAAGGCCGGCGCGGTCAGCAGGATCCGCCCGCCGCGCTGGCCGAAGGCCCACAGCAGCGCCAGTCCCGGCAGCCACAGCACCGCGAGCAGCAGAAGCAGGGCCGGGGCGTAGGGCGCCCACGCCGTCAGCACGTCGGTCCTGGGTGGGTCGTGCGGGCAGCGGGCACGGTCTCGTCCTCGGGGGTGGGGGGCAGGGTCCGGTCGATTATAGGTCCGCCCCCGCGCCCGTCCCGCCGGGCCGGGCGGGTGCGGCGGCTGTGCGAGAATGTCCGGGTGAGTCGCGTGTGGATCGTCATGCCCGTGTACAACGAGGCGGCCGTGGTGGGAGAGGTGCTGGCGGAGCTCCGCAGGACCTTCCCCCACGTGGTGTGCGTGGACGACGGCTCCTCCGACGAATCGGCCCGGATCTGCGCCGAGGCCGGCGCCGTCGTGGTCCAGCACCCCATCAACCTGGGCCAGGGCGCCGCCCTGCAGACCGGCTTCGAGTACGCCCTGCAGGACCCGGAGATGGACTGCGTGGTCACCTTCGACTCCGACGGCCAGCACCGCGTGGTCGACGCCTGGGACATGGTGGAACGCATCCGCTCGGGCGAGGCCGAGGTCGTACTGGGCTCCCGGTTCCTCGACCGGCGCACCAACGTCTCCGCGCTCAAGCGCCTCGTGCTGCGCACGGCGGCGTTCTTCTCGAAGCTGTCCACCGGCATGGACCTCTCCGACGCCCACAACGGGCTGCGCGCCCTCGACCGCGGCACGCTCTCCCGGATCCGCCTGACCCAGAACCGCATGGCCCACGCCTCCGAGATCGTCAACCAGCTCGCGGACCTGCGCCCCCGGTGGGTCGAGCACCCGGTGCAGATCGTCTACACCGACTACTCGCGGTCCAAGGGCCAGTCCCTGCTCAACGGCGTGAACATCCTCGCCGAGCTGTTCGTCAAGTAGCCCCCGCCGCCGACCCCCGGGAGATCCCGCCGTGCTCTACGTCGTCCAGATCCTGCTCGTGCTCGCCGTGGGATACGGCGCGCTCGCGCTCATCCGCGGCGGGGCCAACGCCAAGCACCAGGCCATCCGCCGGGTCGTGGGCCTGGCCTTCTTCGCCTTCGCCGCGCTGTCGATCTTCTTCCCCGACCTGCTCAGCGCCGTGGCCCGGTTCCTGGGCATCGGCCGCGGCACCGACCTCGTGCTCTACGGCCTCGTCGTCGTGTTCATGATCACCCAGGCCACCGCCGCCCTGCGCAACCGGCAGCAGGAGGTCAACGTCACCCGCCTGGCCCGCCACATCGCCGTCGCCGAGGCCGAGCGCCCCTGGGCCCCGGCCCCCGAGCACGCGCAGCGGCCCGCCGTCACCGGCTTCGCGCAGGCCTCCCCGGGGCAGCGCCCCGCGGACTGAACCGCCCGTCCCCGCCTCGCACCAGCCGCCCGTCCCCGCCCCGCACCGGCCGCCCGTCCCCGGGCGGCCTTCTTCATGCGTTGACATCCTGCGACGGAGATGTCGTTCGCGTTCGGGAAGAACGTCGCAGGTCAGGACGGGCTGTCCACAGGCGCCGCCGCACGGGTTGTCCCCGCCCCCCGGCGCCGATCTATGGTCCTGTGCGTGCGCTCCGCGGGGGAGCGGCCGGCGCGGGGCGCCGGGACGGCACAGGGGGACCCATGACGGCAGCGCTCTCGGCGGACGCGCTCGGCCTCGTCGAGGCCGAGGTGCGCGAGCTGATCCGCCGCCGCGGCCTGGACCCCGTGCTGCAGCTCGAGCAGACCCGCGGGCTCGTCGACGCGGCCGTGCGCGACTACGACCAGCGCTCCGCCCGCGGGGTGCTGCCGCCGCTCGCCGACCTCGACGCCGCCCGCCGGGCGCTGCTGGACCTCGTCGCGGGGTTCGGCCCGCTGCAGCCGCTGCTGGACGACCCGGAGATCGAGGAGATCTGGCTCAACGGCCCCGCCGAGGTCTACGTCGCCCGCCGGGGCGAGTCCGAGCTGACGTCCCTCGTGCTCACCGAGGCCCAGGTGCGCAACCTCGTGGAGCGGATGCTCAAGAGCTCCGGCCGGCGCCTGGACCTCAGCTCGCCCTTCGTCGACGCCGCCCTGCCCGACGGCTCCCGGCTGCACGTGGTGATCCCCGACGTCACCCGGACCCACTGGGCCGTGAACATCCGCAAGTTCGTCGCCCGGGCGCGGCGGCTCGACGACCTCGTCGAGCTCGGCTCGCTCTCCCCGCGCGCGGCCCGTTTCCTCGAGGCGGCGGTCGCCTCCGGGCTCAACATCCTGGTCTCCGGCGCGACCCAGGCGGGCAAGACGACGCTGCTGAACTGCCTGTGCGCCGCCATCGGCCCGCGGGAGCGGGTCGTGACCGTCGAGGAGATCTTCGAGCTGCAGGTGCCGCTGCGCGACGTCGTGGGGATGCAGTGCCGCCAGGCCAACCTCGAGGGCGCCGGCGAGATCCCGCTGCGCCGCCTCGTGAAGGAGGCGCTGCGGATGCGCCCGGACCGGCTCGTCGTGGGGGAGGTCCGCGAGGCCGAGAGCCTCGACATGCTCGTGGCCCTCAACAGCGGGCTGCCCGGGATGTGCAGCCTGCACGCCAACTCCGCCCGGGACGCGGTGACCAAGATCTGCACGCTGCCCCTGCTCGCCGGGGCCAACATCAGCTCCGGGTTCGTGGTGCCCACCGTGGCCTCGTGCTTCGACCTCGTGGTGCACTGCCGGCGGGAGGCCGACGGCCGCCGCCGCGTCGCCGAGGTCCTCGCCCTGGGCAACCGCGTGGAGAACGGCGTGATCGAGATCTACCCGGTCTTCGCCCTGCGGGACGGGGACCTGCGCGCGGTCGCCGCGGAGGCCCCGTCCCCGGAGAAGTTCGCCCGTGCCGGCTGGTCGGTGCGCGAGCTGCTCGAGGACGACGCCGGGGGCCCGCGGTGAGCGCGGCCCTGGGCGCGCTGCTGGGCGCGGGCGTGCTGCTGGTGTGGTGGTCGTGCTGGGCCGAGGACGTTCCGCGCGAGGCCCCCGCCCGGCGCCCGGGCCGGTTGCGGGAGCTCCTGCTGCGGGCGGGACTGCCCGGCGTCGGTCCCGCGCCGCTCGTGCTCGCGTGCCTGGCCTGCGGGGCGCTGTCCGGGCTGCTCGTGGCGGCCCTGACCGGGGCCGCCACCTTCGGGGCCTGCGCCGCGCTGCTCGGGGGCGGGGCGCCGTTCGCGGCCGTGCGGCACCGGGCCCGGGCGCGGACGATCGCGCTGCGGGAGGTGTGGCCCGACGTCGTCGACCACCTGCGCTCCGCGATCCGCGCCGGGATGTCCCTGCCCGAGGCCCTGGTCCAGCTGCAGTACCGCGGACCCGAGCCGGTGCGCCCGGCCTTCGCCCGCTTCGCCGCCGACTACCGGGCCTCCGGGCAGCTGCAGGGCTCCCTGACGCGGCTCAAGGACCGGCTGGCCGACCCCGTGGCGGACAACATCGTCGAGGCGCTGCGGGTGACCCGCGAGGTGGGCGGGACCGACCTGGGCCGGCTGCTGGGCACCCTCTCGGAGTTCCTGCGCGAGAGCGCCCGCACGCGCGGGGAGCTCGAGGCGCGCCAGTCCTGGACGGTCAACGCCGCTCGCCTGGCCGTGGCGGCGCCCTGGATCGTGCTCCTGCTGATGTCCTCCCAGCCGGCCGCGGTGCGCGCCTACGACACCCCGGAGGGAGCGGTCGTGCTCCTGGGCGGGCTGACCGTCTCCGTGGCCGCCTACCGGCTCATGCTGCGGCTGGGCGCTCTCCCCGAACCACGCCGGGTGCTGCGGTGAGCGCCCCGGAGTCCCTCGTGCTCCTGCTCGGGGTGGGCCTCGCGGGCGGGCTGTGGCTCGTGCTCACCGGTGTCCGTGCGAGCCGCGGCACGGCCTTCGCGGACCGGATCGCCCCGCAGCTGCGCTCCGTGGAGGTCGAGTCGTCCCTGCTCGCCGGCCCCGAGGCGTTCCGGGCCGCCGGCCTGCTCGGCCCGGCCGCCCGTGTGCTGCGCACCCTCGCCGGGGACGCCGTCCGGCGCGCCGCCCGCCACGCCGGGCCGTCCGCCGGTCTCGAGCGGCGCCTGGAACGGGCCGGGTCCCACGGATCGGTCGCCGACCACCGGGCCGAGCAGCTGCTGCTGGCCACGGCCGGGCTGCTCGCGGGCGTGCTCCTGGGGCTGGCCGCCGCCGCGCGCCTGGGCACCGGTCCGGGCGGCGTCGTGCTCGCCGCCGCGGCCGGTGCCGGCGCGGGCTGGCTGCTGCGCGACCGTCTGCTCGCCCGCCGGATCACGGCCCGCGAGCGCCGCATGCTCGCGGAGTTCCCCGCCGTGGCCGAGCTCATGGCCCTGTCCGTGGGCGCGGGGGAGAGCGCCGTGGGCTCGCTCGAGCGGGTCTGCCGCGTCGCCGACGGCGAGCTCACGGCCGAGTTCCGCGCGGTGCTGGCCCGCACCCGCTCCGGGGCAGGCCTCGGCGAGGCCCTCCAGGAGTTCGCCGCACGCACCCCCGTCGCCCCGGTGGGCCGCTTCGTGGACGGCATCGTCGTGGCCCTCGAGCGGGGCACACCCCTGGCCGACGTCCTGCGCGCCCAGGCGCAGGACGTGCGCGACCACGACAAGCGCGAGCTCATGGAGGCCGCGGGCCGCAAGGAGATCGCCATGATGGTCCCCCTCGTCTTCTTCGTCCTGCCGCTCACCGTCGTCTTCGCCGTCTACCCCGGCATCGCGCTGCTGGAGCTCGGCTTCTGACCCGCCCGTGGACCACCCCGGCGGGTCCGCCCGCCGCCCACCCGAAAGGACCCACCCCGTGCGACTGCCCCTCCGGCTCGCCGCCCTCCTCGGCGCCGCCCTGCTCCTGCTCCTGCGCGGCCCCTCCCGACCGGACCGGCCCGGCGCCCGCCCGCCCGCCGACGACCCCGACCGCGGGGACGTCCCCGGCTGGGTGATGCTCACCCTGATGTCGGCCGTGCTCGTGGCCGGACTGCTCCTCGTGGCCCAGCCGGCCCTGGAAGGGCTGTTCCGGGACGCCATCGGCCGCGTCAGCCAGAACTGACCGTGCGGCCCCTCCGAGACCCGCGCGCGCCCGCCCGGCGCCGCGCTCGCGCGCCCCTCGGCCGGGAGTCCGTCCCGGCCGGTCCGGTCCGCTCGGGGTGCGCTCCGGGCGGCGGAGCGCAGGACGCGCCCGGCACCCTGCCTCCGGAGCACCCCGACCGGGGCAGCGCCGTGGCCGAGTACGTCCTCGTGGCGGGGCTGCTCGCCCTGCTGTTCACCGGGACGCTGCAGCTGGCGCTGGCCCTGCACGTGCGCAACACCCTCATCGACGCCGCGGCGGCCGGAGCCCGCTACGGCACGCTCGCCGACCGCACGCCCGAGGACGGCGTCGCGCGCACCCGGGAGATCATCGCCGGCCACCTCGGTCCGGCGTACGCCCAGGACGTCACCGCGGCCCCGGCCGAGGCGGGCGGGGTGCGCACGCTGCGCGTCGAGGTCGTCGCGCCCCTGCCCGTCGTGGCGCTGCTGGGCCCGCCCGAGGCCGTCACCGTCCACGGCCATGCCGTCCTCGCCGGCTGAGGCGCCCCGACCCCGGGGCGGCGAGGGGCGCAGTGCCGGGGCGGAGGCCGCCGACGAGGGCAGCGCCGTGGTGGAGTTCGTCGCACTGGGCACGCTGCTGCTCGTGCCGGTCGTCTACTTCGTGCTCACCGTCGCCCACGTCCAGGCCGGGGCGTTCGCGGTGGTCGCCGCCGCCCAGCAGGCCGCCCAGGTGCTCGCCCGGGCCGAGCCGGGCACAGTCGCCGAGGAGGACCTCGCCGCGGCGGCGCAGCTGGCCGCCGCCGACCACGGCTTCGCCCCCGGCGCCCTCGAGCTCGGCCTCGACTGCTCGGGGGAGGGCTGCGCCGCCCCGGGCGGGGTGGCCACCGTGCGCGCCGCCCTGACGGTGGAGCTGCCGCTCGTGCCGGGCCTCGACGACCTCGGGATCGCGCGGCTGAGCTCGTCGGCCACGGTCGTCGTGGGGCGGTACGCGTGAGCGGCCCGCACCCCGCGCGGCGGGCCCCCGGCGGCGAGGACGACGGGCAGATCACGGTCCTGGCGCTGGGCTTCGCCGTGGTCGCGCTGCTGCTCGCCGTCGTCGTCATGGGCGTCACCGCCGTGCACGTCGGGGAGCGCAGGCTGCAGGTGCTCGCCGACAACGCCGCGCTCGCGGCCGCGGACACGTTCGTCGAGCTGCGCCCGGGCGCCCCCGGGGCGCCACCGGCCACCGTGCTCGACGACGACGCCGTGGCCGGCGCGGCCACCAGCTACCTCGGCACGGTCCGGGCGTGGGAGGACACCCCCGGGCTGGCGCTGGGGGCCCCCACCGGCACCCCCGACGGGCGCACCGCCGAGGTCACCCTCGTCGCGGTGGTGCACCCGCCCGTGGTGAACCTCGTCGTCCCCGACGGGATCCCGATCACCGCCTCGAGCGAGGCGCGGGCCCGGCTGGGCCGGTGAGCGCCGGAGGGCCCTCAGAAGCCGCGCGGCAGGACGGCGTCCCGGTCGAAGTCCTCGACGGAGGCGACCGCCCCCGTCCCGTCGAGCAGCGTCACGGCCCCCGCCCGCCCGTGCTCACCCGCCGGGACGCGGGCGCCCGCGTCGGCCACCACGTTGACCAGGACCGCGCCCGCGGGCACGTGCACCCCGTCGAGCAGCACGCAGTGGCGCACGACGGCGCCCTCGTCGACCACGACCCGCGGGCCGAGCACCGAGTGCTCCACGGTGCCGGCCACGACCGCCCCGGCGGCCACCATCGACCCGCGCACCTCGGCCGAGGCGGCGACGCGGGCGGGCACCAGCTGCGGCTGGGCGGTGAGGATCGGCCAGTCGGGGTCGTCGAGGGCCACGCCCTCGCCGTCGAGCAGCTGCAGGTGGGCGGTCCAGTACGACTGCACCGTGCCGAGGTCCATCCAGTAGCCCTCGAGCCGGTGCTCGACCACCCGGGCGTGCTCGACGAACCACGGCACGAGGTCGTTGCCGTAGTCCTCCAGCTGCCCCTGGCGCTCGTGCAGCTCCTCGAGCGCCTCGAGCAGCCGGCCGGCGTCGTAGAGGAACATCTCGCCCGCCACGAGCCGGCCCCGCGGGTCCTCCGGCTTGTAGTCGAAGCCGGTCACGACCCCGTCGTCGTCGACCTGGACGACCCCGTAGCGGGAGGGGTCCTCGGCCACCTCGGTGGTGACCATGGTCAGGTCCGCGCCCTGCTCGAGGTGGGTGTCGACGACGTCGAGGAAGTTGATCGTGTAGAGGTGGTCGGCGCTGAGCACGAGCACGAGGTCCGGGGCGAACTCGCGGATCAGGTCCTTCTGCCGGTAGATCGAGTCGGCGTTGCCCTCGGCGAAGCCCTCGCCCTCGGCGCCCTGGTACGGGGGCAGGACCTGCAGCCCGCCGTGGGTGCGGTCCAGGTCCCAGGGGCGGCCGTTGGCCAGGTGGGCGTTGAGGCCGTGGGGCAGGTACTGCTGGACCACCCACACGTCGGAGATGTGGGCGTGCACGAGGTTGGACAGGGCCACGTCGATCAGCCGGTAGGTGCCCGCCACGGGCAGCGCGGGCTTGACCTTGTCCTCGGTCAGGGCGCCCAGGCGGGAGCCCTTGCCGCCGGCGAGGACCAGGGCCAGGATCCGGGGAATGCGCACGGTCGCGTCCTCTCTGCTCCGTTGTCCGTGTGCTCATCGTGCCAGAGCCGGGCGGGGGAGCACCCGGGGCGATTTGCCCCCATGGGATAATCTTGGCTTCCATGGCCTCCCTTGACTTCCCGGCTGAGATCTCCGCCCTCCGATCCACCTTCGCCTCCATCGAGGCGGTGAGCGACGTCGAGGCCCTCGAGCGAGACGTCGCCGAGCTCTCCCGGCAGGCGACGGCCCCGGACCTGTGGGACGACCCGGCCGCGGCGCAGAAGATCACCTCCCGGCTCTCCCACAAGCAGTCGGCCCTCGACCGGCTCGGGGAGCTGCGCGGTCGCATCGACGACATCGAGGTCATGGTCCAGCTCGCCGAGGAGGAGGACGACCCCGAGACCCTCGAGCTCGCCGGCGAGGAGCTCGCCGCCGTGAAGAAGGCCCTCTCCCAGCTCGAGATCCAGACCCTGCTCGCGGGCGAGTACGACGAGCGCGAGGCCGTGGTCACCATCCGCGCCGGCGCCGGCGGCGTGGACGCCGCGGACTTCGCGGAGATGCTGATGCGCATGTACCTGCGCTGGGCCGAGCGCCACGGCTATCCGACCGCCGTGCTCGACACCTCCTACGCGGAGGAGGCGGGGCTGAAGTCGGCGACCTTCGAGGTCAAGGCCCCCTACGCGTTCGGCACCCTGTCCGTGGAGGCCGGCACGCACCGGCTCGTGCGGATCTCGCCGTTCGACAACCAGGGCCGGCGCCAGACCTCGTTCGCCGCGGTCGAGGTCATCCCGCTGATCGAGCAGGACGACTCCATCGAGATCCCCGAGAACGAGATCAAGGTCGACGTCTTCCGCTCCTCGGGCCCCGGCGGGCAGTCGGTGAACACCACCGACTCCGCGGTGCGCATGACCCACCTGCCCACGGGCATCGTCGTGTCGATGCAGAACGAGAAGTCGCAGATCCAGAACCGCGCCGCCGCCCTGCGCGTGCTCCAGTCGCGGCTGCTGCTGCTGCGCCAGGAGCAGGAGAACGCGAAGAAGAAGGAGCTCGCCGGCGACGTCAAGGCCTCCTGGGGCGACCAGATGCGCTCCTACGTGCTCAACCCGTACCAGATGGTCAAGGACCTGCGCACCAACCACGAGGAGGGCAACCCCTCCGCCGTGTTCGACGGCGCCATCGACGCCTTCGTCGACGCGGGCATCCGCTGGCGCGCCGACCAGCGCCACGCCCCCGCGGACGCCTGAGCCGCACGGGCGGGGCGATCCGGCACCGCCGCGTCCCGCCCCGTGCGCCGCACCGTTGCCCGGGACCGCGCCGGCGGACCGGCCGGGTCCCGGGGCCGGTCCGCCGCCGGGCGCGGTAGCGTAGGATGGTCGTTCTGCCGCGCCCCCGGGCGCGGCAGCGGGACGCCGTGCGGGCGGACCCGCACCAGCCGAGCGCACAGTCGAGGGAGGGGTGGGCCATGGCCAAGGCCAAGAAGGACAGCGGCCGCCAGGTGATCGCCAGCAACAAGAAGGCCCGCCACGACTACCACGTCCTGGACACCTACGAGGCCGGCCTCGCCCTGATGGGCACCGAGGTGAAGTCCCTGCGGATGGGCCGGGCCTCGCTCGTGGACGGCTTCTGCCAGTTCTACAACGGCGAACTGTGGCTGGAGCACGCCTACATCCCCGAGTACCTCGCCGGCTCCTGGACCAACCACGCGGCGCGGCGGCGCCGGAAGCTGCTGCTGCACCGGGAGGAGCTCGCGAAGATCGAGCAGAAGACCCGGGAGACCGGGTTCACCATCGTGCCGCTGTCGCTGTACTTCGTCGACGGCAAGCGGGTGAAGGTCGAGATCGCGGTGGCCAAGGGCAAGAAGGAGTACGACAAGCGCCAGACGCTGCGCGAGAAGCAGGACAACCGCGAGGCCCAGCGGGCGATGCGCTACAAGAACATGGGCTGAGCCCGGAGGACCCTTGCACCGCCCCGTACCCCGCGGTAGACTGGGTCGTCCCGCTCCGGCGGGGTGCTTGGAAACAGAATACGGGGATGATCGGTTTCGACGATGTGTGTTGAGACAGGGGAAGCGGGTCGAGGACGCAGAGTTATCTCGTAAACGCTCTCTGTAAAACAATAGTTGCCAATTCCAAGAGCAACGTCGCCCAGTCTGACCTCGCGCTCGCCGCGTAACCAGACCACCAGGTGACTGTCAGCCCGGGTTCGCCTTCGGCCCGGGGTCTGGCATCAGCCAGAAGGCCACTGCTCCGAACGGGTGTCGCGGACGTCCGGAGAACATCAACTCGCGACTGAGTCCGTCGGCCACGGGTCTGCACGAGGGCCGGGACTGAGAAGACGCTACGCAGACTGCACCCGGAGAAGCCCTGACGAAGCTGCATCGGACGGGGGTTCAATTCCCCCCATCTCCACGATTCCCCGGCCGGGGAGCGCCCACCGGCGCTCCCCGGCCTTTTCCGTGCCCGGACTCGGGGCCGGGCGCGGCCGCGGCCCTGCACACCGGGGGCCGTGCGGCCCCGGCGAGGCCCCGGTGTGACAAGCTGGAGGACGTACGGACGACCGACGAAAGGCAGCACCATGAGCCACCCCGACCACACGCCCGACCCGGACCGCGACGCGGACGCCCCGCGCCACGAGGGCCGGAGCGAGCCGGAGTTCGGGCAGCGCGTCGAAGGGGCTCCGGCCGGCCCGTCCTACCAGCCGCCGCAGTACGGCCGGGGCGAGCCGGGCGGACAGTACACCGCCCCGGGCTACGGCCAGCAGGGCCAGTACGGCCAGCAGGGCCAGTACGGCCAGTACGGCCAGCAGGGCCAGTACGGCCAGTACGGCCAGCAGGGCCAGTACGACCAGGCACCGTACGGCGGGGCCTACCAGGGCTCCTACGACATGGGCCGGTACGGCGCCCCGGCCAAGCCCGCGGGCACGGGGCTCGGCATCGCCGCACTCGTGCTGGGCATCCTGTCGCTGCTGGGCTCGTGGCTGTTCGGCCTGGGCTTCGTCCCCGGCGTCGTCGGCCTCGTGCTCGGCATCGTCGCCCTGCGCAAGCTGTCCCGGGCGCAGGGGGCGTCCAAGGCGGTGCCGGTGATCGGCATCGTCCTCAGCGCCCTCGGCATCGTGGCCAGCGTGCTGTTCTTCTTCGCGATCCTCTCCTTCATGGGCCCCGTGCTCGACGCCGTGAACGGGCCCTGCAGCCAGTACCTCAACGACCAGGCCGCCCTCGAGCAGTGCCTGATGGACGAGATGCAGCTCAACGCCATGGCGCAGTGACCGCACCGGGGACCCGGTGACCGGGTCCCCGGTGCGTGCGCGGCCGACGGGGAGGGCGGGACGGCGAGAGCCGTCCCGCCCTCCCCGTCCGTCCCTCGCACCCCGTCCGTCGTCGGGGCGCCGGGGCCCGGGAGCTCAGCCGCGGGCGGGGGCGAGCCGCTGCAGGACCTCGTCGTGGAGCAGGCCGTTGCTGGCGAGGGCGTTGCCGCCGAACGGCCCGGGCTCGCCCTCCAGGGACGTGAACCGTCCTCCCGCCTCCTCGACCAGGGGCACGAGCGCGGCCATGTCGTGGAGGTTCAGCTCGGGCTCGCACGCGAGGTCCACCGCCCCCTCGGCGACGAGGCAGTAGGACCAGAAGTCGCCGTAGGCGCGGGTGCGCCACACGTCGTCGGTGAGCTCGAGGAACTGCTCCCGCACGCCCAGGTCCCGCCAGCCGGTCAGCGAGGAGTAGGACAGGGAGGCGTCGGCGAGCCGGTCGACCCGCGAGACCGTGATCCGCTGGGCGCTGGCCAGGGACTTGCCGATGTAGGCACCGGAGCCCGTGGCGGCCCACCAGCGCCGGCCGAGGGCGGGGGCGGAGACCACGCCCACCACGGGCCGGCCCTCGTCGACGAGCGCGATGAGGGTCGCCCACACCGGCACGCCCCGCACGAAGTTCTTCGTCCCGTCGATGGGGTCGACGACCCACTGCCGGGCCCCGCTGCCGCTGCTCCCGAACTCCTCGCCGATCACGGCGTCCCGGTTGCGCGCGCGCCCCAGCTGGGTGCGGATCAGCTGCTCGGCCTCGCGGTCCGCGTCCGTGACGGGGGTGAGGTCGGGCTTGGTGTCCACGGCGAGGTCCTGGGCCTTGAAGCGCCGCATGGTCAGGCGGTCCACGGCGTCGGCCAGGATGTGGGCGAGGCGGAGGTCGTCGGTGTAGGTGCTGGGACTGCGCATTGGTCCAACCTACCCCGAGACGGTTCCCCGCCTGGTCGGAGCGGGGCCGGGGGCCTCAGCCGACGCCCAGCTCCTTGTCCTCCGGGGCGTCCCCGGAGCCCTCGCGGGCCCGCAGCAGCCGCCGCAGCGACGCCAGCCGGGCGGCTCCCGCGGCGCCGGCCCGCCCCCGGGCGACCCAGCCGTCCAGGGCGCAGCCGGGGGAGTCCTCGGTGTGCCGGCAGCCCTTGGGGCACTCGGCGATGGCCCCGCCGAGCTCGTCGAACGCCTCGACGATCCGGTCGGGGTCCACGTGCGCGAGGCCGAAGGAGCGGATCCCCGGGGTGTCGATGATCCACGAGCCCGGGGAGGCGTCCTCGACCTTCAGGGCCAGGGCCGACGACGACGTGTGCCGGCCGCGCCCCGTCACGGCGTTGACCCCCCCGGTGGCGCGGTCGGCGCCCGTGAGGGCGTTGACGAGCGTGGACTTGCCGACCCCGGAGTGGCCCAGCAGCACGGAGACGCGCCCGTCCAGACGCTCCCGAAGGGCCTCGACGAGGCCCCTGTCCAGCGGCAGGCTCGCGCCGTCCCCGGCGGGCGCGGCGCCGGCGGCGGGCCCGGAGACGAGCACGGGCAGGTCGAGGGCCGTGTAGTGGGCCACCAGCCCGGCGGGGTCGCGCAGGTCGGTCTTGGTGATGCACAGCAGCGGGTCGATCCCGGCGTCGTAGGCGGCCACGAGCGCCCGGTCGACGAACCCGGTGCGCGGCTCGGGCTCGGCCGCCGCGACCACCACCACGAGCTGGTCCGCGTTGGCGACGACGACGCGCTCGACGGGGTCGTCGTCGTCGGCGCTGCGCCGCAGCACGGTCGAGCGCTCCTCGATGCGCACGAGGCGCGCGAGGGTGTCGGGGGCCCCGGTGACGTCGCCGACGAGCCCCACGAGGTCCCCGGCCACCACGGGGCGTCGGCGCAGCTCCTTGGCGCGCACGGCCACCACGAGCCGCTCCGCGTCGGTGTCCTCGTCGAGCACGGCCGTGTAGCGGCCGCGGTCCACCGTCACGACCCGGCCCGTGACGGCGTCCTCGTGGGCGGGCCGGTCCTTGGTGCGCGGCCGGGACCCCGACTTGTGCGCCCGCACCCGGACGTCGGTCTCGTCCCAGTCCCGGCGGGTGGAGCTCCTACGCGCCACGGCCCCGCTCCACGAGCTCGGCCCACAGCGCGGGGAACTCGGGCAGGGTCTTGGCGGTCGTGGCGATGTTCTCCACGACCACGTCCGGGACCACGAGCCCGACCACGGCGCCGGCGGTGGCCATCCGGTGGTCCTCGTAGCTGTGCCACGTCCCCCCGTGCAGCGGTGCCGGGCGGACGACCAGCCCGTCCGCCGTCTCCTCGGCGTCCCCGCCCACCCGGTTGATCTCGGCGACCAGCGCGGCCAGCCGGTCCGTCTCGTGCCCGCGCAGGTGGGCGATCCCGCGCAGCCGGGACGGGGTCGAGGCCACGGCGCAGATCGCGGCGACCGTCGGGGCGAGCTCCCCGGCCTCGGAGAGGTCGAGGTCCACGCCGCTGACGACCTCGGGCCCCGTCACGGTGAACGTCCCGCCGGCGAGCTCGGCCTGCGCCCCGAAGGCGGGCAGGATCTGCTTCCAGTGGTCCCCGCCCTGCGTGGTGCGCCCGGGCCACCGGGGCACGCTGACCCGGCCCCCCGTGACGACCGCCGCCGCGAGGAAGGGCCCGGCGTTGGAGAGGTCCTGCTCGACCTCCACGTCGAAGGCGCGCACCGGCCCGGGCGCCACCCGCCACTGCGAGGGCACGGTGTCGTCCACGTCCACGCCCAGCTCCCGCAGGACCTCCACCGTCATCTGCACGTGCGGCATCGAGGGCACCCCCCGGCCCCCCGCGCCGCGGTGGCGCAGCACGAGCCCCTCCTCGAAGCGCGGGGCGGCCAGCAGCAGGGCGGAGACGAACTGGCTCGAGCCCGTCGCGTCGATCTCCAGCTCCCCGCCGCGCACCCGGCCGGTGCCGTGCACGGTGAACGGCAGCCGGCCGCGCCCGTCGTCGTCCACGCCCACCCCGAGCGCGCGCAGGGCCCGCACCACCGGCGCCATGGGCCGCACGCGCGCCGCCGGGTCGCCGTCGAAGGTCACCGCCCGGCGGGTCAGCGCGGCGACGGGCGGGACGAAGCGCATGACCGTCCCGGCCAGCCCGCACTCGACCCGCACGGGGTCGCCGGCCTCCCGCGGGGCGGGGCCGACGACGAGGTCCGGGCCGAAGTCGCCGTCCCCGGGGACCTCCTCCACGGCGGCCCCGAGGGCGCGCAGGGCGGCCACCATCAGCCGGGAGTCGCGCGAGTGCAGGGGCTGGCGCAGCCGGCACGGGCCGTCGGCGAGGGCGGCCAGCAGCAGGTAGCGGTTGGTCAGGGACTTGGAGCCCGGCACCGTCAGGGCGCCGGAGACGGGACGGGAGCCCGCGAACGGGGCCGGCCACAGCTCGTGCTGCGGGACCGGCCCCGCCGTGCCGGGTGCGGGGGCCTCGGGGTGTCTCACCGGTGGGACCCGCCGGTCAGGACTGCTTGACCGCGTGCTGGACGGCCTTCTCCGCCCGGGCGACCTGCTTCTGGGTGTCCTTGCCCAGCTTCCGCGCGTTCTTCTTCACGTCCTCGGCCAGGTGCTCGGCGCGCCACAGGAGGGAGGGGCTGCCCTCGGTGTCGACGGCGGCGAGCATCACGGCCCCCACCAGCGAGCTGTTCTTGAAGGCGGTGCTGCGGCGGGCCGCCTTCTGCTCCGGGGTCCCGGCCTCGGCGGCGCGGTAGTCGGCGTAGGCGTTGAGGGCGGTCGTCGTCACGAGCACGCCCGCCGAGAGGCGGGGGAGGCGGCCGAGGGCGAAGAGCACGGCCGCGCCGACCTGGGCGGCGGCGAGGCCCTGGGCCACCATCGCGGGGTTGCCCAGCGCGGGGCCGGCCTGCGGGAAGGCCTTGCCGGCCGCGGTGACGACCGGGGCGAGGTGCTGGGCGGCGCTCGACGAGTTGCGGAAGGACTCGACGCCGTTGGCCACGTAGCCGGTGGCCAGCAGCGGGCGGGCGATGCGACGGACGATGCTCATGGTCTTCTCCTCTGCGGCCGGCAACCGCGGGGTCGGGTCGTGCGGGACGGGACTGCGGCGGAGGCCGCCGCGCGTTCCATCCTAGCCGCGCCCTCCCGCGCGGGGGCCAGCGCCGCCCCGGGGCGGCGGGCCCGTGCGGCACCGGCGCGTGCCGCGGCGGCGGGTGCCGCACGGGGCGCGGCGGGGAATAGCGGCCCGGGGGTGCCCCGTTGCACCGGGGGAGCAGGACCGGGGACCCCGGTCGTCGTCGTGCGAGCACCCGTGGGCACCGGCCCGCCGGGGGGAAGGAGGAGCCGTCGCCCCCGCCCCGGCGCCCCGGCGCCCGCCCCGCCCGCCGTAGGATGGGCGGTGATGAACGAGCAGAACCAGCAGGAGGCCGTCCCCGCCCGGACCGAGCCGCCCGTCGACGTCGCCACCGAGACCACCGAGGACCGCAAGGCGCGCTTCGAGCGGGACGCGATGGAGTACGTGGACCAGCTCTACGCGGCCGCCCTGCGGATGGCCCGCAACCCCGCCGACGCGGAGGACCTGGTGCAGGAGGCCTACACCAAGGCGTTCTCGGCCTTCCACCAGTACCGGCCCGGGACGAACCTCAAGGCCTGGCTGTACCGGATCCTGACGAACACCTACATCAACCTCTACCGCAAGCGCCAGCGCGAGCCGCAGCAGGCGAACACCGACACGGTGGAGGACTGGCAGCTGCACCGGGCGGAGTCCCACACCTCCTCGGGCCTGCGCTCGGCGGAGGTGGAGGCCCTGGACCACCTGCCCGACACCGACGTCAAGCGGGCCCTGCAGGAGCTGCCCGAGGAGTTCCGGCTGGCGGTGTACTTCTCGGACGTCGAGGGCTTCGCCTACAAGGAGATCTCCGAGATCATGGACACCCCCATCGGCACGGTGATGTCCCGCCTGCACCGCGGGCGCAAGCTGCTGCGCGAGAAGCTGGCCGACTACGCCGCCGAGCGCGGCTTCGACACCTCGAAGGTCACGGCGGACCGGAAGGCCGCCGCGGACAAGAACAAGGAAGAGGACCACTAGACATGGCCGACTGCGAGAGCCTGGGAGGCTGCACGGACGAGCGGATCCGGCGGATCTACGAGTACCTCGACGGGGTGCTCCCGGCGGACGACCTCGAGGACATCCACGGGCACCTGCGCGAGTGCCCGGCCTGCGCCCGGGAGTACGACCTGGAGTGCGTGATCCGCTCGGTCGTCCGGCGCTCCTGCTCGGAGACGGCCCCGGCGGACCTGAAGGTCTCGATCCTCGCCCGGATCCACGCCCAGCGACAGCGACCGCCGGCGGCCTGAGACGATCTCCCCGCGCCCGTCCGGCGCCGCGGGTCCCGGACGGGCGCGGACGTGCGGAAGGGCCCCGGACCGATCGGTCCGGGGCCCTTCCGTCCACGGCGGTGCCGGGTCCGCGGGGGACCTCAGGCGTTGGGGCGCTTGCCGTGGTTGGCGCCGCCCTTGCGGCGGTCCTTGCGCTTGCGTCCTCGCTTGCTCATGCGAGCCTCCTGTCTTCCGCGGGGGTGCCGCGGTGGATCGTGGTCGTCGTCGTCCGTTCCCGCACGGTCGGGGACCGCGGCGGTGGCCGGACGGGGCACTGCCCGCCATTGTCTCACACGCCCCGCGCCGCCGCCGCACGGCGGGGCGGGGTCACTGCGGCTCGGGCAGGTCCAGCCAGGCGTACCAGCCGCGGTGGAGCACGAGCCAGGCCATCAGCCCGTAGCCGGCCTGCCCGGGGCGGCCGTGGTTGGCCGCGAGGTCCTTGCGCCACTGCTCGTGGTGCTGGAGGGGGTTGAAGGTGTCCACGTAGACGTGGTTGCGCCGGGTGGTGACGTCCGCGTACGCCGCGGAGAGGTCGGCGATCCGCCGGTTGCGCCCCGTGTCCAGGGTGGGCGGGGGCCCGACGACGAGCACGCGCACGTTGTTCTGCGAGGCGGTGTCGATGATGTTGGCCATGTTCAGCCGCGAGCGGGCGCTCGTGATGCTCAGGTCGATGTCCCGGGTGGAGGGCGCGATGACCAGGCGGTTGTCGTGGCCGGGGGCAAAGCGGCGGCCCGCCTCGCCGAGCCAGCGCTCGTTCAGCGACTCGCTGCCCTCGTCCGGCGCGGCGAGGTTGTAGGCGGACACGGGCGCCGCGTGGCGCGGGGTCCGGGCCATGACCCGCCCGAACCAGCCCAGGGCCCGGGGGTCGCCCTCGCCGGCCAGCAGCTCGTCACCGACCGCGACAATTCTGATCCTTCGTTGCTCCACGTCGTTCTTCCTGCTCGGGGGATGGGGGCGGGGCGCAGTGCGGGGCGCGTGCTCAGGCGCGCTCGAACGCCGTCTGGACGAGGGTCTCCAGCTCGGCGGTGTGCCGCTTCGCGGAGCCGTTGGCCGGGGAGGCCGAGGCCGGGCGGGAGGCCAGCCGCACCTTCCGGTCGAGCTCGGGCACCAGGTTCACGGCCATGAACGGCCAGGCGCCCTGGTTGGCGGGCTCGTCCTGCGCCCAGGTCAGGCGCGCCTGCGGGTACTTGGCCAGCTCCTCCTTGATCTCGGCCAGCGGCAGCGGGTGCAGCTGCTCGACGCGCACGATCGCGGTGGTGGTGTCCTGGTTCTTCTCCCGGGCGGCCGCCAGGTCGTAGTAGAGCCGGCCGGAGACCAGCACCACGTCGGTGACCTTCGCCGCGTCCAGCCCGGCCCGGTCGCCGATCACCGGGCGGAAGGTGCCGTCGGTGAACTCCTCCACGGGGGAGGCGGCGGCCTTCAGGCGCAGCAGCTGCTTGGGCGTGGCCACGACCAGCGGCTTGCGCGGGCGGCTGTAGGCCTGCCGGCGCAGCAGGTGGAAGTGGTTGGCCGGGGTGGAGGGATTGGCCACGACCATGTTCTTCTCCGCGCACAGCTGCAGGAAGCGCTCGATGCGCGCCGAGGAGTGGTCCGGGCCCTGGCCCTCGTAGCCGTGCGGCAGCAGCAGCACCAGCGAGGAGCGCTGGCCCCACTTCTGCTCGGCCGAGGCGATGAACTCGTCGACGACGATCTGGGCGCCGTTGACGAAGTCGCCGAACTGGGCCTCCCACACGGTCAGCGCCTCGGGGCGCTCCACGGAGTAGCCGTACTCGAAGCCCAAGACGGCGTACTCGGAGAGCAGGGAGTTGTAGATCGCCAGCCGCTCCTGGTCGCCGGCCAGGTGGTTCAGCGGGGTCCACTCGGCGCCGGTCTCCGCGTCGAAGATCACGGCGTGGCGCTGGGTGAACGTGCCGCGCCGGACGTCCTGGCCGGACATGCGCACCGGCACGCCCTCCATGAGCAGGGAGCCGAAGGCCATGAGCTCGCCCATGCCCCAGTCCACGCCGCCCTCGCGGGTCATCGCCTCGCGGCGCTCCAGGAGCTTGCGCAGCTTCTTGTGCACCGTGAAGTCCTCGGGGATCTCCAGGTGGGCGGCGCCGATCCGCTGGGCGACCTCCGTCGAGATCGCCGTCGAGCGGGGGATGGACACCCCGGAGTCCGCCTGCTGGGCGGAGGGTCGCTCGATGTTGGAGATCGCGGCGGAGTCGCCGGTGACCAGCGGGATCGAGGAGGTCTGCGCCTCGTGCGTCTCGGCGAAGACCCGCTCCAGGCGCTCCTGGTAGTCCTTCAGCGCCCGGTCGGCCTCCTCCTGCGTGATGTCGCCGCGGCCCACGAGGTTCTCGGTGTAGATCTTGCGGGTCGAGCGCTTCTGCTCGATGAGGTCGTACATCAGCGGCTGGGTCATCGAGGGGTCGTCGCCCTCGTTGTGCCCGCGCCGGCGGTAGCACATCAGGTCGATGACCACGTCCTTGTGGAAGGCCTGCCGGTAGGCGAAGGCCAGCTGGCCCACGTGGGTGACGGCCTCGGGGTCGTCGGCGTTGACGTGGAAGATCGGGGCCTGGAAGCCCTTGGCGATGTCGGTCGCGTAGGTCGAGGAGCGCGCCGCCGAGGGCGCGGTCGTGAAGCCCACCTGGTTGTTGACGATCACGTGGACCGTGCCGCCGACCGCGTAGCCGGGCAGCAGGGCCATCTGCAGCACCTCGGCCACCACGCCCTGGCCGGCGAAGGCGGCGTCGCCGTGGACCTGGATGGGCAGCACCGGGAAGGTGCCGTCGCCCTCGGGGCCGGCGCCCAGCACGTCGGTCTTGGCGCGCACGATGCCCTCGATCACCGGGTCGGCCGCCTCGAGGTGCGAGGGGTTCGCGGCGAGGTAGACCTGGGTCTCGTTGCCGTTGTCGGAGGTGAAGGTGCCCTCCGTGCCCAGGTGGTACTTCACGTCCCCGGAGCCCTCGGTGGTGCGCGGGTCCTGGCTGCCCTCGAACTCCCGGAAGACCTGGGCGTAGGACTTCCCGGCGATGTTGGTCAGCACGTTGAGCCGGCCGCGATGGGCCATGGCGATGCCGACCCCGGCGAGCCCGGCGTCGGCCGCGTCCGAGATGATCTCGTCCAGCAGGGGGATGAGGGACTCGCCGCCCTCGAGGGAGAAGCGCTTCTGCCCGACGTATTTCGTCTGCAGGAACGTCTCGAAGGCCTCGGCGGCGTTGAGGCGGCCGAGGATGCGGAACTGCTCCTCGCGGGAGGGCTTCTGGTAGCCGTGCTCGAGCTGGTCCTGGAACCACTCGCGCTCCTCCGGCTCCTGCAGGTGCATGTACTCCACGCCCACGGTGCGGCAGTAGGCGTCGCGCAGCCGGCCCAGGATCGTGCGCAGGCTCAGCACGTCGGCCCCGCCGAAGCCGCCGGTGGGCCACTCCCGGTCGAGGTCCCACAGGGACAGCCCGTAGGTGAGCACGTCGAGGTCCGGGTGCTTGCGCATCACGTACTCGAGGGGGTTGGTGTCGGCCATCAGGTGCCCGCGCACCCGGTAGGCGTGGATCAGCTGCTGGATCCGGGCGACCTTGTTGACCTGGATCTCGGGGTTGACCTGGTTGTCCACGGCCCAGCGCACGGGCTCGTAGGGGATCCGCAGGGCCTCGAAGATCTCGTCGTAGAACCCGTCCTCGCCCAGCAGGTAGGACTCGATCAGGCGCAGGAACTCGCCCGAGCCGGCGCCCTGGATGACCCGGTGGTCGTAGGTCGAGGTCAGGGTGATGATCTTGGACACGCCCTGGCGGGCGATGGTCTTGGGGGAGGCGCCCTTGAACTCGGCGGGGTAGTCGAGCGCGCCCACGCCGATGATGCACGCCTGGCCCTTCGACAGCCGCGGCACGGAGTGGACGGTGCCGATGCCGCCGGGGTTGGTCAGGGACACCGTGGTGCCCTGGTAGTCCTCCATGGTCAGCTCGTTGGTGCGGGCCCGGCGGACGATGTCCTCGTAGGCGGACCAGAACTGCTGGAAGCCCATGGTCTCGGCGCCCTTGATGTTCGGCACCACGAGGTTGCGGGAGCCGTCCTTGTTGGGGATGTCGATGGCCAGGCCGAAGTTCACGTGCGCGGGGTGGATCGCGACCGGCTTGCCGTCCTGCTCGTCGTAGAAGACGTTCTGGGACGGGAAGTTGGCGAGGGCCTTGATCACGGCGTAGCCGATGAGGTGCGTGAACGAGACCTTGCCGCCGCGGTTGCGGGCGAGGTGGCTGTTGATGACGATCCGGTTGTCGATCAGCAGCTTCGCGGGCACGGCGCGCACGGTCGTGGCCGTGGGCACGGTCAGGGAGGCGTCCATGTTCGCGGCCACGGCCTTGGCGGGCCCGCGCAGCTTGACGACCTGGTCCTCGGCCGGCGGCTCCGGGGCGGCGGCGCGCGGCTGGGCCGGCTGGGCGGGGATGGGGCGCTTGGACGCGGTCTCGCCGTGCTCGGTCTCCGGGCGGTTCTCGGCCTTCGCCCCGGACTTGGCGGGGCCGGGGGCGGCCGCCCGGGACGCGGCCGGGCGCTCGACGCGGGCTTCTCCGCCGGCCCCGCGGCCTGCTTCCCGGCCGGCTGCGCGGCGGCGGGCTCCGGTGCCGCGCCGTCCTCCGCGCTCATGGCCTCGAACACCGGCCACCACTTGCGGTCGACCGAGTTCCGGTCCTCCTGGTACTTCTCGAAGAGTTCGTCGACGAGCCACTCGTTACCTGCGAATTCTTCAGGGATCAGATGCTGTGGCTGATGTGGCACGGGGAATACGCCTCTTCCATGTTGTTCGCGCGGGAGCCTCCTGTCCGGTCCCCGCAGTGTCGGTGTTCCGGCGGCGTCCGGACCTGCCGCCGGGCTCGTCGCGGCCGCGGCCGCCCGGGGACCGGCCGGCTCGTCCTCCGGGACGTCCCGGCCGGTCGTCCGGGCGGGCGCGGCCGTACCTCCGGTCGAGTCTAGTGACGCGCGCGGCGGCATGGCTAGTCCGCGCGGGGCGGGCCCCGGCGGCGTGTCGGGGGCCCGCGGCTAGACTGGCGGGCGTGCGCTTCCTCAACACCCCCACCTCGGACCTGACCTACGACGACGTCTTCCTCGTCCCCTCCAGCTCCCGGGTCACCTCCCGCTTCGACGTCGACCTCGCCCCCCGCGACGGCACCGGCGCCACGGTCCCGCTGATCGCGGCGAACATGACGGCGGTCACCGGCCGGCGCATGGTCGAGACCCTGGCCCGCCGCGGCGGGCTGGGCATCCTCCCGCAGGACATCCCGCTGGACGTCATCGCCGAGGTGGTCGGGTGGGTCAAGGAGCGTTCGCCCCGCTTCGAGACCCCCGTGGTGCTGGCCCCCGAGGACACCGTGCACGACGCCCTGGGCATCATGCACAAGCGCCCCCACGGCGCCGTGGTCGTGTGCGGGCCCGGCCGCACCTACCGGGGCGTGGTCCTGGCGGGCGACTGCACGGAGGTGGACCGCTTCACCCAGCTGGGCTCGATCATGCGCACCGACGCGCCCGTCCTGCCGCTGGCCGACGTGCTCGCCGACGGCGCGCACGCGCAGCACGGCGTCCTGGCCGCCGCCTACGACCGCCTGACGCAGTCGCGGGTGCACGTGGCCCCCGTCCTGGACGGCGACGAGGTCGTGGGCGTGCTCACCCGCAAGGGCGCCGTGCGCTCCACCATCTACACCCCCGCCCTCGACGACGCCGGGCGGCTGCGGGTCGGGGCCGCCGTCGGCATCAACGGCGACGTCCGCGGCAAGGCGCGCGCCCTCGTCGAGGCCGGCGTGGACGTGCTCGTCGTCGACACCGCCCACGGCCACCAGCGGCGGATGCTCGAGGCCCTCGAGGCCGTGCGTGCCGTGGCCCCCGACGTCCCGGTCGCGGCCGGCAACGTGGTGACCGCCGACGGCGTGCAGGACCTCGTCGACGCCGGCGCCGACATCGTCAAGGTCGGGGTGGGCCCCGGTGCGATGTGCACGACACGGATGATGACGGCCGTGGGCCGCCCCCAGTTCTCGGCCGTGCTCGAGTGCGCGGAGGCCGCCGCCGGCCTGGGCCGCCACGTCTGGGCCGACGGCGGGGTCAAGCACCCGCGCGACGTCGCCCTCGCGCTCGCGGCCGGGGCCAGCCAGGTGATGATCGGCTCCTGGTTCGCCGGCACCCACGAGGGGCCCGGGGACCTCAACGTCGACGCCGACGGGCGGATGTACAAGGAGAGCTTCGGCATGGCCTCGACCCGCGCCGTGCGCGAGCGCACCCGGGAGGAGGGCGCCTTCGCCCGGGCGCGCAAGGCCCTGTTCGAGGAGGGCATCTCCAGCTCCAAGATGTACCTGGACCCGCAGCGCCCGGGCGTGGAGGACCTCGTGGACCACATCACCGCCGGGGTGCGCAGCTCCATGACCTACGCGGGGGCCACGACGCTCGAGCAGTTCGCCGCGCGGGCGGTCGTGGGCGTGCAGTCCCGCTCCGGCTACGAGGAGGGCCGGGCACGGCCCGTCAGCTGGTCCTGAGCCGCCGGGGCTCCGGTATCCTGGAGCTCCCATGGACTCGTACAGTAGTTGCCGGCCCGGCCGCGGCGTCCCCCGCCGCGGCCCCCGCGCCGGCGCCCCCCGTTCCCCCCGCCCCGCCGCTCCCGCCCCCGGGCGCGGACCGGCCTCCCGGGGAGGCCCCGCCTGATGGACTGGCTGCTGCTGGCCACGGGCCTGCTCCTGATCCTCGGCACCGGCTTCTTCGTCGCCGTGGAGTTCTCCCTGGTGGCCCTGGACCAGACCACGGTCCGCCGGGCGATCGCCGAGGGCGACCGCCGGGCCGAGCCCCTGCTGAAGTGCCTGCGCTCGCTGTCCACCCAGCTCTCGAGCTGCCAGCTCGGGATCACGCTGACGACGCTGCTGACCGGCTACACCCTCGACCTCGCGCTCCAGTCGTTCCTGCGCGAGCCGATCATGGACCTCACCGGCCTCTCCGCCGCGGCCGCCGGGGGCGTGACCCTGACGATCTCGATGCTGATCTCCACGCTGCTGTCGATGCTCGTCGGCGAGCTCGTGCCGAAGAACTGGGCGATCGCCGAGGCCTACCGCGTCGGGCGCGCCCTGGCCCGCCCCCAGCTGGTGTTCACCGCCGTGTTCAAGCCGTTCGTGCTGGGCCTCAACGGCGTCGCCAACCGGGTGCTGCACCTGTTCGGCATGGAGGCCAAGGAGGAGCTCTCCGGGGCCCGCTCGCCCGAGGAGCTGTCCTCGATGGTGCGCCGCTCCGCGAAGATGGGCACCCTCGACGCCGGGACGGCCGCGTTCGTGGCCAAGACCCTCACCTTCGCCGAGCGCACGGCCGCGGACGTGATGACCCCCCGCATCCGGGTGCAGATGCTCGACTCCCACGACTCCGTGGCCGAGGTCGTGGCCGTGGCCTCCCGCACCGGCCACTCCCGCTTCCCCGTCGTCGACGACTCCCCGGACGAGATCCGCGGCGTGGTCCACGTCAAGAAGGCTGTGGCCGTGCCGGCCGACCGCCGCGCCGCCCTGGAGTGCGGGGCGATCATGGAGGACGTGCTGCGCGTGCCCGAGACCGTCCACCTCGACTCCCTGCTCGTGCAGCTGCGCTCCGGCGGGCTGCAGATGGCCGTGGTCGTCGACGAGTGGGGCGGCACGGCCGGCGTCGTCACCCTCGAGGACCTCGTGGAGGAGGTCGTCGGCGAGGTCTCCGACGAGCACGACCGGATCAGCCCCGGCGCCCTGCAGTCGGCCAGCGGCGAGTGGACCTTCCCGGGCCTGCTCCGCCCCGACGAGGTCTCCGAGCAGATCATCGAGCTCGACATCGAGGACGGGCCCGCCTACGAGACCATGGGAGGCTTCATGATGGACCGCCTGGGCCAGGTCCCGCGCGTGGGCGACGCCGTGCCCGTCCAGGGCGGGGTGCTCGAGGTCGCCCGCATGGACGGGCGCCGGGTGGACCGGATCCGGTTCGTGCCCGCACCGGCCCCGGCGCCGACCGAGGAGGGGACCCGATGAGCGACTGGGCGGGACTGGCCTGGCTCGTGGTGCTGCTCGCGGGCAACGCCTTCTTCGTGGGCGGGGAGTTCGCCGTCATGTCCGCGCGGCGCTCGCAGATCGAGCCGCTCGCGGAGACCGGGCACAAGCGGGCGCGCACCGCCCTCTACGCCATGGAGCACGTCTCCCTCATGCTGGCGTGCTGCCAGCTGGGCATCACCGTGTGCTCGCTGCTGATCCTCAACATCTCCGAGCCCGCGCTGCACCACCTGGTCTCGGGCCCGCTCGGCCGGCTCGGGGTGCCGGCCGAGGTCGCCGACGTCAGCGGCTTCCTCACCGCGCTCGCGGTCGTGACCTTCCTGCACGTCGTGCTGGGGGAGATGGTGCCGAAGAACATGTCGGTCTCCGCCGCGGACCGGGCCGTGCTGCTGCTCGCGCCGCCGCTCGTGCTGGTCTCGAAGCTGGTGCGCCCGGTGATCGCGACCCTGAACTGGACGGCCAACCACGTGCTGCGGCTGATGGGCATCGAGCCCAAGGACGAGGTCTCCTCGACCTTCACCCTGGACGAGCTGCAGTCGATCGTCGAGGAGTCCACCAAGGAGGGCACGGTCGCCGACGAGACCGGCCTGCTCTCCGGCGCCCTGGAGTTCTCCGCCAAGCGCGCCGCCGACGTCATGGTCCCGCTCTCGCACCTGGTGACCCTGCCCGTGGACGCCTCCGCGGCCGACGTCGAGAAGGCCGTGGCCCGCACGGGCTTCTCCCGCTTCGCCCTCGCCGAGTCCGACGGCGAGCTCAACGGCTACCTGCACCTGAAGGACGTGCTCTCCGTCCCGCACGGGCGCTACACCGAGCCCGTCCCGGTGACCCGGGTGCGCTCCCTGGCGAACCTGCCCCCGGACATGGAGATCGACGAGGCCCTGGCGGTGATGCAGCGCACCGGCTCGCACCTGGCCCGCATCGTCGACGCCGGCGGGGCCACGACCGGCGTGCTGTTCCTCGAGGACGTCATCGAGGAGCTCGTGGGCGAGATCCGCGACACGACCCAGGACCGGCGGCTGCGCCGCGGCGACCGCGTCGACAGCGCCGACCCGCCCCGCTGAGCGGCGCCGCTCAGGCGAGCACGTCCACCGCGCCGGGCAGCACGTCCACCCGCAGCGGGGTGGGGCCGGCCCGCTCGCCGTCGGCGTAGGCGACCACCCCCGGGGCCTCGAGCACCACGGAGCGCACGCGCTCGACGCGCACGCACGGCAGCCGGGTGTGCCGTCCCGCGAGCAGCGCCGGCAGCAGGGCCAGCAGGCGGGCCCGGCCCAGGGGGTCCACCCCGACCAGCTCGAGCAGCCCGTCGTCGGCCCGGGCGTCGGGGGCGATCCGCAGCCCGCCGCCGAAGGACGAGGTGTTGGCGAGGTCGAGCAGCAGCCCCGGCCGGTGCGCGGTGCGCGTGCGCCCGGCGGCGTCAACGGTCTCGAGCCGGTAGTCCAGGGGTTTCAGCCGTCGCAGCTCCACGAGCATCGCCGCGAGGTAGCGGGCCGCCCCCCGCAGGCGGGGCCGGCGGTTGGCGCGCTCGTTGACGGCCGCGTCGAAGCCGGCCGCCAGGACCGTGCCGAAGTGCACCGTGCGCCCGTCGCCGGTCCGGACCCGGCCCACGTCCAGGCGGGGCGGGGGCGGGCCGTCGAGCCGGCGCAGGATCCGCCCGGCGGCCGCCTCCGGGTCCTCGCGCGGAATCCCCAGGTGGCGGGCGAGGTCGTTGCCGGTGCCGCACGGGACCAGGCCCAGGGGCACGTCCGCGCCCCGGGGGCCGAGCCCGACGAGCACACCGAGCACCGCCTGGACCACGCCGTCCCCGCCCACGGCCACGACCGCCCGCACCGGGGCGGTCGGCTCCCGCAGGTGCTGCCGGAGGAGCTCCAGCAGGGACCCGAGGTCGGCGGCGGCGAGCACCACCGGCTCCAGCCCCCAGACCCGCAGCACGCCCGCGGCCCGCTCGGCGTGCTCGAGGCCGCGGCCGCGCCCGGCGCGGGGGTTGACGGCCAGCACCACGGTGCCCGCGGCAGAGCTCACCGCGGCCGGCCGCTCACGCGTCGTCCCGGGCGCCGCACGCGGCGCACAGCCCCGAGATCTCCACGGTGTGCTCGACCCGGGTGAAGCCGTGGGCGGCGGCGGTGCGCCCGGCCCACTCCTCCACGGCCGGGGCCTCGAGCTCCACGGTCGCCCCGCAGCGGCGGCACACGAGGTGGTGGTGGTGGTGCTCGGCGGCGCAGCGGCGGTAGATCGCCTCGCCGTCGTCGGAGCGCAGCACGTCGAGCTCCCCGAGCTCGCTCATCGACTGCAGGACCCGGTACGTCGTGGCCAGCGACACCGACTCCCCGCGCCGGCGCAGCAGCGCGTGCAGGTCCTGCGTCGAGATGAAGTCCTCGAGCCCGTCCAGGGCCTCGGCGACCGCCCGGCGCTGCCGGGTGTTGCGGATCTCGCCGGTGCCGCGCCCGGCCGTCCGTGCGCCCACTGCCGTTGCCTCCTCCCGCCCCGGGCGGTGCGCGCGGGGCGCTCCCCAGCTTAACAACTGCCGCGCCCTCCGCCGCTGGCCGCGGCGGCGGGCCCGCTAGGCTGGCGGGATGGAGCTGATCAAGTACACCCACTCGTGCGTGCGGCTCGAGAAGGACGGGCGGGTGCTCGTCCTGGACCCGGGGGTCTTCTCCGGGGCGGAGGAGCTGGCCCGGGCCCTCGACGGCGCCCACCACGTGCTGATCACGCACGAGCACCCGGACCACCTCGACGCGGAGGCCCTGCAGGCCCACCTGCGGGCCCACCCGGAGACCGTCGTGCACGCCCCGCCCGCCGTGTCCGCCGGGCTGCGCGAGGCCCTGGGGGAGCGGTGCGCGGTCCACGACGCCGGGGCGGGGCAGGTGCTCGAGCTCGACGGGTTCACCGTGCGCACCTTCGGCGGCCAGCACGCCCTGATCCACCCGCTGATCCGCACCGTGGACAACGTCGGCTACCTCGTCGACGACACCGTCTACCACCCCGGGGACTCGTTCGTCGTCCCGCACGACGTCACGGCCCCCGTGCTGCTCGCGCCGCTGCACGCGCCGTGGAGCCGGATGGCCGAGGTGATCGACTTCGTGGTCTCCGCGCGGCCGCGCCGGGTGTTCCCGGTGCACGACGCCCTGCTCTCCGACAACGGCCTCGGGGTCGTCGAGAAGCAGGTCTCCGCCTTCGCCGCGACGTACGGCGTCGCCTACCGGCGCCTGGTCCCCGGCGAGCGCGTCACCCTGTAGCCGCCCCGCCCGGCGGACCCCGCCCTCCGGGGCCGCCCGGTCCGGGAACGGCCGCCCGGGTGCGGGCCCCGGGCGGCCGCACCGCACCCCGTCCGCACCGTTGCCTCCGACCGAAAGGCGTTCCCGTGAGCACCGTGTTCACCAAGATCATCGACGGCGAGATCCCCGGCCGCTTCGTGTGGCGCGACGAGCGCGCCGTGGCGTTCCTGTCCATCGACCCGCTCGCGCAGGGCCACACCCTGGTGGTCCCGCGCGAGGAGATCGACCACTGGATCGACCTGCCCGAGGACCTCGCCCTGCACCTGATGGCCGTCTCGCGCACCATCGGCCGGGCCCTCGACGCCGTGTGGCGCCCCGCCCGCGTGGGGCAGATGATCCAGGGCTTCGAGGTGCCCCACACCCACGTGCACGTGTGGCCGGCGCAGTCGGTCGAGCAGTTCCAGTTCGCCAACGTGATCCGCGACCCGGACCCGGCCTGGATGGACGAGGCCGCCGAGCGCCTGCGCACCGCGCTGCGGGAGGCCGGGCACGGGGAGCACGTGCCCGGCGACTGACCCGCGGGAGCCCGGACGCCCGCCGCCCCCGGGAGGGGCGGGTGCCCGGGCCGTCCGGCCCCGGACGCCCGCCCGCCTCAGGCGCGGGCGGCGTCCAGGGCCTCCCTGAGGGCGCGTCGCACGCGCTTCTCCGAGACCGTCCGGGCGGTGCCCAGCTCCTGGGCGAACAGCGACACGCGCAGCTCCTCGATCAGCCAGCCGACCCGCCGCAGCTGCTCGGGCACGGGCGCGGCCGGCGGCAGCCGGGTCAGGGCGGCGTCGTAGTCGTCCTCGAGCTTCTGCACGAGCAGCAGGTTCGCGGTGTCGCGCTGCAGGTGCCCGCCGAGCTTCTCGAGACGCACCTCCATGGCGCGCACGTAGCGGGGCAGGTGCTGCAGCTGCGCCCAGCCGGTGGCCGCCACGAAGCCGGGGTGCACGAGGTGCTCCAGCTGGGCCTTGACGTCGTTGAGCGAGTTGACGGCGGCGAGCGAGGCCGAGCGCTTGAGCGTGCGCCGGACCCGCGCCGCGCCGGAGAGCACCTGCTCCACGACCGCGGTCACCTGGAAGACCGTGTCGATGAGCTCCGCGCGCACGTGCTCGTGGACCCGGTCGTACTCGGTGCGCGTGAACGGCGGGTCGGGAGGGACGAGCTTGTCGATCGCGGCCACCGTGCAGTCGGCGATCAGCTCCGTCACCGACCCGTGGGGGTTCTGGGCGAAGACGAGCTTCTCCTGATTGTTCAGGTGCTCCAGGACGTAGCGCTCGGGGGAGGGCAGGCTCCGCTGCAGCAGCGCGATCGTGCCGCGGCGCTGCGCGGCGTGCTGCTCGGCCGCCGAGGAGAGGATGCGCACGGCCACCGTGGGGGCCCCGCCCGCGGCGGCCTCCTCCGGGACCAGCGCCGGGTAGCCCGTGATGCGCTGGCCCGCGACGGTGGACTCCACGGTGCGCGGGAGGTCCTGCTCCGGCCACGCGGTCAGCCCCGAGCGCTCCAGGGCCGGGGGCGCCTGTTCCGGCGCGCGCGGCGCCGCGGCGGCCCGCCCGGAGGGGTCCTTCCGCCCGGGCGGTCTCGTCCGGCCGGCCCGCGTCCCGGCGGGGCCCGCCGGCCCGGCCGGCACCGCGCCGAGGGACTCGGCCAGGGCCGCGCGGATCTCGTCGCGCAGCCCGGCCCGCAGCGCCTCCAGGTCCTCGCCCTCGCCGAGCACCCGGTTGCGGCGGTCGCGGACCTGGAAGCGCACCCGCAGGTGCGCCGGGACGGCCTCCCAGTCCCAGGACCCGGGCGGGACCACGTGCCCCTGCATCCGGCGCAGGACCAGCTCGAGGGAGGGCTCGAGCGCGTCCGTCGCCGGGTCGAAGTCGGCGGCGAGCGCCTCGACGGCCCGGCGGGCCACGTCGGGGGCCGGCACGAAGTGGCGGCGCACGGCCTTGGGCAGGGACCGGATGAGGGCGGTGACGAGCTCGGCGCGCAGGCCCGGCACGTGCCAGCGGAACGGCTCCGGGTCCAGCTGGTTCAGGAACAGCACCGGCACCCGCACGGTCACGCCGTCGGCCTGCTCCGCGCCGGGGGCGAACTCGTAGTCGAGGTCCAGCACGAGCTCGCCGTCCCGGGTGCGCTGCACCCACTGGCGCGGGTAGAGCGACTCGTCGTAGTCGCGGGCGTCCTCGGCGATCAGCTGCTCGGGGTCCAGGTCCAGCAGGTGCTCGTCCTTCGACCGGGCCTTGCGCCACCACGCGTCGAAGTGCCGGGCCGAGACCACGGACTCGGGCACCCGCTGGTCGTAGAAGGCGAACAGCGCCTCGTCGTCGATCCGCAGGTCCTTGCGGCGCAGCCGGTTCTCGAGCTCCTCGACCTCGGCCAGGCGCGCCCGGTTGCGGGCGAAGAACCGGTGGCGGGTCTGCCAGTCGCCCTCCACGAGGGCGTGGCGCAGGAACAGCTCCCGCGCCCCGGCGGGGTCCACGCGCCAGTACTGGATCCGGCGCCGGGCGACGATCGGCACTCCGTAGAGGGTGACCTTCTCCCAGGCCAGCACGGAGCCCTGCGCCCGGGACCAGTGCGGCTCCGAGACGGAGCGCTTGATCAGCCCCGGGGCCAGCTCCTCGGCCCACAGCGGGTCGATCACGGCGTTGACGCGGGCCCACAGCCGGGAGGTCTCCACCAGCTCGGCGGACATCACCCAGTCCGGGGACCTCTTGAACAGGTTGGAGCCCGGGAAGATCGCGAAGCGGGTGCCGCGGGCGCCCTGGTACTCCCGGCGGCGCTCGTCCTTGAGCCCGATGTGGCTGAGCAGCCCGGAGAGCAGGGAGACGTGGATCTCCCGCTCCTTGCCGACGGGGTCCACCTCGCGGCCCTTGCCGACCCGGATGCCGGCCTGCTGGCCCATCTGGCGCAGCTGGGCGTAGAGGTCCTGCCACTCGCGGATCCGCAGGAAGTTCAGGTGCTCCCGCTGGCACAGCTTCCGGAACCGGGTCGAGGACAGCTCCTCCTGCTGCTCCTGGACGTAGCGCCACAGCAGCAGGAAGCTCGTGAAGTCGGAGTTCTCGTCGACGAAGCGCTTGTGGGCCTCGTCGGCCTGCTGGCGCTTCTCGAGGGGACGCTCGCGGGGGTCCTGCACGGTGAGGGCCGCGGCGAGGACCATGACCTCCCGGGCGCAGCCACGCCGGTCGGCCTCGACGATCATCCGCCCCAGCCGCGGGTCCACCGGCAGCTGCGCGAGCTGGCGGCCCACGGCCGTGAGCGGGCCGCGGCGCGCGTCGTCGTCCCCGGCGCCCCGCCGGGGACGGCCGGGGGCGCCGGCCCGCGGGTCATCGAGGGCGCCGAGCTCGCGCAGCAGGGCCACGCCGTCCTTCACCGCCCGGGACTCGGGCGGCTCCACGAAGGGGAAGCGCTCGATGTCCCCGGGCTCGTTGACGACCCCCACCGAGGTCATCTGCAGGATGACGGCGGCCAGGTTGGTGCGCAGGATCTCCGGGTCCGTGAACTCGGGCCGGGACAGGTAGTCCTCCTCCGAGTACAGGCGGATGCAGATGCCGTCGGACACGCGCCCGCAGCGGCCCGCGCGCTGGTCGGCCGAGGCGCGGGAGATCCGCTCGATGGGCAGGCGCTGGACCTTGGTGCGCGCCGAGTACCGGGAGATGCGGGCGGTGCCGGGGTCGATCACGTACTTGATGCCCGGGACGGTCAGGGACGTCTCCGCGACGTTGGTGGCCAGCACGATCCGCCGCCGCCCCGAGGGCGCGAAGACGCGGTGCTGCTCGGCCATCGACAGCCGGCCGAACAGGGGCAGGATCTCGGCCTCGGCCATCCGCGGGATCCGCTTCAGCGCCCCCTGGAGGGCCTCCTGCGCGTCGCGGATCTCCCGCTCCCCGGCGAAGAACACGAGGATGTCCCCGGGTGCCTCGCGGGAGAGCTCCTCGACGGCGTCGCAGACCGCGTCGATGGGGTCCCGGTCCTCGTCCTCCAGGCCGTCGCCGGCGTCCTCGGCGTCGGCCCCGCCGTCCCCTGAGCGCGGCTCGGACAGCGGCCGCCAGCGGATCTCCACGGGGTAGGTGCGCCCGGAGACCTCGATGACGGGCGCGGGCTCGGGCTCGCCCCCGGGCTCCTCCGGGGTGCCGGGCCGCTCGGCGGGCCCGACCGGGTCCGGGGCGCCCGGGGCGAAGTGCCGGGCGAAGCGCTCCGGGTCGATCGTGGCCGAGGTGATGATCACCTTCAGGTCGGGCCGGCGCGGCAGGATGCGCCGCAGGTAGCCCAGCAGGAAGTCGATGTTCAGCGAGCGCTCGTGGGCCTCGTCGATGATGATCGCCGAGTAGCGGCGCAGCAGCCGGTCGTGCTGGATCTCGGCGAGCAGGATGCCGTCGGTCATCAGCTTGATCCGCGAGTCCTGCCCCACCTCGGAGGTGAAGCGCACCTGGTAGCCCACGGTGGCGCCGACCTTCTCGCCGAGCTCGGCGGCGATCCGCTCGGCCACCGAGCGGGCGGCGAGGCGCCGGGGCTGGGTGTGTCCGATCAGACCCCGCTCGCCCAGGCCCAGCTCCAGGCACATCTTGGGGATCTGCGTGGTCTTGCCCGAGCCGGTCTCCCCGGCGATCACGACCACCTGGTGGTCGGTGATCGCGCGCATGATGTCCTCCCGGCGCGCGGAGACGGGGAGGTCCTCAGGGTAGACGACGGCGCGGGTGCGGGGCGGGGATGCTGTCATGGCCCCCCGATCCTACCGGGACGGGGCCGCCGCGGGCCGCCCGGCGGACGCCAGCGGCCGGCGGGCCCCTCCGGGTGGACGGTGCGGGGTGCCGCGGCGGCCCGCGGGCCCGGATTGTCCGCTCTTGTGAGCTGTCTCTCATTTCCTCCCGAACGACGGGTAACATCCATCGCATCACCCTTTTCGAGAAAGGAACCACCATGAAGCGACTGTTCCCGTTGACAGCGGCGCTCACCTCCTCGGCCCTGCTGCTCACCGCGTGCGGCGGCTCGGAGGGCGGCTCGGAGGCCTCCGGCGGGGGCGCCGAGGAGGCCACCGTCGGGATCAGCCAGTTCGTGGAGCACCCCTCGCTCGACGCAGCGCGCGAGGGCTTCGTGGCGGCGCTCGAGGAGGGCGGCTACACGGAGGGCGAGAACCTCACCCTCGACGTCCAGAACGCGTCCGGCGACCAGGGGACCTCGACCAACATCGCGTCGAACTTCGCGAACTCCGACGCCGACCTGGTCCTGGCCATCGCGACCCCCTCCGCGCAGGGCGTCGCCCAGTCCGTGACCGACAAGCCGGTGCTGTTCACGGCGGTGACCGACCCGGTGGAGGCGGGCCTCGTCGAGTCCCTCGAGTCCCCGGGCGGCAACGTCACGGGCACGACCGACATGAACCCGGTGGCCGAGCAGATCGCCCTGATCAAGCAGCTCGACCCGGAGGCCACCTCCGTGGGCATCATCTACAGCTCCGGCGAGACCAACTCGCAGGTCCAGGTCGAGATGGCCAAGGAGGCGGCCGCCGAGGAGGGCCTCGAGGTCGTCGAGAAGGCCGTGACCAACACCTCCGAGGTCGCCCAGGCCGCCGAGTCCTTCGACACCGACGCCATCTACGTCCCGACCGACAACAAGGTCGTCGCCGGGCTCGAGGCCGTCATCTCCGCCGCCGAGGCGAAGAAGATCCCGCTGATCGCGGGCGAGGGCGACTCCGTGGAGCGCGGTGCCCTCGTGACCCAGGGCATCGACTACGAGAAGCTCGGCCGCCAGACCGGCGAGATGGCCCTGCGCATCCTCCAGGACGGCGAGGACCCCGCGTCCATGCCCGTCGAGTCCCAGGAGGACACCCAGCTGATCGTCAACCTCAAGGCCGCGGAGCGCATGGGCGTCGAGGTGCCCCAGCAGATGCGCGAGAACGCCGACCAGGTCATCGAGTAGGCCCCGGAGGGCCCCGCCGGTCGGGGCCCTCCGGCGCCGGCCGGGGCCCCGACGGCCCCGGCGCGCCGGGCCCCCACCCGGGACCCGGCGCCCCGGCGGGCGGAGCCCGCACCGCTCCGCCCGGCCCGGGCCGCCGCACCCGGCCGGCCCGCACGTCCCACCGACCAGAACGGATCCACCAGAAGTGATAGCCGGAATCGAACTCGGACTGCTGTACGCGGTCATGGCACTCGGCGTGTACCTCACGTTCCGGGTGCTCGACTTCCCCGACCTGACCGTCGACCAGTCCTTCACCACGGGCGCCGCCACGACGGCGATGATCATCCTCGGCGGGGGCAACCCGTGGCTGGCCACCGCCGCCGGCTTCGTCACCGGTGCGCTCGCGGGGCTGATCACGGGGCTGCTGCACACCAAGGCCCACATCAACGGCCTGCTCGCCGGCATCCTCACGATGACCGCGCTGTACTCGATCAACCTGCGCGTGATGGACGGGCGGGCGAACCTGTCCCTGCTGCGCGAGGACACCGTCTTCACCCCGCTCGCGGAGATGGGCATCACGGGCACGTGGCTGGGGATCGGCCTGTTCCTGCTCGGGGTGGCCGTGGTCAAGGTCGTCCTCGACTGGTTCCTCTACACCGACGCCGGCCTCGCCATGCAGGCCACCGGCGACAACCCGGACATGATCCGCTCCTTCGGGGTCAACACCGACCACCAGAAGATCCTCGGGCTGTGCCTGTCCAACGGCCTCGTGGGCCTGGCGGGCTCGCTCGTGGCCCAGTACCAGGGCTTCGCCGACATCGGCATGGGCATCGGCCTGATCGTCGTCGGCCTCGCCTCGGTGATCCTCGGGCAGGGCCTGTTCGGCTCGCGCACGGTGGTCATCGCGACCCTCGCGGTCGTCCTCGGCTCGGTCGTCTACCGCCTCGTCATCACCGTGGCGCTGGAGGCCGGCCTGAACCCCTCCGACATGAAGCTGATCTCCGCGGTGCTGGTGGTCCTGGCGCTCGTGGTCCCGCAGCTGCAGTTCTTCCGCAAGCGCCGGGAGAAGCACATGGCCAGCCAGGCCGCGCAGCTCGTCGACGACCTCACCGACACCCCCGCGACCACGAAGGCAGGTGCGTGACCCGTGCTCACCATCGACAACGTCCACAAGACGTTCTTCGCCGGGACCGTCAACGAGCGCCGCGCCCTCGCGGGCGTCTCGCTGCGCCTCGAGGAGGGCGACTTCCTCACCGTCATCGGCTCCAACGGCGCCGGGAAGTCCACGATCCTCAACACCATCTCGGGCACCCTCATCCCGGACTCCGGGACCGTGCGCGTCGACGACCACGACGTCACCCGGCTGCCGGAGCACAAGCGGGCCCGCTACCTCTCCCGCGTGTTCCAGGACCCCATGAAGGGCTCGTCGCCGACCATGACGGTCGAGCAGAACATGGCCATCGCCTACCAGCGCGGCAAGTCCCGCGGCCTCGTGCCCGGGCTCACCGGCGCCCGGCGCACGCTGTTCCGGGAGAAGCTCGCGAGCCTCGAGCTGGGCCTCGAGAACCGCCTCGGCGCGAAGGTCGGGCTGCTCTCGGGCGGCCAGCGCCAGGCGCTGTCCCTGCTGATGGCGACCTTCTCGGAGCCGCGGATCCTGCTGCTGGACGAGCACACCGCGGCCCTGGATCCCCAGCGTGCGGACCTCGTCTCCCGGCTCACGGGGGAGATCGTGGCCGAGCAGGGCCTGACCACGGTGATGGTCACCCACAACATGGAGCAGGCGCTGCGGCTGGGCAACCGGCTGATCATGATGCACGAGGGCCGGATCCTCTTCGAGCTGGACGACGAGCAGAAGCGCTCGATGACCGTGCCGGGGCTGCTCGAGCAGTTCCGCCGGCTCCAGCCGGGGGCGGGCCAGGACGCCTTCGACGACGCTACGCTGTTCGAGAGCGTCAAGACCGACGACGGCCGCTGAGCGCGGCCAGCAGGACCCCGGCGGCGGGGCGGACCGGTCACGGTCCGCCCCGCCGCCGCGTCCGCCCCGACCCGTCCCGCCAGGAGAGCCCCACCGTGCCGCACCGTACCGACCCGCACCGCGCCCGCCGACGCCGCAGGGGAGGGGCGATGCTCGCGGCGGGCGTGGTCGCGCTGTTCGCGGCGACGTTCACCGTGCCGGAGGCGATCATCCACCTGGCCCGCGCCACCGCCGAGGACCCGGTGCCCCTGGGCCCCCGCGCCGTGACGGTCACCGTGCTCGCCGTGGTGTTCCTGGTCGGGGGCGGGCTGCTGACCATCGTGGCGTTCAACCGCCGCCGCGCCACCGAGGAGCCGCACCCGGAGGACCTCGCCGACGACGCCGAGTTCGGCGACGCCCCCCTGCGCCCCTTCGACCCGGACCGCTTCCGCCACCGCCCGGGCCGGGCCGCCGACGACGACGGGGCCTGAGCCGGTCCGGAACGCTCCCGCCCCCGCGACGTCCGCGCGGCAGCGGGGCGCCCGCGGGCCTACACTGCGGAGCATGAACGATCAGTCTGCTGACGGAGCCGGTCTCCGGCGCCGCATCACCGGCCCGCTCCTGTTCCTGTTCATCCTCGGCGACGTCCTGGGCGCCGGCGTCTACGCCCTCGTGGGCGCCATCGCCGGGGAGGTCGGCGGGGTGACGTGGGCGCCCATGCTGCTGGCCCTGCTGCTGGCCCTGCTCACCGCCGCGTCCTACGCCGAGCTCGTCACCAAGTACCCCCGCGCGGGCGGGGCCGCCGTGTTCGCCGCCCGCGCCTTCGGCTCGCAGACCGTGTCCTACCTCGTGGGCTTCTGCATGCTCGCCGCCGGCATCGTCAGCGCCTCCGCCCTCGCGCTCGCCTTCAGCGGCGACTACCTCGCGGCGTTCGTCGAGGTCCCGCCCGCGCTCGGGGCCGTGGTGTTCCTCCTGGCGGTCGCGGCGCTCAACGCCCGCGGGATCAAGGAGTCCCTGCGCGCGAACGTCGTCATGACGGCCGTGGAGGTCTCGGGTCTGGTCCTCGTCGTCGTGGCGGTGGCGCTGCTGGTCGGGGCGGGCGGCGGCGACCTCGGCCGGGCCGTGCGCTTCGGGGAGGGCGTCGACCCGCTGACCGGGGTGCTGGGTGCGGCGCTGCTCGCCTACTACTCCTTCGTGGGGTTCGAGACCTCGGCGAACGTCGCCGAGGAGATCCGCGACCCCTCGCGGGTGTACCCGCGGGCGCTGTTCGGCGCGCTCGTGGCGGCCGGGGTCATGTACGTCCTGGTGGGCACGGCCGCCTCGGTCGCGCTGCCCGCGCAGGAGCTGGGAGCCTCGAGCGCGCCGCTGCTGGACGTGGTCGCGGCCACCGGCGTGCCCGTCCCGCCGTGGCTGTTCAGCCTCCTGGCCCTCGTCGCCGTCGCCAACGGCGCGCTGCTCACCATGATCATGGCCAGCCGCCTCACCTACGGCATGGCCGCGGAGGGGCTCTTCCCCGCGGTGCTCGGCCGGGTCCTGCCCGGTCGCGGCACCCCCTGGGTCGCGATCGCCGCGACCACGGCGGCCGCGGTCCTGCTGACCCTCACGGGCGGGGTCGTGGTCCTCGCGGAGACGGTCGTGCTGCTGCTCGTGGTCTTCCTCAGCACCAACACGGCCGTGCTCGTGCTGCGCCGGGACGCGGTGGCCCACCGCCACTTCCGCGTGTGGGCGCCGGTGCCTGTGCTCGCCGTCCTGTCGTGCCTGGTGCTGCTCACCCAGCTGGAGGCCGCCGTGTGGCTGCGCGGCGGCGTCGTCCTCGCCGTCGGGGTCCTGCTCCACGTCCTGGGACGGCGCAGCGGGCGGAGGGCGCCGGCCGCCGACCGGGCGGCCGCCCGGCGCGGATGAGACCCCGGGCCCCCGGCGCAGCCCCCGGTCCCGGAGGCCAGGGGAGCGGGCGCCCGGGCGGGCCGGTCCGGCGACGGGCCCGCACCCACGGGCGCGGGTGCGGACCCGTCGCCGGTGCCCCGGAGCGGCGTTCCGGGGCGCGACGAAGGGCCCGGACCCACGTCCGTGGGTCCGGGCCCTGCCGATGTCCTGAGACATCGCACCGGTGCCCGCGACAGGATTCGAACCTACGACCTTCTGCTCCGGAGGCAGACGCTCTATCCACTGAGCTACGCGGGCGTTCCACCGCTGTGGGCGATGAACCTCGAGAATCCTAGCAGGTTTCCCGGCCGCCGCGCGCCGGGCCCCGCACAGGGCCCGGCGGCCGGGGCGCGCGGGCCGCCGTGGCCGCACGGTTACACTGTCCGGGTGACTCCAGAAGAACTCTCTCTCGCCGTGTCCGCATGCCTGCAGGACGCCGTGGCGGAGGGCGCGCTCGCGCTCGCCGACGGCGCCGAGCTGCCGGAGGTGCGCATCGAGCGGCCGAAGAACCGGGAGCACGGGGACTGGGCCACCAACGTCGCGATGCAGCTGGCCAAGAAGGTCGGGCGTGCCCCCCGCGAGGTCGCCGGCGTCGTCCAGGAGCGGCTGAGCACCACGCCCGGCGTCGCCGCCGTGGACGTGGCCGGGCCCGGCTTCCTGAACATCACCCTCGACGCCGCGGCGGCCGGCGGGCTCGCCCGCACGGTCGTGGAGCAGGGCGAGGCCTTCGGCCGCTCCGGCGCCCTGGCCGGCACGCGCATCAACCTCGAGTTCGTCTCCGCCAACCCCACCGGCCCCGTCCACCTGGGCGGCACCCGCTGGGCCGCGGTGGGCGACTCCCTCGCCCGCGTGCTCGAGGCCCAGGGGGCCTCCGTGGTGCGCGAGTACTACTTCAACGATGCCGGGGCCCAGATCGACCGCTTCGCCCGCTCCCTGCTGGCCCGGGCCAAGGGCGAGCCGGCCCCCGAGGACGGCTACGGCGGGGAGTACGTCACCGAGATCGCCGAGCGCGTGGTCGCGGAGAACCCCGGGATCCTCGACTCCGGCGACCCGCAGGAGGCCTTCCGGGCCGCGGGCGTCGAGCTGATGTTCGCCGAGATCAAGTCCTCCCTGCACGAGTTCGGCGTCGACTTCGACGTCTACTTCCACGAGCAGTCCCTGTTCGACTCCGGCGCCGTCGAGGGCCTGCTCGAGCAGCTGAAGACCTCCGGCTCCCTCTACTTCGCCGACGGCGCGTGGTGGCTGCGCTCCACCGCCTTCGGCGACGACAAGGACCGGGTCGTGATCAAGTCCGACGGCGACGCCGCCTACATCGCCGGGGACATCGCCTACTTCAAGGACAAGCGCGAGCGCGGCGCCGACCTGTGCATCTACATGCTCGGCGCGGACCACCACGGCTACGTGGCCCGGCTCAAGGCGGCCGCCGCGGCCCTCGGCGACTCGCCCGAGCGGGTCGAGGTGCTCATCGGGCAGATGGTCAACCTCGTCAAGGACGGCGTGCCCGTGCGGATGTCCAAGCGCGCCGGCACCGTCGTCACCATGGAGGACCTCGTCGAGGCCGTCGGCGTGGACGCGGCCCGCTACTCGCTGACCCGCTACTCGGTGGACTCCAACATCGACATCGACCTGGACCTGCTGACCCGCCGCTCCAACGAGAACCCGGTCTTCTACGTCCAGTACGCCCACGCCCGCACCTGCGCGGTCGGGCGCAACGCCGCCGCCGCCGGCGTCGCGCGCACGGACGCGTCCGGGGAGCCCGTCTTCGACGCCGCCCTGCTGGACCACCCGCTGGAGGGCGAGCTGCTGGCCGCCCTGGGGCAGTACCCCTCGGTGCTGGCCCAGGCCGCCGAGTTCCGCGAGCCGCACCGCGTGGCCCGCCACCTCGAGGTGGTCGCCGGCACCTACCACCGCTGGTACGACGCCTGCCGCGTCGCCCCCCAGGGCGACGCCGAGGTGACCGACCTGCACCGCACCCGGCTGTGGCTCAACGACGCCGCCCGCCAGGTGCTCGCCAACGGCCTGGGCCTGCTCGGCGTCGGCGCCCCGGAGCGGATGTGAGCGCCGCGGCCGCCGGGGACGCGCAGCGCCGCACCGGCAACCCGCTGGCGCCCGCCTGGCTGAGCGTCCCGCAGGACCTCGCCGCCCTGGACCCCGCGATCTGGCCGGAGGACTTCGGCCGCGACGCCGCGGGCCGGCTCACCGTCGGGGGGATCCCCGCCGACGAGCTGGTCGGGCGCTGGGGCAGCCCGCTCTACGTGTACTCGGAGGACGCCTTCCGCCGGCGCGCCCGGCAGTTCCGCGACGCCTTCGCCGAGGCCTTCGCCCCGCTGGGCGCCGAGGTCTCCGTCTACTACGCGGGCAAGTCCTTCCTGACCACCGAGGTCGTGCGCTGGGTGCGCGAGGAGGGCCTGAACGTGGACACCGCCTCCGGCGGGGAGCTGGCCGTGGCCCTGCGCGGGGGCATGCCCCCGGAGCGGATCGCGCTGCACGGCAACAACAAGTCCGCCGCCGAGATCGTGCGGGCCCTCGAGGCCGGGATCGGGCGGATCGTCGTGGACTCCCTCGCCGAGATCGAGCTCGTGGGCCGGCTGGCCCGCGGCCTCGGCGTCGTCGCCCCGGTGATGATCCGGGTGACCCCGGGCGTGCACGCCTCGACCCACGAGTTCATCGCCACCGCCCACGAGGACCAGAAGTTCGGGCTCTCGCTGGCCGCGCCCGAGGACGGCGGGGACAGCCCCGCCCTGCAGGCCGTGGCCGCGTGCACCGCCGACCCCGCCCTGGACCTGCGCGGGCTGCACTGCCACATCGGCTCCCAGATCTTCGACGCGGAGGGCTTCGGCCTCGCCGCCGAGCGGGTGCTGGCGCTCGCGGCCGAGGCCGCCGAGCGCTTCGGCACCGAGCTGCCCGAGCTCGACCTCGGCGGCGGCTACGGCATCGCCTACACCGAGGCCGACGACCCCCGTCCGGCCCGCGAGATCGCCGAGTCCCTGGCCGGGAAGGTCGCCGCCGCCGCCCGGGCGCTCGGCACCGCCGTCCCGCACCTGTCGATCGAGCCCGGCCGGGCGATCTCCGGGCCCAGCGGCTGCACCCTCTACACCGTCGGCACCCTCAAGACCGTCGCCGTCGAACCGGGGGCGCAGCGCCGCTACGTCTCCGTGGACGGCGGGATGAGCGACAACGCCCGGCCGGTGCTCTACGGCGCCGACTACACGGCCGTGCTCGCCGGGCGTCCCGCCGCGGCCGGGCCGGTGCTCTCCCGCGTGGTGGGCAAGCACTGCGAGTCCGGCGACGTCGTGGTGCGCGACGTCTACCTCCCCGAGGACCTCGCCGCCGGAGACGTCCTCGCGGTGCCCGCCACGGGCGCCTACTGCTGGGCCCTGTCCAGCAACTACAACTGGGTCCCCCGCCCGCCCGTGGTGGCCGTGCGCACCGAGGGCGAGCAGCCCGGCGCGCGGCTGATCGTGCGGGGCGAGACCGAGGACGACCTGCTGGCCCGCGACCTGGGAGCCTGAGTGAGCGACACCACCCCCGAGACCACCCGACCCGAGACCGACCCGGCGGCCGCCGGGCGCACCGTGCGCGTCGCCCTGCTGGGCGCCGGCAACGTCGGCGCCGAGGTCGCCCGCACCCTGCTGGACCACGGCGGCGAGTTCGCCGCCCGCGTCGGCGCCCCGGTGGAGCTGGCCGGCATCGCCGTGCGCGACGTCAACGCCCGCCGCACCGTGGAGCTGCCCGCCGAGCTGTTCACCACCGACGCGGAGGCGCTGATCGACGCCGCCGACGTGGTGATCGAGCTGACCGGCGGCATCGAGCCCGCCCGCAGCCGCATCCTGCGCGCCCTGCACGCCGGCAAGCCGGTGGTCTCCGGCAACAAGGCGCTCATCGCCCGCCACGGGCGGCAGCTGCAGGACGCCGCCGACGCCGCGGGCGTGCCGCTGTCCTACGAGGCGGCCGTGGCCGGGGCCATCCCCATCGTGCGGCCCATGCGCGACTCCCTCGCCGGGGACCGGGTGGACCGGGTGCTGGGCATCATGAACGGCACGACCAACTACGTCCTCGACCAGATGGACACCACGGGCGCGAGCTTCGGCGACGCCCTCGCGGAGGCCCAGCACCTGGGCTACGCCGAGGCCGACCCGACCGCCGACGTCGAGGGCCACGACGCCGCGGCCAAGGCCGCGATCCTCGCCTCGATCGCCTTCCACTCCACCTTCACGATCGACGACGTCTACTGCCGCGGGATCACCGGGGTCACCGCCGAGGACGTCGCCGCCGCCCGCGAGGCCGGCTACGTCATCAAGCTGCTGGCGATCTGCGAGCGCTGCCCGGGCGGGGTCAACCTGCGCGTGGTACCGACCATGATCCGCCGCGACCACCCGCTGGCGGGCGTGCACGGGGCCTACAACGCCGTGTTCGTCGAGGCGGCCAACGCCGGCTCCCTGATGTTCTACGGCGCCGGCGCCGGCGGGGCCCCGACGGCCTCGGCCGTGCTCGGGGACTTCGTCTCGGCGGCGCGCCGGCTCGTGCTCGGCGGCCCGGCCCAGGTCGCGGAGCCGCACGCGCAGCTGCCGGCCGTGCCCATGGACGACGTGCGCACGAGCTTCTCCATCACGCTCACCGTCCAGGACCGGCTGGGCGTGCTCGCCCGGATCGCCCAGGTCTTCGCCGACCACGGGGTCTCGATCCTCACCATGCAGCAGACCGACCACCCCGGCGGGGCCCCCGACCTCGCGCAGATCCGCCTCGTGACCCACCGCGGCGCCAACAAGGACCTCGTGGCCACGGTGGACGCCCTCGGCGAGCTGGCCTTCGTCGAGGAGGTCGCCGGCGTGATCCGCGTCGAGCACGCCGACTGAGCACCCGCGCCGGTCCGCCCGGCGCCCGCGGCCCGGCCCGCCGCCGGCCGGACCGCCCCGTCCCATCCGCAGCAGCCCACAGGAGAGTTCGAGCACATGGCACACGTCTGGCAGGGCGTCATCAACGAGTACCGCGACCGGCTGCCGGTCACGGAGTCGACCGACGTCGTCACGATGGGGGAGGGCGGGACCCCGCTGATCCGGGCCCGGGCCCTCTCCGAGCTGACCGGCTGCACGGTCTGGCTGAAGTTCGAGGGGATGAACCCCACCGGCTCCTTCAAGGACCGCGGGATGACCATGGCCATCACCAAGGCCAAGGAGGAGGGCGCCGAGGCGGTCGTGTGCGCGTCGACCGGCAACACCTCCGCCTCCGCGGCCGCCTACGCGAAGCAGGCCGGTCTCACGTGCGCGGTGCTCGTGCCCGAGGGCCGGATCGCGATGGGCAAGCTCTCCCAGGCCGTGGCCCACGGCGCGGACATCATCCAGGTGGACGGCAACTTCGACAACTGCCTCGAGGTCGCGCGCAAGCTCGCCGAGTCCTACCCGGTCTTCCTCGTGAACTCCGTGAACCCCTACCGCATCGAGGGGCAGAAGACCGCGGCCTTCGAGGTCGTGGACACCCTCGGCGACGCCCCCGACCTGCACGTGCTGCCCGTGGGCAACGCGGGCAACATCACGGCGTACTGGAAGGGCTACCAGGAGTACGCCCGCCCGTGGACCGCGCCCTCCGGCGAGGAGCTGCCCGCCGTGTCGACGCGGCTGCCGGTGATGTGGGGCTTCCAGGCCGAGGGTGCCGCGCCGCTGGTGCTGGGGCACCCGGTGACCGAGCCGGACACCATCGCCACGGCCATCCGGATCGGCAACCCGGCCTCGTGGGACTCCGCCGTCGCCGCGCGCGAGGAGTCCGGCGGGCTCATCGGGGCGGTCTCCGACGACGAGATCCTCACCGCCCACCGCTGGCTCTCCGCGAAGGAGGGCGTGTTCGTGGAGCCGGGCTCGGCCGCGGGCGTGGCCGGGGTGCTGCAGAAGCACGCCGCGGGGGAGCTGGCGGCCGGGCAGACGGTCGTGATCACCGTGACCGGCCACGGCCTCAAGGACCCGCAGTGGGCGATCAAGGCCGCCGAGCGGGAGGACCCCTCCCTCGTCGAGCCGCGCCGCGTGCCCTTCGACGTGGTCTCCGTCGCCGACGCCCTCGGCCTGGAGTAGGCAGGGCATGGGCTCGGAGCTGTTCGAGATCGGCCGGCGGGTCGCGGTGACCGTGCCGGCCTCCACGGGCAACGTGGGTCCGGGCTACGACAGCCTCGGCCTGGCGCTGGCCCACCACGACGAGCTCGCCGTGACCGTGCTCGAGGGCGGCCTCGAGTTCGCGCTGCACGGCGAGGGCTCCGAGGCCGTGCCGCGCGACGCCGGGCACCTCGTGGTGCGGGCGATGCGGGCCGCCTTCCGGGCGGCCGGGGTCGAGGAGATGCCGGGGCTGCGCCTGGAGGCCCGCAACCGCATCCCGCACGGGCGCGGCATGGGCTCGAGCGCCTCCGCCGTCGTCGCCGGCGTGCTCGCCGCCGAGGCCCTGCTGCCGCCGGAGCGCGCCCTCGGGCCGCGGCGGGTGCTGCAGGTGGCCGCGGCCATGGAGGGCCACCCGGACAACGTGGCCCCCTCCCTCTACGGCGGGCTCGTCATCTCGTGGGCCGACGGCGAGGGGTGGTCCAGCGCCCCCGTGGCCGTGCACGAGGACGTCGTGCCGGTCGTCGCGATCCCCGACTACGAGGTCCCCACCCGGCTGGCCCGGTCGCTGCTGCCGGCACAGGTCCCGCACCACGACGCGGCCGTCAACGCCGGTCGCGCCGCCCTGCTCGTGGAGGCGATGACCCGCCGCCCCGAGCTGCTGCTGCCCGCCACCGAGGACCGTCTCCACCAGCCCTACCGGGCGGCCGCGATGCCGCCCAGCGCACGGCTCGTCCAAGGTCTGCGCGAGCGGGGGCTGCCCGCCGTCGTCTCCGGGGCCGGGCCCACCGTGCTGGTGCTCGCCGCCGGGACCGGTGCGGCCGCGGAGGCGGAGCGGGCGGTGGCCGAGCTGACGGCCCCCGACGCCGGCTCCGTCGCGTGGCGTGTCCTGCGCCTGCGCGTCGACGGGCAGGGTGCTAAGCTGGAGGAGCACCCGCAGCAGATCCAGGGGTAGGAGGCCGCGCACCGCGCGGCGAGGACGGCGGGCATCCCGAGGGGCCTCGCCCCGGGCAGATGACCGGCCCACCTCGTCTCCGCACCCCGGACTTCCGGTGACCTCCCGGCGACAGCGGATTCCTCGCTGCCGCCGGCACCTCCGGCCCGCACCACGACCGGTCGTGCACCGCATCCTCCGGGTGCCACCTGCTCGCCCAGGCCGCCGCGCCCCCGTGCGCCGCGCCGCAGGCGGCCCGCTCTCGCGGCCCGCCGGGAACCCCATCCACGGTCCTGGACTCTGAGATCCACGGACCCCCCACCGAGGGAGAAGGACACTTCGTGACCGAGACCACCGACCTTTCCACGGGTACGGACGAGACCACCGCCGATCCGCGCAGCGCCGGGCTGTCCGCGCTGAAGCTCGCGCAGCTGCAGGCCCTGGCCTCCCAGCTGGGCATCACCGGCGCCCGCCGGATGCGCAAGTCGCTGCTGGTGGACGCCATCGCGGCCCACCAGCGCGGCGGCGCGGTCGCCGACCGGGACAAGGCGGTCGAGGAGAAGATCGCCCGCACCGTCGAGAAGACCGCGGAGAAGACCGAGCCCCGCGCCGACGCCCCCGCGGAGACCGCCCCGGCCGCCGAGCAGCCCGCCCGCCGCTCGCGCTCCCGCAGGGTCGGCAGCGACGGCGTCGTCGCCGCCGGGGCGCCCGAGGCCCCGGCCGAGCGCACCCCGCAGGAGGCCCCGGACGGGCAGGCCGAGACCCGCGGCGAGCAGGCCGAGGACGGCGCCCAGGGGCCGCGCGGCGGCGAGGACCGCTCCGGCGGCGACCAGGACGGCGGCCGCGGGCGCGGCCGCGGCCGCGGCCGCGGCCAGAACGGCCAGGACCAGCAGGGCGGGCGCCAGGACAAGGGCGGCCAGGACCAGCAGGGCGGGCGCCAGGACAAGGGCGGGCAGGACCAGCAGGGCGGCCAGCAGCGCGCCAAGGGCCAGGACGCCCGCCAGGACAAGGGTGGCCAGGACGGCGAGGGCGGCAGCCGCCGCAGCCGGCGCAACCGCAACCGCAACGAGCGCGCCGAGCGCAACGACCGCGCCGAGCGCAACGAGCGCCGCAACCGCCGCGGCCGCGGCAGCGGCCCGGAGGTGGACGACACCGAGCTGACCGAGGACGACGTCCTGCTGCCCGTGGCCGGCATCCTGGACGTGCTCGACAACTACGCGTTCGTGCGCACCTCCGGGTACCTGCCGGGCCCCAACGACGTCTACGTCAGCCTCGCCCAGGTCAAGAAGCACAACCTGCGCAAGGGCGACGCCGTCGTCGGCGCGATCCGCGCCCCTCGCGAGGGCGAGCAGCAGAACAGCTCCCGGCAGAAGTTCAACGCGCTCGTGCAGCTGACCACGGTCAACGGCCGCACGCCCGAGGAGAACAAGGACCGGGTCGACTTCGGGAAGCTGATCCCGCTCTACCCGCAGGAGCGGCTGCGCCTGGAGACCGAGCCCAAGAAGATCGGCCCGCGCGTGGTCGACCTCGTGGCCCCGATCGGCAAGGGCCAGCGCGGCCTGATCGTCTCCCCGCCGAAGGCCGGCAAGACCCTCATGCTGCAGTCGATCGCCAACGCGATCACCACGAACAACCCCGAGGTCCACCTCATGATGGTGCTCGTCGACGAGCGCCCCGAGGAGGTCACGGACATGCAGCGCACCGTCAAGGGCGAGGTCATCGCCTCGACCTTCGACCGCCCCGCCGACGACCACACCACGGTCGCCGAGCTCGCGATCGAGCGCGCCAAGCGCCTCGTGGAGATGGGCATGGACGTCGTCGTGCTCCTGGACTCCATGACCCGCCTGGGCCGGGCCTACAACCTCTCCGCCCCGGCCTCCGGCCGGATCCTCTCCGGCGGCGTGGACTCCGCGGCGCTGTACCCGCCGAAGAAGTTCTTCGGCGCGGCGCGCAACATCGAGAACGGCGGCTCGCTGACCATCCTCGCGACCGCGCTCGTGGAGACCGGGTCCAAGATGGACGAGGTCATCTTCGAGGAGTTCAAGGGCACCGGCAACATGGAGCTGCGCCTGTCCCGCTCGCTCGCGGACAAGCGGATCTACCCGGCCGTGGACGTCAACTCCTCGGGCACCCGCCGCGAGGAGAACCTCCTGTCGCCGGAGGAGATCAAGATCATGTGGAAGCTGCGCCGCGTCCTCTCCGGGCTCGACCAGCAGCAGGCCCTCGAGCTGCTCACGAACAAGCTGCGGGACACCCAGTCCAACACCGAGTTCCTGCTGCAGGTCCAGAAGACCACGCTGTCGGTCAAGGCCGAGAACGACCGCTAGCACCCCGCCGCCGCCGCGGCCCCGCCCGGGAAGCCGGACGGGGCCGCGGCGGCGTCGTCGTGCCGGGACCCCGCCGGTCCCGGCCCCACCCGTCGCGTCCCCCAGGAGGAGCGTCCCATGCAGGACCCCATCCAGTCCCTGCTCGACGAGCACGCCGAGCTCCAGCAGCAGCTGGCCGACCCCGCGGTCCACGCCGACCAGGGGCGGGCGCGGCGGCTCGGGCGCCGCTACGCCGAGCTCAACGGCGTGCTCGAGGCCCACCGGCGCGTCGGGCGCCTCGAGGAGGACCTCGGCGCCGCCCGCGAGCTCGCCGCCGAGGAGCCCGAGTTCGCCGAGGAGATCCCCGCGCTCGAGGCCCAGCTCGACGAGGCCCGGGAGAAGCTGCGCCGGCTGCTGATCCCGCGGGACCCGGACGACGGGCGCAACGTGATCCTCGAGGTCAAGGCGGGGGAGGGCGGCGACGAGTCCGCCCTGTTCGCCGGGGACCTGCTGCGGATGTACGTCAAGTACGCCGAGTCCCGCGGCTGGAAGACGGAGATCATCTCCGCGACCGAGTCCGACCTCGGCGGCTACAAGGACGTCCAGCTCGCCGTGAAGTCCTCCGCCACGGACCCGGCCGAGGGCGTGTGGGCGCGGCTGAAGTACGAGGGTGGCGTGCACCGCGTCCAGCGGGTGCCGGTCACCGAGTCGCAGGGCCGGATCCACACCTCGGCCGCGGGCGTGCTCGTCTTCCCCGAGGTGGACGAGCCCGAGGAGGTCGAGATCAGCCAGAACGACCTGAAGATCGACGTCTACCGCTCCTCGGGCCCCGGCGGGCAGTCCGTGAACACCACGGACTCGGCCGTGCGCATCACCCACCTGCCCACGGGGATCGTGGTGGCCATGCAGAACGAGAAGTCGCAGCTGCAGAACCGGGAGGCCGCGATGCGCGTGCTGCGCGCCCGCCTGCTCGCCCACCAGCAGGAGCAGCTCGACGCCGAGAACGCCGCCGCCCGCCGCTCCCAGGTGCGCACCATGGACCGCTCCGAGCGGATCCGCACCTACAACTTCCCCGAGAACCGGATCAACGACCACCGCACCGGCTACAAGGCCTACAACCTCGACCATGTGATGGCCGGGGACCTCGAGCCCGTGGTGCGCTCGGCGATCGAGCTGGACGAGAAGGTCCGGCTCGAGGCCCTCGGCCGGCAGTCGGGCTGAGCGGGGGACGGTGGTGAGCAGGTCGCTGGGCCAGGCCGTGCGCTGGGCGGAGCAGGTCCTCGCCGAGGCGGGCGTCGAGTCCGCCCGCACGGACGCGCTGCTGCTGGCCGGGCACCTCCTGGGCCTGTCGCGGGGCGAGGTCGAGGCGCGCGCCGTGATCGGCGCCGACGAGCCGGCGGGCTACGCCGAGCTCGTCGCCCAGCGCGCCCGCCGCGTCCCCCTGCAGCACCTCACGGGGGTCGCCCACTTCCGCTACCTGAGCCTGGCCGTGGGCCCGGGCGTGTTCGTGCCCCGTCCCGAGACCGAGGTCGTCGTCCAGGCGGTCGTGGACGAGCTGCGCCGCCGGCTCGCCGAGGGGGTGCACCGTCCGCGGGTCGTGGACCTGGGCACCGGCTCCGGGGCGATCGCCGCCTCGGTCGCCCACGAGGTCCCGCAGGCCCGGGTGCACGCCGTCGAGCTGTCCGGGTCCGCCCACGCGTGGGCCGCCGAGAACCTGCGCGGCAGCCGCGCCGAGCTCGTGCGCGGGGACCTGCGCACGGCCTTCCCGGAGCTCGCCGGCCGCTGCGACGTCGTCGTCTCCAACCCGCCCTACATCCCCGCCGGGGCCGTGCCCCGGGAGCCCGAGGCCCGCGAGCACGACCCCGCCCTGGCCCTGTACGGGGGCGGGGAGGACGGGCTCGAGCTCCCGCGCGCGGCCGTGGCCTCCGCGGTGCGGCTGCTGCGCCCCGGCGGGTACTTCGTGATGGAGCACGCCGAGGTCCAGGCCGGGGCCGTCGCCCGGATCCTCACCGGGGCCGGGTTCACCGGGGTCACCGGCCACCAGGACCTGACCGGCCGCGACCGTGCCACCGCCGGGCGCCGCCCGGACGCCGCAACGGATGGGAGAATGAGCCCGTGAGCACCACCGTCTACGACTGCAGCAACGTCGCCGAGCGCGCCGCCGGCCTCAAGCACGCCGCCCGCGCCCTGGCCGCCGACGGGTGTGTCGTGCTGCCGACCGACACCGTCTACGGCATCGGCGCGGACGCGTTCTCCGCCCGCGGGGTCACCGGTCTGCTGGCCGCCAAGGGACGCACCCGCGCCATGCCCCCGCCCGTGCTCATCGCCCACGCCGGGGTCCTCGACGGGCTGGCCGACGAGGTCTCCGAGGACGCCCGGGCGCTCGCGCGCGCGTTCTGGCCCGGCGGGCTGACCCTGATCCTTCACGCGCAGCCCTCGCTGGGCTGGGACCTGGGGGAGACCCGGGGGACCGTCGCGCTGCGCGTGCCCGACGACGACGTGGCGCGGGCGCTGCTGATCGAGACCGGCCCCCTGGCCGTGTCCTCGGCCAACCGCACCGGCCGGCCCGCGGCGACCACCGCGGACGAGGCGGCCGCGATGCTGGGGGAGTCGGTCGAGCTCTACCTCGACGACGGCCCGCGCGGCGAGCCCGGCACCGACCCGGTCGCCTCCACCATCGTCGACTGCACGGGGGAGGCCCCGGTGGTCGTGCGCCACGGGGCGATCCCGCTCCAGCGGCTGCGGGAGGTCGTGCCCGCCGTGACGGCCGGCGATCCGCCCGCCGCCGGCCCGCAGCCCGGGGGCACCGGGTCGCACGCCGCGGACCCCGTCCCGGGGGAGGCCCCGGAGCCCGCGGCCGCCCCCGGCACGGACGGTGTCGGCGCGGACGGCACCGGCGCGGGAGGTGCCGGCCCCGCAGGCGGGGGACCGGCGCAGCCCGCCGGGACGACGGTCCCGGCGGGGGGTGCCGCGCCGCTGCGCGGGCCGGGACCGGCCGCGGCGGCCGAGGACCAGCACCTCGCCGCGACGCTCGTGGCCCGCTCCGCCGGGGCACCGGCGCCGGCCGTGGACCAGGACCGCGCCCGCCGCGGTCCGCAGGCCCCGGCGGGGCCGCAGCCGCCGCTGCCGGTCGAGGAGGCGGCGCGCCTGGTCGCCCGGGGGCTCGGCACGGACTGAACCGCTCCGGCCGGGGGACCGGCCGGGACCGGAGCCTCCACCCCGGGCGACCGCCCCGGGGCGGTGCCGCCCCCGGACGGTCCGGGGGCGGCACCGACGGGTGCGGCGCAGGAGACGACGCAGCCGGGGACCGGCGCACGCGGAGCCCGCGCGTCCGGGGAGCCCCGGGGGCCCGTGCCGGGCCTCAGCCCCGGCGGCGGCGCCCGGCGGCGAGGTGGGCCTGGCGCAGCACCTCGCCGATGCGCGGCTCCGGGACGGCGTCGTGCTCCTCGGCCCAGCCGCGCGCCTGCCGCTGGCCGAACCAGGTCACCTCGAGCCGGCGCACGAGCCCGTGCCACCGGTGCCCGGCCAGGGCCGAGAGCCCGAAGGCGGTGTCCACGACCAGCCGGCACAGGGGCGCCGGCAGCCGCAGCGGCTCCCGCCGCCCGGCGTCGCGCAGGATCGAGGCCGTCGTCGCCCCCTCCCAGGGCTGGAGCACGACCGGCGGCAGCGTCCCGGCGTGGCGCCCCGCGCGGGAGGTGAACTCGGCCAGGGCGTGCACGGAGGTCACCGGGGTGTGCGCCGTGCCGTCCCCGGCCACCGAGCTGACCGGCGAGGACGCGAAGCGCACCAGGCGGGCCGTCGTGCGCCGCCCGGAGCCCTGCACGGAGGTCGCGCGCAGCACGGTCACCCCCGGCGCGTCCGGGTCGTCGACCCAGTCGCGGCGCAGCTTCAGCAGCGCGCTCTCACCGAGGGCCTTCGAGAAGGAGTAGGGGGAGAAGGGCCGCACCGTGGGCGTCTCGTCGAGGACGTCGACGTCGCCCTGCACCGCGGCGGAGCTGACGTGGAGGACCCGGCGCACGCTCGTGCGCCGGGCCGCGAGCGCGACGAGCACGGGCAGCAGGGCGTTGGCCCCGATCAGCGACTCCTCGTGGCGCTGGTCCGGGGCCGCCAGCCCGGCCGCGTTGAGCACGACGTCGGCCCCGGCGAAGGACTCCGCGAGGTAGTCCAGCACGGACTCGAGCCGGCCGGCCTGCTGCAGCAGGTGGTGGACCGTGTGCGCCCCGGAGGCCAGCCGCGGCGCGGCGACGGGGACCACGCGCTGCCCGTCGGCCTGCAGCCGGGCCACGGTCGCGGAGCCCACGAACCCGGTCGCTCCGAGCACTGCCCAGGTCCTCGATGTCACGGTGCCTTCCTTCCTGCCGGCTGCGCCCGGCCGGCGGCGGTGCCCGGGGGCGCCGCCGTCGGGTCCGGATCCTTGCGCTCATCGTACAGACCGGCCCCGGCCCGGACCGGGACCCGGGGCCGGGGCCGGAACCGCCCCGGGCGGGCGCGGGCGCGGGCGCCCGGCCCCGGGCCGCCGGCGGCGCCGTGCCGCTCCCGTCGGGGCTGCCGCCCGGTCGTCGCGGGGGCGCCTTGCTAGACTCGGCCGGGCTCCCCGCCCCTCGGGCCCGCACCCCCGCGCCCCGCCCCGCACCCCTGGAGGACCCCGCATGCCGTCGAAGCCCGCGCCGACCGTGGCGGTGGCCTGCGTCACCCAGGACCGGCCCGAGGACGTCCTCGCCCTCGTCGCCGCCCTGCGCGAGCAGACCGTGCCCGTGGCCTCCCTGTGCCTCGTCGACGCCGGGCGCGAGGAGGTCCCGCGGGAGCGGCTCGAGGCGGCGGTCGACGGGGCGTTCCGGCTCGAGCACGTGCGCTCCCTGGCCAACCTGGGCGGGGCCGGCGGCTTCGCGCTGGCGATCCTCACGGCGCTGGCCACGGGCGCCGAGCGGGTGTGGCTCATGGACGACGACGCCCGGCCCGTGGACCCGGACTGCCTCGCCGTGCTCCTCGAGGAGGCGGAAGCCCGGGAGCTGTCCGTGGTCTCCCCGCTGGTCGTGGCCCCCCAGGACCACGGGGCGCTGGCCTTCTCCTACCGGCTCGGGGGCCGGCTCACCCGCTCCCGCGCCGCCCTGGAGCCGCTCGGGTTCCTGCCCGGCTACGCCGCGTTCTTCAACGGCGCCCTCGTGGCCGAGGACGTCTTCTTCCGCATCGGCCTGCCCGACCTGCGGCTGTTCCTGCGCGGGGACGAGGTCGACTTCCTCGTGCGCCTGCGCCGGGCGGGGGTGGCCTTCGGCACGAGCACGCGCACGGCCGTGGCCCACCCGCCGGGCTGGGACGAGGAGCACGAGGTGCTCCCCGGCCGGCTGAAGGTCGTGGTGCCGGGCACCGCGTTCAAGCGCGCGCACTTCTTCCGCAACCGCGGCTGGACGACGTGGCACTACCGCCGCGTCGTCCAGCTCGGCGCCGACCTCGTCGGCTACCCCCTGCACTACCTGCGCCGCGGGGACCTGCGCGGGCTGGCCGAGACGGCGGCCCGCTACGCCGAGGGCATGCGCGGGCGAGGCTTCGGCGGGCCGCGGTGAGCGGGGCGCCGTTCTCGGTGCTGATGCCCGTCTACCGGGGCGACACCGCGCAGCGGGTGCGCCGGGCGGCGGAGTCCAGCACCGTCGAGCAGCGGCGCCGGCCCGCGGAGCTCGTGATCGTGCGCGACGGGCCCGTGCCCGTGCCCGTCGAGGCGGAGCTGGCCCGGCTCGAGCGGGAGCTGCCCGTCCCGGTGGTCCGGGTCGACCTGGCGGTCAACGCCGGGCTGACCGCCGCCCTCAACGCCGGGCTCGCCCGGTGCCGGCACGAGCTCGTCGCCCGCGCCGACGCCGACGACGTCTCCTACCCCCGCCGCTTCGCCGTGCAGCTGCCGCTGCTCGAGGCCGGGGCCGACCTCGTGGGCTCGTCGATGCACGAGATCGGCGACGACGAGACCCGCCCGCTGGCCCTGCGCCGGGCTCCGGTGGGGGAGCGGGACATCCTGGCCGTCTCCCGCCACCGCAACCCCGTCAGCCACCCCACCGTCGTGCTGCGCCGCTCCGCCGTCGAGGCCGTCGGCGGCTACGAGGACGTGCCGCTCGCGGAGGACTACTGGCTGTGGGTGCGGATGCTGCGCGCGGGCGCCCGGGTCGCCAACGTGGCCGAGCCGCTCGTGGGCTACCGGGTCTCGGCGGGCTCCTACGAGCGCCGGGGCGGGGTGCGGGTCTTCCGGGCCGAGCTGGCCCTGCAGGCCCGCCTGCGGGGGATCGGCCACGTCAGCTCCCTACAATGGGTGCGCAACGTCGTGGTCCGCGGCGGGTACCGCTTCGTGCCCACCCGGCTCCGGGAGCTCGCCTACCGGACCATGGTCGGCGCCCCCCGCCGCTGACCGGCCGTGCCCGCGCACCGAGCGGCCGGCGGCACCGACCACGAAAGGAACGCCCCATGAGTGGTGAGCCCGAGCGACCCGCGCCCCCCGCGGTGACCGACCGGCCCGCGGCGTGGCTGTGGATCCAGATGCTGCTCGACTCGGCCGCGTGGGCGGTCGCCCTCGTGCTGGCCCTCGTGCTGCGCTACGAGATGAACCTCCAGTTCATCTCGGTGCCCGGACTGCTGGTGGTCTCGGCGGTCGCCGTCGCCGCCCAGCTCGTCGTCGGCTTCTCCTTCGCCCTCTACAAGGGCCGCTACTCCTTCGGCAGCTTCGACGAGGCCAAGCTGCTCGTCGTCGTGACCCTCATCGTCACCGCGGTGCTGCAGGTGCTGCTGCTCGTGGTCGGCACGGCCATCGGCATCCCGCGCTCCACCGCCCTGATCGCCTTCCCGTTCGCGTGCCTGTTCATGGCCGCCTTCCGCTACCTGAAGCGGATGTACCAGGAGGCCTCCGCCCGCCCGGGGGCCGCCGCCCAGCAGGTCGTCGTCTACGGCGCCGGGCGGCTTGGCACGTTCCTGGTCCAGCGCATGATGCAGGACCCCCGCTCCGAGTTCCTGCCCGTGGCGCTGCTCGACGACGACCCCGCCAAGAAGCACCTGCGGATCTCCTCCGTGCCCGTCCTGGGCACCCTGCACGACGCCCGCGAGGTGCTCGCCCAGACGCGTGCCTCCGTGCTGATCGTGGCGATGTCCACCCCGGACCCGCAGATCATGCGGCGGGTGGCGGACGCGGTCGCCGGCACCGGCGCGCGCGTGGTGACCATGCCCCCGCTGGGGGAGGTGCTCGCCAACCGCAACCGGGCCGTGGACTTCCGCGACATCAGCATGGAGGACCTCATCGGGCGCCGGCCGGTGGACATCGACGTCGAGGAGATCGCCGGCTACGTCCGCGGCCGCCGGGTGCTCGTCACCGGCGCCGGCGGGTCGATCGGCTCGGAGCTGTGCCGCCAGCTCGTGGGCTTCGAGCCGGCGGAGCTGATCATGCTCGACCGCGACGAGTCCGCCCTGCAGGCCACGCAGATCTCCATCACCGGCCGCGGGCTGCTCGACGGCGAGGACACCGTGCTCGCCGACATCCGCGACCCCGAGACCCTCACCGCCGTCCTGGAGCGGCGCCGCCCCCACGTGGTCTTCCACGCCGCCGCCCTCAAGCACGTCTCGCTGCTCGAGCAGTACCCGGACGAGGCCTGGAAGACCAACGTGCTGGGGACCCTCAACGTGCTGCGGGCCGCCGAGCGCGCCGGCGTGGAGGTGTTCGTGAACATCTCCACCGACAAGGCCGCCAACCCCACCACGGCCCTGGGCCACTCCAAGCGGGTCGCCGAGAAGCTCACCGCCTGGATGGCGGACCGCACCGGGCGCCGCTACGCGTCCGTGCGCTTCGGCAACGTCTTCGGCTCCCGCGGCTCCATGCTGCCGCTGTTCACCGAGCAGATCCGCCAGGGCGGGCCCATCACCGTCACGGACCCCGAGGCCACCCGCTACTTCATGACCATCCCCGAGGCCTGCCAGCTCGTCGTCCAGGCCGGGGCGATCGCCCGCGGCGGCGAGGTGCTGATCCTCGACATGGGCGAGCCCGTGCGCATCATGGACATCGCCGAGCGGCTGCGGGTGATGAGCGGGCGCGAGGACGTCGAGATCGAGATCACCGGGCTGCGCCCCGGCGAGAAGCTGCACGAGGACCTGATCGGGCTCGGCGAGCAGGACGAGCGGCCCTTCCACCCGAAGATCTCCCACGCCCGCGCCGACCGGCTCGACCCCGCCCAGCTCGACCGGCACACCTGGAAGGTGCGCGGCGGGATGGTCTACACGGGCACGATCCCCGTGGTGCGCGCCTCGTCCCAGCCCCCGCCCACCTCCGTGCAGCGGCCCCGCAGCTCCTCGGGGAGCGCGTCGTGAGCGCCGCGGTGCACGCCGCGGCCGCGCTGCTGCCCGCCGCGGGACCCGACCTCACCGACCCCGGGGCCCCGCCCGACCCGCAGGAGCTGCTGCTGCTCGGCCAGCTCGTGCTGGGCGTGGGCCTGCCCGCGCTCGTGCTCAGCCTCCTGCTGCCCTTCGCCGTGCGCCCGCTGCTGGCCCGCTGGGGCGTCGTGGACATCCCCGGGGAGCGCTCCTCCCACCAGCACGAGGTGCTGCGCGGGATGGGCCTGGCCGTGGCCGCCGCCGTCCTGGCCGCCTACGGCCTGGCCCTGCTCACGGGCACCGTCGAGGTCGACCGCTCCGTCGCGCTCGTGGTCCTGGCCGTGGCCGGGCTCGCCGCGGCGCTGGGCTGGGCCGAGGACTACCGGGGGCTCTCCGTGCGGGCCCGCCTCGCCGCCCAGCTCGGGCTCGGGCTGGCCGCGACCGCGGTGCTCACCGCCGTGCTGGGCACCTCCGTGTGGTGGCTGCCGGTGGGCACCCTCGCGGTCGCCGCGTACGTCAACATGGCCAACTTCATGGACGGGATCAACGGGATCTCCGGGCTGCACGGGCTCACCGCCGGGCTGCTCTACGCGTGGGCGGGGGCCTCCAACGACCTCACCTGGATGACCGCCGCCGGGCTGGCCGTGGCTGGGGGCTTCGCGGGGTTCCTGCCGTGGAACCTCGGGCGGGGCACCGTCTTCCTCGGCGACGTCGGCTCCTACCTGCTCGGCGGCTCGCTCGCCGGCATCGCGGTGGCCGCGTTCCTCTCGGGCGTCTACGTCGAGTACCTGCTGCCCCCGCTGGCCGTCTACGTCGCGGACACCACCGTGACCCTGCTGCGCCGCGTGCGCGCCGGCGAGGTCTGGTGGCGCCCCCACCGCCGGCACGTCTATCAGCGGCTCACCGACACCGGGCTGAGCCACCTCGGCTCCGCCCTCGTGGTCGCCGGGGCCACCGTGCTCGTCTCGGCCGCCTCCCTGCTGGGCCTGCGCGGGGGGACCACCACGACCGTCCTCGCCGGGGCCTTCGCCGTCGCCGTGCTCGCCGTCTACCTGACCCTGCCCGAGCTCCTGGCCCGCACGGCGCGGGCCCGCCGCGGCCGGGGCGCCCGCGCATGAGCGCGGCCCTGCTCAGCGCCCTGGCCGGGGCCGGGCTCGTGGCGGCCGTCGCCGCCCTCACCCTCGCCGTGACCGCCCTCACCGCCCGGGCGGCGACCCCCGTCGCGGCCCCCGCCCTGGCGGCCACCTACGTCCTGAAGGTCCTCGTCCTCGGGTGGGTGCTGCTCACCGTCCCGGCGCCGGAGGCCCTCGAGCGCCCGTGGTTCGGCGCGGGCGCGGTCGCCGGCGTCGTCGGCTGGCTCGCCGCGGCGGCCGCGCTGGCCGCCCGCTGGCACCGGCGGGCCGCCGCCCGGCCCGCCGGGACCGGACCCGACCCCGATCACGACCCCGAGGGAGCGAGCCCGTGACCCACCCCCAGGACCCCGGCCGCGGACCCGGCGACGACCCCGGGCGCGGTCCCGGGGGACGCTTCCCGGAGGACCCGGCCGCCGGGCCCCCGCGCGACGCCCCCGGCGGGCCCGGAGCCGCCCCCGGCGGCGGTCCGGACGGCGCCCCCGGCCGGACGGGGGAGACCCCCCGGACGGGGCGCGGGCTGCGCACCGCCGGGCAGCTCGTGGAGGGCGGCGGGGCCGCCGGGGCCCTGGCGACACTCGCCTACGTGGTGATCGGGATCGGGTTCTGGAGTTTGGTAGGGTGGGGTGCGGATCGCGTGCTGGGAACCCGGTGGATCGTGGTCCTGGGAGCGTGCATCGGCGCCGCCTCCGGGATCTACGTCGTGTACCTCCACATGCAGGCGGCGCTCCGGCGCGACAAGACCTCCGGCGGAGCTGATCCTCACCACCCGCACCAGTCCGGCCCGGACTCGGCGCCCCGACCGTGACACCCGGCCAGAGCACTGCAGAAAGGACCCGCATTGAACGCCGCCCTGAGGCTCCCCGCGACCGGAGGGTTCACCGCTCCGACCGTCGACGAGATGCACCTTCCTCCGTTCTTCGAGCTGGGAACCTTCGAGTTCGGCAAGCAGATGCTGCTGATCCTCCTGTCGGTCGTGCTGATCGCGGGCTTCTTCATGTGGGCCATCCGCCACCGCGCGCTGGTCCCCTCCAAGGCCCAGTACCTCGGCGAGGCCGGCTACGGCTTCGTGCGCAACCACCTCGGCCGGGACATCATCGGCGAGAAGGAGTTCCGCCCCTACATCCCGCTGCTGTTCACGTTCTTCTTCTTCATCCTCGTGAACAACCTCTTCGGCTCGATCCCCGTGCTGCAGCTGCCGACCCTCTCCCACGCCGGCTCCGCCTATGTCCTGGCGGGCATCGCCTACGTCACCTGGGTGTTCATGGGCATCAAGCGCCACGGGTTCGGCGGGTTCATGGGCAAGATGACCATGCCGCCGGACGTCCCGAAGGCCCTCTACGTCTTCCTCATCCCGATCGAGTTCCTCTCGAACCTGATCATCCGCCCGGTCACCCACGCGCTGCGTGTGTTCGCGACGATGTTCGCCGGCCACCTCGCCCTCATGGTCGCCGCGTCGATGACCGCCTTCCTGCTCACCAACGGCGGGCTGCTGAGCGTGGTCTCCGTGGGCTCCACGGTGCTGGGCGTCTTCATCTACTTCCTGGAGATCCTCATCCAGGTCCTCCAGGCCTACATCTTCACCCTGCTCTTCGCGGTCTACGTCCAGGGCGCCCTGCAAGAGGGCCACTGACCCGCGGGCACCGGCCCCGGCCGGTGCGACGAGCCTCCCCGAACTGTCCAGAGCCGAATCCCGGCTACGACGCCCGACCCGGGCACCTAGAAAGGAAACACCCCTCATGACTGGTTCGCTCAGCGCCATCGGTTACGGTCTGGCCGCCATCGGCGGCGGCATCGGCGTGGGTCTGATCTTCGCCGCGTACATGCAGTCCGTCGCCCGTCAGCCCGAGTCCCAGCGCGTCCTGCAGCCCATGCTGTTCTTCGGCTTCGCCGTGGTCGAGGCGCTCGCGATCCTCGGGTTCGTGCTCGCGTTCATTGCCTGAGTGGCGCCCCCGTTACTAGTCCTTCCGAGAGAACAGGAATCGCGAACATGACACTGGTGCTGGCAGCCGAGGAGGGGGCGAACCCCCTCTTCCCCAACGTGTGGGAGATGGCGATCACCCTCATCGGGTTCCTGATCCTGCTCTTCCTCGTCGTCAAGTTCGTCGTCCCGGCCTTCGAGCGCGTCTACCAGGAGCGCACGGAGGCCATCGAGGGCGGTCTCGCCAAGGCCAAGGCCGCGCAGGCCGAGGCCGCCGCCGCGCGGGACGAGTACAACCAGCAGCTGGAGAGCGCCCGCCTGGAGGCCCAGAAGATCCGCGAGGAGGCCCGCACCGAGGGCGAGAAGATCCTCGCGGACTTCAAGGACCGGGCCAACGCCGAGTCGGCGCGGATCACGGAGAACGCCCACCGCACCATCGAGGCCGAGCGCTCGGCGGCCGTCGTGTCGCTGCGCAACGAGGTCGGCGTGCTCGCCACGCAGCTCGCGTCGAAGATCGTGGGGGAGACCCTCGACGACGACGCGCGCGCCAACCGCGTGGTCGACCGCTTCCTCGCGGACCTCGAGGCCGACCAGCAGCGCAACGCGGGTGCGGCGCGATAATGGCGGCGACGAGCAACGACCCCCGCGCCCAGTCGGCCGCCGCGGTCGAGCGCTGGGCGGGCTCCGCCCGTCCCGCGCTCGCCCGTGAGGTCTTCGGCGTGCTGGCCGTCCTGGACGAGAACGGGGCGCTGCGGCGCTCCCTCACCGATCCCTCCTACCCGGGGGAGGCGCGGGTGCAGGTCATCCGCCGCCTGTTCACCGGCAAGGTCTCCCCGGAGGCAGTGGAGGTCGTCGCCGCCCTGGCGGAGCGCCGCTGGAGCGACGACCGCGGGATCGGCGACGCCCTCGAGCACGCCGGGGTCGCCCTCACGGCGGCCGCCGCGGAGAACCGCGCCGGCGTGGAAGGACTGGAGCGGCTGGTGGACGAGCTGATCGCCTTCAAGGGCGTGCTCGACGGCTCGCCCGAGGCGCAGACCGCCCTCGGCGACCCCCGCGCGTCCACCGAGGCGAGGACGCGCCTGGCCCGCCGCCTGGCCCCCGGCGTCTCGGAGGAGGCCGACCTGCTCATCGAGCAGGCCGTGCTCTCGCCCCGCGGCGCCCTGGTCGGGCGGCTCGTGGAGCGCTTCGCCGAGGAGGTCGCCGCCCGCCGCGAGTGGTGGATCGCCCGGGTGAGCACTCCCCGCCCGCTGACCGAGGAGCAGCGCTCCCGCCTGCAGCACCAGCTCAACGTGCTGTACGGCAAGGACCTGAAGCTGACCGAGGAGCTCGACCCCGCCCTGATCGGCGGGCTGCGGGTCCAGGTCGGCGAGGAGGTCATCGACGGCAGCGTCGCCACCCGCATCGACGAGCTGCGCCAGCGCATCCGGGCCTGACCCCCTTCGCGGGGCGGCCCGGCCGTGCCGGCCGGCGGCGGCCCACCGCGCCGGCGCCACAGAATGGACTCACGGTCACCGCCGCGGCAGTGATCACGAACTAGGAGAGCAGGGACAGGACATGTCCGAAGTCACCATCAACGCCGACGAGGTGCGCAGCGCGCTGAGCGAGTTCGCCGCGTCCTACGAGCCCGGCGCCGCAGAACGAGTCGAGGTCGGCCGGGTCAGCAGCGCCGCCGACGGCATCGCCCGCGTCGAGGGCCTGCCCTCGGTCATGGCCAACGAGCTGCTGCGCTTCGAGAACGGCACCCTGGGCCTCGCCCAGAACCTGGACGTGCGCGACATCGGCGTCGTCGTCCTCGGCGACTTCCGCGGGATCGAGGAGGGCCAGGAGGTGCACCGCACCGGGGAGGTCCTCTCCGTGCCGGTCGGCGACGCCTACCTCGGCCGTGTGGTCGACACCCTCGGCCAGCCCATCGACGACCTCGGCCCCATCGAGGCCGAGGGCCGCCGCGCCCTCGAGCTGCAGGCCCCCGGCGTGACCATGCGCAAGTCGGTGCACGAGCCGCTGCAGACCGGCATCAAGGCCATCGACGCGATGATCCCGATCGGGCGCGGCCAGCGCCAGCTGATCATCGGCGACCGCCAGACCGGCAAGACCGCCCTCGCCGTCGACGCGATCCTCAACCAGCGCGCCAACTGGGAGTCCGGCGACGTCTCCAAGCAGGTGCGCTGCATCTACGTGGCGGTCGGCCAGAAGGCCTCGACCATCGCCGGCGTGCGCCAGACCCTCGAGGACAACGGGGCCCTGGAGTACACCACGATCGTGGCCGCCCCCGCCTCCGAGTCCGCGGGCCTGAAGTACCTCGCCCCCTACACCGGCTCGGCCATCGGCCAGCACTGGATGTACGGCGGCAAGCACGTCCTGATCGTCTTCGACGACCTGTCCAAGCAGGCCGAGGCCTACCGTGCCGTGTCCCTGCTGCTGCGCCGCCCGCCGGGGCGCGAGGCCTACCCGGGCGACGTCTTCTACCTGCACTCCCGCCTGCTCGAGCGCTGCGCCAAGCTCTCGGACGAGCTCGGCGCCGGGTCGATGACGGGCCTGCCCCTGGTCGAGACGAAGGCCAACGACGTCTCCGCCTTCATCCCCACCAACGTCATCTCCATCACCGACGGGCAGATCTTCCTGCAGTCGGACCTGTTCAACGCCAACCAGCGTCCCGCCGTGGACGTGGGCGTGTCCGTCTCCCGCGTGGGCGGCGCCGCCCAGATCAAGGCGATGAAGAAGGTCTCCGGCACGCTGAAGCTCGAGCTGGCCTCGTACCGGTCCATGGAGGCGTTCGCGATGTTCGCCTCCGACCTGGACGCCGCCTCCCGCCAGCAGCTGACGCGCGGCGCGCGCCTGATGGAGCTGCTCAAGCAGAAGCAGTACACCCCGTACGCCGTCGAGGACCAGGTCGTCTCGATCTGGGCCGGCACCAACGGCCACCTGGACGAGGTCGAGGTCGCCGACGTGCAGGACTTCGAGCGGGCCCTGCTCGACCACGTGCGCCGCACCACGAACGTCATGGACTCGATCGTCGCCACCGGCAAGCTCGAGGACGACGCCGTCGCGGCCCTCGAGACCGCCGTCGGCGAGGTCAAGCGGGACTTCCGCGGGACCAACCACGGGATCGAGGCCGGCCACGAGGAGCACCAGCCCCTCGACGCCTCCGAGGTCGACCAGGAACGGATCGTCAAGAAGTAGCCGTCCGACCGGTGCGCCGCCCGCGGCGGCGCACCGGCCTCGGTGACGAAAGGAAGTCACATGGGAGCGCAGATCCGGGTCTACCGGAACAAGATCGCGTCGACCAAGTCCATGAAGAAGATCTTCAAGGCCATGGAGATGATCGCGACCTCGCGCATCAACAAGTCCCGTCAGCGCGTGGACGCCGCGCGGCCGTACGCGAACGCGCTCACCCGCGCCGTCTCGCAGGTGGCCGGCCAGCACAACGTCTCCCATGTCCTGACGACGAAGGTCGAGGACGCCCGGCGCTCCGCCGTGGTGATCATGACCTCGGACCGGGGCCTGGCCGGGTCGTACTCCTCCAACGTGCTCAAGGAGGCGGAGTCGCTCATGGAGCTGCTCCGCAGCGAGGGCAAGGAGGTCAAGGTCTACCTGGTCGGCCGCAAGGCGCAGGCGTACTTCGACTTCCGCCGCCGCGGCTACGAGCGCAACTGGACCGGGGACACGGACAACGCCCAGGCGGACCGGGCCCGCGAGCTGCGCCGCGTGCTGGTCGAGGACCTCGAGACCCCCTACGAGCAGGGCGGCGTCGACGAGATCCACGTGGTCTACACGGTCTTCCGCTCGATGGTCGTCCAGGAGCCGCGCGTGCTGCGCCTGCTGCCGCTGGAGGTCGTGGACGCCAACGCCCTGACGGACGACGTGGCCAAGGACTTCGACGAGCTGGAGGAGCCCTCGAGCACCTTCGAGTTCGAGCCGAACCCGGAGGAGTTCCTCGACGCGGTGCTCCCGCGCTACATCGACGCCCGCCTCTACGCGTGCCTGGCCAACGCGGCCACCAGCGAGCTCGCCGCCCGTCAGCGGGCGATGAAGGCGGCCGGCGACAACGCGGACGAGCTGATCAAGAAGTACACGCGCCTGATGAACAACGCCCGTCAGGCCGCGATCACCACCGAGCTCACCGAGATCGTGAGCGGCGCCGCGGCCCTCGAGTGACCCCGCCCCGGCGATCCAGCAACCACCCACCGCAATCAGTGAAGTGAGAGAAATGACTGCCACCATCAGCGAACAGGCCGGGCAGCCGGTCGCGGGCGGCGCCACCGGCCGCGTCGCGCGCGTCATCGGCCCGGTCGCGGACATCGAGTTCCCGGAGCACTCCGTCCCGGACGTCTACAACGCCCTGACCGCCGAGTACGAGCTCAACGGCGAGCCGAAGAAGATCACCTTCGAGACCGCCCAGCACCTCGGCAACAACATGGTCCGCGCGATCTCCCTGCAGCTGACCGACGGCCTCGTCCGCGGCGCCGCGGTCGTCGACACCGGCGCCCCGATCTCCGTGCCCGTGGGCGACGTGGTCAAGGGCCACATCTTCAACGTCCTGGGCGAGGCCCTCGACGTGGAGACCGCCTCCCTGGAGATCACCGAGCGCTGGCCGATCCACCGCAAGGCCCCGTCCTTCGCGGAGCTCGAGGGCGCCACGGAGATGATGGAGACCGGCATCAAGTCGATCGACCTCCTCACCCCCTACATCAAGGGCGGGAAGATCGGCCTGTTCGGCGGCGCCGGCGTGGGCAAGACGGTGCTCATCCAGGAGATGATCACCCGCGTGGCCCGCAACTTCGGCGGCACCTCCGTGTTCGCCGGCGTCGGCGAGCGCACCCGCGAGGGCAACGACCTGTGGGTGGAGATGGAGGAGGCGGGCGTCCTCAAGGACACCGCGCTCGTCTTCGGCCAGATGGACGAGCCGCCGGGAACGCGTCTGCGCGTGGCCCTGACCGGCCTGACGATGGCGGAGTACTTCCGCGACGTGCAGAACCAGGACGTGCTGCTGTTCATCGACAACATCTTCCGGTTCACCCAGGCCGGCTCCGAGGTCTCGACCCTGCTGGGCCGCATGCCCTCGGCGGTGGGCTACCAGCCCAACCTCGCCGACGAGATGGGCGTGCTCCAGGAGCGGATCACCTCGACCCGGGGCCACTCGATCACCTCCATGCAGGCGATCTACGTCCCCGCGGACGACTACACCGACCCGGCGCCGGCGACCACCTTCGCCCACCTGGACGCGACCACGGAGCTCTCCCGCGAGATCGCCTCCCGCGGCCTGTACCCGGCGATCGACCCGCTGACCTCCACCTCCCGCATCCTCGACCCGCAGATCGTCGGCCAGCAGCACTACGACGTGGCCGTGCGCGTGAAGTCGATCCTGCAGGAGAACAAGGAGCTGCAGGACATCATCGCGATCCTGGGCGTCGAGGAGCTCTCCGAGGAGCAGAAGGTCGTCGTCTCCCGCGCCCGGCGCATCGAGCAGTTCCTGTCGCAGAACACCTACACGGCGAAGCAGTTCACCGGCGTGGAGGGCTCCACCGTGCCGATCGCCGAGACCATCGAGGCCTTCGGGAAGATCTGCGACGGCGAGTTCGACCACGTGCCCGAGCAGGCGTTCTACAACGTCGGCGGCCTGGACGACGTCATGCGCCAGTGGGACGAGATCAAGTCCCGGACCGGTGGCAAGTAGCCGTGGCTGAGATGATCGTCGAAGTCGTCTCCCTGGACCGCTCGATCTGGGCCGGGGCCGCCCGCATGGTGCGCGTGCGCACCTCCGAGGGCGACATCGGGATCCTGCCCGGCCACGAGGCCGTCGCGGGGCTGCTCAAGCCCGGTGCCTTCGCCGTGGACCCGGTCGACGGCGAGCGCCTCGAGGGCACCATCGACGCCGGGTTCGTCACCGTCGACAACGACCGCGTGACGATCGTGGCCGACAGCGTGGAGTTCGAGGGCGCCGCGGCCTGAGCCAGGACCGCCGCGGCCGGGCCGAGCCCGGTCGCCCGACCCGACGCGGCCTCCGCACCACCGGTGCGGAGGCCGCGTCCGTGCCCGGGGCCCCGTGCCCCGGGCCGAGGACGTTGCAGGAGTGCTGATGGAAGACAAGATCGTCGTGCACGGGCCCACCGCGGTGCACGGGACGCTGCGCGTGTCCGGGGCGAAGAACAGCGTGCTCAAGCTCATGGCCGCCGCGCTGCTGGCCGAGGGCGAGACGACGATCGGCAACGTGCCCGAGATCCACGACGTCGTCATCATGGCCGAGCTGCTGCGCCGGCTGGGCTGCGGGGTCGCCTACGACCGGGCCGAGCGCACCGTGCGCATCGACGTCCCGGCCCGGCTGCACCACCAGGCCGACTACGACCTCGTCCGGGCCATGCGCGCGTCCATCTCCGTGCTGGGGCCGCTGGTCGCCCGGTGCCGCACCGCGGAGGTCGCGCTCCCCGGCGGCGACGCCATCGGTGCCCGCGGGCTGGACATGCACCGCGCCGGGCTCGAGGCCATGGGCGCCGTCCTGCAGATCGAGCACGGCTACCTCGTCGCCTCCGTCCCGGAGGCGCTGCGGGGGACGGCGTTCCGGCTGGACTACCCCTCGGTCGGGGCCACCGAGAACCTCATGATGGCGGCGACCCTGGCCGAGGGCACCACCGTGGTGGACAACGCGGCCCGCGAGCCCGAGATCGTCGACATCGGGCGGATGCTCCAGGGCATGGGAGCCCGGATCGAGGGCCTGGGCACCAGCACCGTCACGGTGCACGGGGTGGCGGCCCTGCACCCGGTCGAGCACCGCACCGTGCCCGACCGGATCGTGGCCGGCACCTGGGCGTTCGCCGCGGCGGTGACCGGCGGCACCGTGGAGATCCTCGGAGCCGAGCCCGACCACCTGACGGTCGTGCTGGACAAGCTGCGCGCCGCCGGCTGCCGGGTCGACACCGGCGACGGCCGCCTCGTGGTGACCGGTCCCGAGCGGCCGCGGGCGGTGAACGTCTCGACCCTGCCCTACCCCGGGTTCCCGACCGACCTGCAGCCGTTCGTGGTGGCCCTCAACGCCGTCGCGGAGGGCTCCGGGATGGTCACGGAGAACGTCTTCGAGGCCCGCTGGGGCTTCACGGCCGAGCTCGAGCGCCTCGGCGCGGGGGTGCGCCTGGACGGCCACCACGCCCTGGTGACCGGGGTGCCGCTGCTGTCCGGGGCGCCGGTGGAGGCCAAGGACATCCGCGCCGGGGCGGCCCTCGTGATCGCGGGCATGGCCGCCGAGGGGGAGACCGAGGTGCACGGGGTGGGCCACGTCGACCGCGGCTACGAGCACTTCGTGGAGCAGCTGGCCGCCGCCGGCGCCGCCGTCGAGCGGCGCATCGCCGGCGGGGCCTGAAACGCGTCCCGTCCCCGGCGTCCTCGCCGGGACGGGGGAAGGGCCCCCACCCGCACGGGTGGGGGCCCTTCCGTCGCCGGTACGGGCGGGACCGCTCAGATGACGGTCACACCGGTGGCCTGCGGGCCCTTCTGGCCCTGGCCGATCTCGAACTCGACGCGCTGGTTCTCCTCGAGGGTGCGGAAGCCGCCCGACTGGATCTCCGAGTAGTGGACGAAGACGTCGGAGTCGGAGTCGTCGGGGGTGATGAAGCCGAAGCCCTTCTCGGCGTTGAACCACTTGACGGTGCCCTGGGCCATGGAAGATCTCTCCTTGCGAGACTGGGGTGAAGAAAGGTGCACGGGGATGTGCACCAGGGCGGTGTCACGAGATGCGCGCCGGCCGGGTCCGTCCCCCGGTCGTGCCGGGGGCGGCGGGTCCGGGTCCAGGTCGAACGTCACGCTCGCTTTACCCGTTCTGCGAGCATGCGGTACATGGAACTCAGAACGCGTTCAGCTTCACACATCCCCGGGGGGCGGTCAACAGATCCGTCCCGCCGTCGCGGGGGCCCGGCGCGCCGGGCGGGCTCAGAACAGCCGTGAGGCGCTGTCGTCGACCCCGCGCATGGCGTCGTAGTCGAGGGTGACGCACGTGATGCCCCGGTCCTCGGCGAGCACCCGGGCCTGCGGGCGGATCAGCTGCGCCGCGTAGACCCCGCGCACGGGGGCCAGCAGGGGGTCGCGGTTGAGCAGCTCCAGGTAGCGGGTGAGCTGCTCGACGCCGTCGATGTCGCCGCGGCGCTTGAGCTCGACCGCGACCGTCGCCCCGTCGGCCGCACGGGCGAGGATGTCCACGGGCCCGATCGCCGTGGGGTACTCCCGGCGCACCAGGGTGTGGCCCGGGCCCAGCAGCTCCAGCTGCTCGGCGAGCAGGCGCTGGAGGTCCGCCTCGACGCCGTCCTTGACCAGCCCCGGGTCGGCCCCGAGCTCGTGGGAGACGTCCTCGTGCACGGCGAAGACCTGGATGACGAGCCGGTCGTCGCTCTTGGCGGCCTGCACCGTCCAGGTCTCGACCACGCCCTCCGCGGCCAGCTCGGGCGCCGGCGGGGCCACGTGCAGGCGGGCCGGGGGGCTCATCCAGTTCAGCGGCTTGTAGCTGCCGCCGTCCGAGTGGACGAGCACCGAGCCGTCGGCCTTCACGACCAGCAGGCGGCGGGCGGCGGGCAGGTGGGCGCGCAGGCGCCCTTCGTAGTCGACGGAGCAATCGGCAATGACGAGACGCACGGGCACCAGCCTAGCGGGGGCGCGGCGGTGGTCCCGACGGCGGGCGCCCGCCCCGGGGGCGGGGCGGGCGCGGGGCGTGTGAGAGAATCCGGACCGTGCCGCGCTCCAACCGCTCCTCCCGGGCCCGACGCTCCGGCGGGCCGCCCGGCGGTGCCCGGGCCTCCAAGTGGCAGCGGGCCGCCGGCCGGGAGCCGTGGTCGGTCGAGCGGGTCCTCGAGCCCGCCCCCGTCGTCGAACGGGCCGCCGACGGCGACTGGACGGTCCGCCACGTCCGCCCCGCCAACGCCGTGAAGGACTACACGTGCCCCGGGTGCGGCCGCACCATCCGCCCCGGCACCGCCCACCTCGTCGTCTGGCAGCAGGACTCCCTGCTCGGGGCCCGGGCCGCGTTCGAGGACCGGCGCCACTGGCACGAGCGCTGCTGGCGCACCCGCCGCTGAGCCCGCCCGCCGCGCACCCCGTCGCCGGCCGGGGGCACCGGGACCGTGCGGGCGGCCCGCCCCGGGGCCGCCCGTTCACGCCGGGAGCGGACACGGGCCCGCCCCGGTGGTCGCCCCGGGGCGCGGGGGCCGATAATCGAGTCCGGACCCGCGCCCGCGCCGGCGCCCCGACGACCGCACACCCCGCGAGAGGACGTTTTCGACGTGAACGAGTTCCAGCACCAGCAGCCCCGCCCCGCCGGCACCGCTCCGCAGCAGGCCCCGCTGCCCGCCTCGGTCCGCGGCGCCGTGGACCTGGGGGCGGCGACCCCGCCCCCCGCCGCCGGGCAGGGCGCGGGCCAGGACGCCCCACCGGGCGGGTACCGGCGGGAGGTGACCGCCGCCGAGGTCCAGGAGCTCGCCCAGCTCTCGGCGCAGGTGCCGGTCGTCTTCGCCCTCTGGGCCCGCTTCTCCGAGCAGTCGGTGGCCTTCACCGACACCCTCGCCGAGCTCGTCGACCGCCACCGCGGCCGGATCCTGCTGGCGTCGGTGGACGCCGAGGCCGCCCCGGAGATCGCCCAGATGTTCCAGGCGCAGTCGGTGCCCACGGTCGTGGCGCTGCTCGGGGGCCGGCCCGTGCCGCTGTTCAACACCACCGTGCCGGCCGAGCAGGCCGCGCAGTACCTCGACGAGCTGCTGGCCCTGGCCGAGCAGAACGGGATCACCGGCACGGTCGAGCCCGTGCGCGCCGACGACGAGCCGGCGCCGCTGCCGCCCCTGCACCAGGAGGCCGTGGACGCCCTCGAGGCGGGCGACCTCGAGGGGGCCGAGGCCGCCTACCGCCGCGCCATCGCCGAGAACCCCGGGGACCGGGAGGCGAAGCTCGCCCTGGCCCAGGTGCACCTGCTCCAGCGCGTGATGCCGCTGGACGCCGCCGCCGTGCGCGCCGAGGCCGCCGCCGCCCCGGACGACGTCGACGCCCAGCTGCGCGTGGCCGACCTCGACGTCTCCGGCGGGCACGTCGAGGACGCCTTCCGCCGGCTGCTGGAGCTCGTGCGCCGCACCGCCGGGCAGGACCGCGACACCGTCCGCCGCCGCCTGCTGGAGCTCTTCGACGTCGTCGGCGGCGAGGACCCCCGGGTGGTCGCCGCCCGCGGCGCCCTGATGCGCGCCCTGTTCTGAGCCCCGGGGCGGCCTCCGCCCCGGGGCGGAGACCGCCCCCGCTCCCGCCCGCGCGGCGGGCCCGGGATCCGCCGTGCGCCGGATGTCCCGGCCCGCGCCCCTGCCTAGGCTGGCCCCATGAGCTCTCCCGCGCCGCCGTCCCCGGACCGCCCCCCGCCCCTGCCCCAGCAGGGCCCGCCGCCCCCGGACCGTCCCGGGGGGACCCCCGCCCTGTCCGTGCGCGGGCTCGTGCGGGTCTTCGGCCGGCCCGGCGACCCCTCGGCCAAGACCGCCGTGGACCGGGTCGACCTCGACGTCCCCCGCGGCTCCTTCTTCGGCCTCGTCGGCCGCAACGGGGCGGGCAAGACGACCCTGCTGTCGATGGCCACCGGACTGCTGCGCCCGACCGCCGGCACGGTGCGGGTCGCCGGGGCGGACGTGTGGCGGGAGCCGCGGCGGGCCAAGCAGCTGATGGGCGTGCTCCCGGACGGGGTGCACCTGTTCGACCGCCTCACCGGCCGCCAGCTCGTCACCTACTCCGGGCTGCTGCGCGGGATGGACCGGGCGACCGTGGCCGAGCGCACCGAGGACCTGCTGCGGGCCATGGACCTCCTCGGCGACGCCGGCACCCAGGTGCAGGACTACTCCGCGGGCATGACCAAGAAGATCGCCCTGGCCGGGGCGCTGATCCACGCCCCGAGCCTGCTCGTGCTCGACGAGCCGTTCGAGTCGGTCGACCCCGTCTCGGCCGCCAACATCCGCGCGATCCTGCACGGGTTCGTCGACGGCGGCGGGACCGTCGTCGTCTCCAGCCACGTCATGGACCTCGTCCAGCGGATGTGCGACTACGTGGCCGTGCTCGACCGCGGCCGGGTGCTCGCCGCCGGCACCGTCGACGAGGTCCGGGCCGGGGCCTCCCTCGAGGACCGCTTCGTGGACCTCGTCGGCGGGCGCGCCGACGGGGGAGAGGGGCTGTCGTGGCTGCGCCCGGAGTGAGCCCCGTGCCGGCCCCCGCCCCCGTGCCGGGTCCCGGCCCCGCGGCCGGGACCCGGCCGGCGCTGCGCCTGGTCGGGCTCAAGGCCCGCATCCTCGTCAACACCATGACCCGCAGCACGTGGGTGCTCGTGGGCACGGTCCTCGGCGCCGCCTACTTCCTGTTCCTGCTCGGCACGGTCGTGGTCGGTCTGGTCGTGCTAGGCGGGCAGCCCGCCGAGCTCGTGCGCACGGTGCTCGTGCTGGCCGGCTCCGCGCTCGTGGCCGCCTGGTGGCTGGTCCCCGTGCTCTCCTCCCGCGCCGACGCGACCCTGGACCCGGCCCGGCTGGCCCTGTTCCCGCTGAGCACCGGCCAGGTCCAGTGGGGCCAGGCCCTGGGCGCCCTCGTCGGGGTGCCCGGGGTGCTGACCGTCGTGGCGCTGCTCGCCGCGACGGCCTCCTGGCGCTCCTCGCCGGCCGCGCTCGCCGCCGCGCTGCTGTGCCTGCCCCTCGCCCTGGCCCTGCTCGTCGCGGGCTCCCGCTGCGTGACCGCCCTGGCCGTGGGGCTGGGCCGGCGCCGTCGGGTCACCGAGGCGCTGTCCCTGGCCGCGCTGCTGGGCCTGGTCCTGCTGGGACCGGTGTTCTCCGGGCTGATGAGCGGGCTCGAGCAGGTCTGGGACCGGCTGCCGCAGTGGGCCGGGGTCCTCGCCTGGACCCCCGTCGGCGCCGTGTGGGCCGTGCCCGCCGACGCCGCCGCCGGGCGCTGGGCCGACGCGGGACTGCGCGCCGGGCTGACGGCCCTCACCGTCGCCGCCCTCGTGCTCGCGTGGCGGGCCGTGCAGCAGCGCGCCCTGACCTCCGTGGTGACCGAGCGCACCGCCGCCGGGCGCGCCGGGTCCGGGGCCGGCCTGCTGGACCGGGTGCCCGAGCGGGCCTGGGCGGCGGTGGCCGCCCGCTGCCTGGTCTACTGGGTCCGCGACCCGCGCTACTCCGGGGCCCTCGTCGTCGTGCCCGCCATCGCCGCGGTCGTGTGGTTCTCCAGCGCCCAGACCGGCGCCGGGTTCCTCTTCTACGCCCTCGGACCGATGTTCGCGGCCCTGCTCGCCTACCAGATCTCGGGGGACGTCTCCTTCGACAACACCGCGGTCTCCCTGCACCTGCTCACCGGCGTGCGCGGGCGCGACGACCGCGCGGGGCGGGTGCTCGCGCTGCTGGTGATCGCCGTGCCGCTGTCCGCGTTCGGGCTGCTGCTGCCCTTCGCCCTGCAGGGCCGGTGGGAGCTGCTGCCCGGCCTGGCCGGGACCACCCTGCTGGCGCTGCTCGGCGGGGCGGGGCTGTCCTCGGTGATGTCGGCCCGCTACACCTACCCCGTCGCCGCCCCCGGGCAGTCGCCGTTCAAGACCCCGCAGGGCTTCACGGTGCTCAACGTGCTCGTGCAGTTCGTGGCCCTGGGCCTGATCGTCGTGCTGGTGCTGCCCGCTGCCGTGCCCGTCCTCGTGCAGGTCTTCACCGGCGAGCCCGCGTGGGGCTGGGCCGCGCTCGCCGTGGGCGCCGTCCTGGGGCCGCTGCTGTGCTGGGGCGGGATCGTCCTCGGCGGGCGCTGGTACGACCGGCGCGCCCCCGAGCTGCTGCAGGAGGTCGCGCAGTTCCGCTGAGCCGCGGCACCGGGGCGCCGGGTCCGGCGCGGGCCGAGGACGGACGGGGGTAAACTGGCCCGCATGGACCTCATCCCAGCGTCGACCACCGGCACCCCGACCAGCGGGCTGGACGACAGCCCCTACGGCACCGATCCGGCACGTCCCGCGGGCGGCACCTCGACCATCGAGCGCGAGGAGACCCGGGAGCTGCAGGAGCCCGGGGACCACGAGCGGTTCGCGCACTACGTGCGCAAGGAGAAGATCATGGAGTCCGCCCTCTCGGGCGAGCCCGTGATCGCGCTGTGCGGCAAGGTCTGGCTGCCCGGACGCGACCCGAGCCGCTTCCCGGTCTGCCCCACCTGCAAGGAGATCTACGAGGGCCTGCGCCCCGGCCAGGACGACGACCAGGGCTGAGCCGGGTCCGCCCGCCGAAGCGCCCGCCGCCGGCGGGCGCTTTTGCGTGGCCCCCGGCGCCGCGGCCCCGCGGGCCCCCGTCCGGCTGCGCCGCAGCGCCGTCCGGCGGCTCCGCACCGGGACCGCCCGGCCCGGGCCCGCCCGCACCACGCCCCCGGCCCGCCCGCCCCGGCGTCCGAGCCCGGGACCCGGCGCCGGGACCCCCTGCGCCGGGTCCCTCCCGGAAACCCCGCACGGGCCCGCACCGGCCCCCAGCGCGCGGCCCCGCCGCGCGACGACGAACGAGCGAGAGGACGTCGCAGCGTGTCCCACGACGACCAGCTGTCCCTGTTCGGCGGCACCGCCGCCGCCGACCTGCCTCCGGCCTACCCCGACCGCGCCGCGTGGGGCACCGCCCCGAAGCTGCGCGCCTGGCAGGCCGAGGCCCTCCGGCGGTACTTCGACACCCAGCCCCGGGACTTCATGGCCGTGGCGACCCCCGGGGCCGGCAAGACCACCTTCGCGCTGCGGGTCGCGAAGGAGCTCTTCGACCGGGGCACCGTCAACCGGATCACCGTGGTGACCCCCACCGACCACCTCAAGCGCCAGTGGGCGGACGCCGCCGCCCGGGTGGGGCTGGCCATCGACCCCAACTTCAAGAACGCGGACGGCTCCCACGGGCGCGACTACGTGGGCGCGGCCGTGACGTACTCGCAGGTCGCGATGAAGCCGCTGCTGCACCGGGCCCGCACCGAGGCCGGGCGCACGCTCGTGATCATGGACGAGATCCACCACGCCGGGGACTCCCTGACCTGGGGCGACGGGCTGCGGGAGGCGTTCGACCCGGCGGTGCGCCGGCTCGCGCTCACCGGCACCCCGTTCCGCTCCGACACCGCGCCGATCCCGTTCGTGCGCTACCGGGAGGACGCCGACGGGGTCCGCCGCTCGACCTCCGACTACACCTACGGCTACGGCGACGCGCTCAAGGACCACGTGGTGCGCCCGGTGATCTTCCTGGCCTACTCCGGGCAGATGCGCTGGCGCACGAGCGCGGGCGAGGAGATGGCCGCCGAGCTGGGGGAGGGCTTCACGAAGGACATCACCGCCCAGGCCTGGCGCACCGCGCTGGACCCGGAGGGGCAGTGGATCCCCTCCGTCCTGCAGGCCGCCGACCAGCGGCTGACCGAGGTGCGCCGCACCGTCCCGGACGCGGGGGCCCTGGTCATCGCGACCGACCACCAGGACGCCAAGGCCTACGCCGCGCAGCTGCGGCGGATCACGGGCTCGAGCCCCACCGTGGTGCTCTCCGACGACAAGGCCGCCTCGGACAAGATCGACGAGTTCGCCGCGGGCGAGGACCGGTGGATGGTCGCCGTGCGGATGGTCTCCGAGGGCGTCGACGTCCCGCGCCTGGCCGTGGGCGTCTACGCGACCTCGACCTCGACCCCGCTGTTCTTCGCCCAGGCGGTGGGCCGCTTCGTGCGCGCCCGCAGGCGCGGGGAGACGGCCTCCGTCTTCCTGCCCTCGGTGCCCGCCCTCATGGGCCTGGCCAACGAGATGGAGGCCGAGCGGGACCACGCCCTCGACCGCCCCGCCGCCGAGCCGGAGGGGCTGCCGGCCGACCTCACGGAGGAGGGCTGGGACGACGACCTGCTCGAGGCCGCCAACCGGGAGGAGAAGGCCTCCGCGTCCCTGGCCCAGGGCCGCTTCGAGGCGATCGGCTCGGACGCCTCCTTCCACGGGGTGCTCTTCGACGGCGGCGCCTTCGGCGGCGGGGTCGCGGTGGGTTCCGAGGAGGAGGCCGACTTCCTCGGCATCCCCGGGCTGCTCGACGCCGACCAGGTCTCCGAGCTGCTGCGCGAGCGCCAGCGCGAGCACGCGCGGCGCCGCTCCGCCCGGGGTCCCGCCGCCCCGGAGCCGGCCGTCCCGGACCACCGCCGGCTCAAGGAGCTGCGCGCGACGCTGTCCAAGAACGTCTCGGCCTGGGCGGCCCGGACCGGGACCCCGCACGGGGTCGTCCACAACGAGCTGCGCCGCGTGTGCGGGGGCCCGCCCGTGGCACAGGCCAACGAGGCCCAGCTGCAGGCGCGCGTGCAGAAGCTGCAGGACTGGTTCATCGGGCGCAAGTGAGCCGCCCGCCCCAGCGCGGCCGGGGCGGGCGGTGCGGGCCGCTCGGGGGATCGCTCAGGGGCCGACGAGCTCCACGCCGGCCGCGGCGAGCTCCTCGAGGGCCCGCTCCGTGGTCGCCGGGGCCACGCCCGCGGTGAGGCCCACGAGCACCCGGGTCTCGTAGCCGGCCTCGACGGCGTCGAGGGCGGTCGCGCGCACGCAGTGGTCCGTGGCCAGGCCCACGATCTCCACCGCCTCGATCTCCTGCTCCCGCAGCCAGTCGTCGAGGCTGACGTCCTCCTCCTCGACGTCCTCGTCGTCGCCCATCGGCACGTCGGCGTCGGGGGCGAGCAGGCCCTCGAAGCCCGAGTACGCGGCGGCGTGCTCGCCCTTGCGGAACCACGCCCCGATCCAGTCGGTGTCCAGGTCCGGGTGCGGCTGGGCCCCGCGGGTCCCGGCCACGCAGTGCACGGGCCACGAGCGCACGAAGTCCGGCGTCTGCGAGAAGTGCTCCCCGGGGTCCACGTGCCAGTCCTGCGTGGCGGCCACGGCGGCGTAGTCGGGGTGGTGGTCCTCGAGGTGCTCGGAGATCGCGGCGGCGACCTCGGCCCCGCCCTCGACGGGCAGGGAGCCGCCCTCGCAGAAGTCGTTCTGCACGTCGACGACGATCAGTGCGGTCCTCATGGCGTTCCTCCTCTGTGCGGTGCTGGTGCGGCGGGGTCGCTCAGGCCCCCGCGCCGGGGCCGAGGACGGTGGGCAGGACGGGCTCGCCCTCGCTGAGCCGGCAGGCCGCCGGGGGCAGCTCCGCGACGGAGGCCGCGTGGCGCTCCCGCGCCCGCACGACGCCCTCCGGGCCGGTCCAGCCCTCGAGCAGCTCGCCGTCGCGCACGAACTCCTGCAGCAGCGGCCGGTCGTCGCCGTCGTCCTCGGGCATGGCCCCGATGCCGACCAATTCGTGGGTGGCGCGCCCGTGCTCGTCGCGGCGGCGCAGGGCGTGCTTGCGCCCGCCCACCGAGGCCTTGCCCTTCGCGGCCTTCGCGACCGGGCGCAACCGCCCGGAGCCGTCCTCGCGCGCCACGAGCTTGTAGACCATCGACGACGTCGGGGCGCCCGAGCCCGTCACGACCCGGGTGCCCACGCCGAACGCGTCGACGGGGGCCGCGTTGAGCGAGGCGATCGCGTACTCGTCGAGGTCCGAGGTGACCGTGATGCGGGTGCGGTGGTTGCCCAGGGAGTCGAGCAGCTCGCGCACCCAGGCGGCCTGGGCGACCAGGTCGCCCGAGTCCAGGCGCACCCCGCCCAGCTCGGGCCCGGCCAGCTCCACGGCCCGGCGCACGGCGGTCCCCACGTCGTAGGTGTCCACCAGCAGCGTCGTGCCCAGGCCCATCGACTGCAGCTGGGCGCGGAAGGCGTCCTCCTCGGAGTCGTGCAGCAGCGTGAAGGAGTGCGCGGCCGTGCCCACGGTGCGCAGCCCGTAGCGCAGCCCCGCCTCGAGGTTCGAGGTCGAGTCGAAGCCGCCGATCACGGCCGCCCGCGCCGCCGCGACCGCGGCCTCCTCGTGCGCCCGGCGCGAGCCCATCTCGATGCAGGGCCGCCCGGCGGCGGCCCCGACCATGCGGGAGGCCGCGGAGGCGACCGCGCTGTCGTAGTTGAGCACCGACAGGAAGTAGGTCTCCAGCACGCAGGCCTCCGCGAACGTGGCCTCCACCACGAGCAGGGGGGAGTGCGGGAAGTAGGCCTCGCCCTCGGCGTAGCCCGAGATCGAGCCCGTGAAGCGGAAGTCGGCGAGGAAGCCCAGGGTGGCGTCGTTGACCACCCCCGTGCCGGCCAGGAAGCGCAGCTGCTCGTCGCCGAAGCGGAAGGAGGACAGCCCCTCCAGCAGCCGGCCCGTGCCCGCGACCACCCCGTAGCGGCGCCCGGCGGGCAGGCGGCGGGCGAAGACCTCGAACACGCTGCGGCGGTGGGCGGTGCCCGAGTGCAGGGCGGCCTGGAGCATGGTCAGCTCGTAGTGGTCGGTCATCAGTGCCGTGGGCGGCGGGGCCCACGCGTGGGTGCGCTGGTTCACGGGGACCACTCTAGCCACGCCCGGTGCCCGCCCCGCCCGTTGTGGCTACGATGGGACCACCATGCCTGAGCTCCGCACCCCGCCCGCCCCCGTCCTCCGGGCGCCCGCCGCCGCCGCGGCCACCGTCCTGCCGGGCACCGGCACCGAGACCGGGGGGACCACCGGGCTCGCCCCCGACCTGCCCTGGAACGTGGTGGTGTGGGACGACCCGGTGAACCTCATGAGCTACGTCACCTGGGTGTTCCGCTCCTACTTCGGCTACCCGGAGGAGCGGGCCCGGGCGCTGATGCTGGAGGTCCACCACAGCGGCCGCTCCGTCGTCGCCAGCGGCTCCCTCGAGGAGGCGGAGACGCACACCGCGGCGCTGCACGGGTTCGGCCTGTGGGCCACCTTCGAGCAGGCGGGGGGCCGCTGAGATGGCCCAGGGCTTCCGCGCGACCCGCCGGGGGATCACCGCGCGCCTCGAGCCGGCCGAGAAGCAGGTGCTCGGCAAGCTCTTCGCCGACGTCGCCGAGGCGCTGGCCCCCGACGAGCACCCGCAGGACCCCCTCGAGCGCATGCTCGGGGTCTCCGCGGACGCCTCGGCCCCCGAGGACCCCGCCGTCCGCCGGCTGCTGCCCGACGCGAGCACCGAGCCCGAGCGGGCCGCGGAGTTCCGCCGCTACACCGAGCGCGGGCTGCGCGAGGCCAAGATCGGGGCGCTGCGCCAGGCGGCGCTCGCCCTCGAGGCGGAGCCGGTGCGGCTGGACCCCGAGCAGGCCGGGGCCTTCGGCCGGGCCCTCAACGACGTCCGCCTGGTCCTCGCCGACCGGCTCGGGATCCGCAGCGAGGCCGACGCCGAGCGGATCGGCGCGCACGACGACTGGTCGGCCGTCGAGGACGTCGAGACGTACATGTCGCTGCTGTACAACTTCGTCTCGTGGCTGCAGGAGACCCTCGTGCAGGCCCTGCTCCAGGAGCTGCCGCGCGAGTGACCCCGCCCCGACCAGCGCCGACGCGGGGGACCGCGCCGGGCCCGCCGCGCGGTGACCGGCATCACGCCCGCCGGTGCGCCGCGGGGTTTGGGCCGGGGGTCCGGGCGGGACTACCCTCTTGTCGATATGCAGGATGACGACGTCTCGGGGGCCGGCGCCCCCACCGCGGCCGGGCCGAACCCGGGCTCGCCCATCGGAGTGTTCGACTCGGGCGTCGGCGGGCTGACCGTCGCCCGCGCCATCATCGACCAGCTGCCCCACGAGCGGATCGTCTACGTGGGGGACACCGCCCACGGCCCGTACGGCCCCTTGCCCCTGGCGGAGGTGCGCGCCCACGCGCTGCGGATCATGGACGAGCTCGTCGACTCCGGGGTGAAGCTGCTCGTCATCGCCTGCAACACCGCCTCGGCCGCCGTGCTGCGCGACGCGCGCGAGCGCTACACGCGCGTCTACGGGATCCCGGTCGTGGAGGTGATCCAGCCCGCCGTGCGCCGGGCCGTGGCCTCCACCCGCAACGGGCGGATCGGGGTGATCGGGACGGAGGCCACCGTCGGCTCCCGCGCCTACGACGACACCTTCGCCGCGGCGCCCCACCTGCGGCTGCACTCCGTGGCCTGCCCCGCGTTCGTCGACTACGTCGAGGCCGGGGTGACCACGGGCCCCGAGCTGCTGGCCACCGCCCAGGCCTACCTCGACCCGCTGCGGGACGCGGAGGTGGACACCCTCGTGCTCGGCTGCACCCACTACCCGCTGCTGACCGGCGTGATCTCCTACGTGATGGGGGACGCGGTCACCCTCGTCTCCAGCGCCGAGGAGACCGCCAAGGACGTCTACCGGGCGCTCGTGGGCCACGGCCTCGAGCGCGAGCCCGGGCTGCCCGCCGAGCACGAGTTCCTCGCCACGGGCGACGCCGAGGCCTTCGAGGTCCTGGCCCGCCGGTTCCTGGGGCCCGAGGTCGCCCGGGTGCGGCACACCAGCTCCGTGGCCGAGCAGTACCCCACCGGCTCCCTGGCCCGGATCACCCCGGAGATGGCCGCCGGCCCGCACCGCCCCTGAGCCCCCGGCGGCAGCCGCCGCCCTCCCACCGGTCCCCTGGAAGGCACCCCGCCCATGAAACTGACGATCATCGGCTGCACCGGCTCCTTCGCCGGCCCGGACTCGCCGGCGTCCTGCTACCTGGTCAGCGGCGAGGACGCCGGGGGCCGGATCTGGCGGGTGCTGCTGGACATGGGCAACGGCGCCCTCGGGGTCCTGCAGCGCCACATCGACCTGCACCAGATCGACGCCGTGCTCGTCAGCCACCTGCACCCGGACCACTGCATCGACCTCGCCGGGCTGCACGTGGCCGTCAAGTGGGACCCGCGCGGGTGGGACGCCCCCCGGATCCCGCTGTGGGCCCCCGAGGGTGCCGACCGGTACCTGGCCTCCACCCACGGCCTGCCGGCCGGCCCCGGCATGCACGGGGAGTTCGACTTCCACGCCTGGCGGCCCGAGCGGCCCGTGCGGATCGGGCCGTTCACCGTGACCCCCTACCTCGTGGAGCACCCGACCCCCGAGCCCTACGCCCTGCGCATCGACTACGACGGGGTCATGGGCCCGAGCACCCTGGCCTACTCCGGGGACACCGACGCGTGCGAGGGGCTCGTGCGGGCGGCGCGCGACGCCGACGTCTTCCTGTGCGAGGCCGCCTACCACGAGGGCCGCGACGACGCCCTGCGCGGCATCCACCTCACGGGCCGCCGTGCGGGGGAGGCCGCCCGGGACGCCGGGGCCCGGAAGCTGCTGCTGACGCACCTGCCGGTGTGGAACTCGCCGACCCGCGCCGTCGAGGAGGCCGAGGCCGTCTTCGCCGGGCCGATCGGGGTGGCCGAGCCCGCCTACACCTACCGCGTCGTCCGCCGCACCCCGCCCCGCACCGGACGCGCCGGCGGGGCCGCAGCGGCGGGCGCCGCCGGGCAGGGTGCGGGGTAAGGTGGGGGGCATGCAGAACCCCGCCGAGTCCACCGCGCCGGAGCCCCCGACCCCCGGGACGGCCAGGGCCGACGGCCGCACCCCCGACCAGCTGCGCCCCATCACGATCACCCGCGGCTGGTCCCAGCAGGCGGAGGGCTCCGCGCTCATCGAGTTCGGCAGCACCCGGGTGCTGTGCACCGCCTCCGTGACCGAGGGCGTCCCGCGCTGGCTCAAGGGCGAGGGCCGCGGCTGGGTGACCGCCGAGTACGCCATGCTCCCGCGCGCGACCTCCACCCGTTCGGCCCGGGAGTCCGTCAAGGGCCGGATCGGCGGGCGCACCCACGAGATCTCCCGGCTCATCGGCCGCTCCCTGCGCTCCGTGATCGACCTCACCGCCCTGGGCGAGAACACCGTGGTGCTGGACTGCGACGTCCTCCAGGCCGACGGCGGGACCCGCACCGCGGCGATCACCGGCGCCTACGTGGCCCTCGCCGAGGCCGTGGCCTGGGCGCAGGCCGAGGGACTCGTGGCCCGCCGGGCCCGCCCGCTGACCGACACCGTCGCGGCCGTGTCGGTCGGGATCATCGACGGCGTGCCGATGCTGGACCTGCCCTACGTGGAGGACGTGCGCGCCGAGACCGACATGAACGTGGTCGTCACCGGCTCCGGCGACTTCGTCGAGGTGCAGGGCACCGCCGAGGGCGCCCCGTTCGACCGCGCCGAGCTCGACGCCCTGCTCGACCTGGCGCTCGCGGGGTGCGCCGAGCTCACCCAGATCCAGCAGCGCACCCTCCGGGAGGCCGGCGGTGCCTGAGCCCGACGGCGCCCGCGTGGTGCTGGCCACCCGCAACCCCGGAAAGCTCGCCGAGCTGCGGGCCCTGCTCGCCGAGGCGGTGCCCGGCGCCGACGTCGAGCGGCTCGTGGTCGACGCCGCGGCCGTGGGGGCCCCCGACGTGGTCGAGGACGGGGTCAGCTTCGAGGCCAACGCCCTGCTCAAGGCCCGCTCCGCGGCCGCCGCCTCCGGGCTGGTCGCCGTGGCCGACGACTCCGGGCTCGCCGTCGACGTCCTGGGCGGGGCGCCCGGGATCTTCTCCGCCCGCTGGGCGGGCCGCCACGGCGACGACGCCGCGAACCTGCGGCTGCTGCTGGACCAGCTCGCCGACGTGCCCGACGCCCACCGCGGGGCCGGGTTCGTCTGCGCGGCGGCGCTCGCGACCCCGGACGGGCACGAGCACGTCGAGCGGGGCGAGCTGCGCGGCACCCTGCTGCGCGAACCCGTGGGCGAGCACGGCTTCGGCTACGACCCGGTGCTGCGCCCCGAGGGGCAGCAGCGCTCCCTCGCCCAGCTCGAGCAGGCCGAGAAGAACGCCATCAGCCACCGCGGGCAGGCCCTGCGGGCGCTGCTGCCCCACCTGCTGGCCGTCCTCGACCCCGTGCCGCGCGCCGCCGCGGACCCCGACTGAGCCCCGAGCCGAGACGATCCCGATGCCCTGGTCCTCCCTCCAGCACCTGCCGTTCGCCCGAGCGGTCGAGGCCGTCCTGGCGGAGGCGGGGATCACCGCCGACCGCGGGGACTGGGAGGTGCACGCGGGCGGCTCCGCCCACGTGGTCGTCAACGTCGGGCACGTGATCTCGGTGCGGATCGCCAAGAACCCCACCTCGTGCGCCCACGTCGAGCGGCGCACCGAGGTGCTGCGGCGCCTGCCGCGGTTCTCGTTCGCCACGCCCCGCCCGCTCACCGGGGTGGTGCGCTCCGACGGGTACACCGGCGTGGGCCTGACCTGGGTGCCCGGGGTGCCCCACCCGCCCGGGCACGTGGACCCGGCCGTCCTGCACCGGGTGCTCACCGAGCTCGCCGGGGTCGACGCCTCCGGCTTCGCCCGCCACCTCGACCGTCCCGGCCAGCACTGGGGCGGGCACCGGCGCCGGCACGTGCTCCTGGACGAGGTGATCCCGCGGCTGCTGCCCCGCAACCGGGACGCGGCCCGGCACGCCGTCGCCGAGCTGGCCGCCCTGCCCACCGTGGCCCCCACGCTGGTGCACGGGGACCTCATGGGCCACAACATGCTCTGGGACGGGGCGCAGCTGACGGGCGTGATCGACTGGGACCACGCGTGCCTCTACGACCCGGCCCACGACGCCGCCTCGCTGGGGCTGTGGTACGGGTGGGACGCCCTGCGCGGGGCCGTGTCCGAGGGCGTCTACGAGCGCGCGCGCCTGCACGCCCGCACCTTCCCGCTGCAGGCGGTCGCCTACGCCCTGCACCACGACCTCGACACCGCCCAGGTCAACCAGGCCGTGGCCCGGGCCGACGACTGGATCGAGGCGAACCTGCGCGTGCCCTCCGCCTGAGGCCGGCCCAGTAGGCTGGTGCGGTGCCTTCCCCCACGACCGCCCCCGCCGCCGCGACCGCCCGCACCGCGGGCGGACCGTCCTTCACCGCGATCGACTTCGAGACCGCCAACCGGTTCCCCGGCTCCCCGTGCGCGGTGGGCCTGGTCCGGGTGCGCGACGGCGTCGTCGTCGAGGAGCGCTCCGCGTACATGCGCCCGCCCCGGACCCGCGACGGGTTCGACCCCGGCAACGTGCGCGTGCACGGGATCACCGCCCGCACCGTCGCCGGGCACCCCCGCTTCGAGCAGCTGTGGCCGCGGATCGAGGCGTGGATCCTCGCGGAGGACCCGGCGGAGCTGCTCGTGGCGCACAACGCCCGCTTCGACATGGGCGTGATCCGCGCCGCGTGCGCCGAGACGGGCACCCCGCACGCGCCGCTGTCCTACGCGTGCAGCCTGGCCCTGGCCCGGCGGGGCTACGAGCTGGCCTCCTACGCCCTGCCCCGGGCGGCCGAGGCCGCGGGGGTCCCGCTGGGCCGTCACCACGACGCCCTCGAGGACGCCCGGGCCTGCGCGGGGGTCGTCGTGGACCTGGTCCGCCGGGCCGGGGCGGTCACGGTGCCCGAGGCGCTGTCGGGGGCCGGGCTGGCCGTCAGGCGTCTGGAGCCGCTCCCACGGTCCTGAGCCAGCGTCCGGCGAGGTCCTCGACGGCCTCCCGGGCGTCGAGCCGCGCGAGCAGGTCCGGGGGCAGCGCGGCCGTGCCGTGCGCGGCCGCGAGGACCGTCCCGGCCACCGCGCCCGCCGCGGACGGGACGCCGGTGCGCGACGCGGCGGCCACGGCCCGGCGCCACGCGTCCTGCGGGCCGTCCGCCCGCCGCTCCGCGTCCAGGGCCGCCCGCAGCCCCGCCGCCAGCACGGCCGGGGCCGCGTCGCCGTCCCCGGGCGGGGAACCGGCCGCCCCGGCGGCCACCGCCTCGCCGAGCAGGCGGCGGGTCGTGCCCGCCGGGCGGGTCAGGTGCCCGGCCGTCGCCCGGGCGGCCTCCACCGCGGCGGCGACCGGGTGGGCGAGGCCCTCCTGCCGGGCGCGCACGGCGGCCTGGACCGCGAACGCGTGGACGGCGGCCGCGGACTGCTCCTCCGCCTCGCCGTGGGTGAGCGCGGCGCCGTCGACGGCCAGCTGCGCCAGCGTGCGCCACCCCACGTGGGGCAGCAGCCCGAGCGGCGCCGAGCGGGGCACGCTGCCCGCGTCCCCGGACCCGGGCAGCACGGGTCGGCGCACCTCGCCCATCCGCCCCGTGCGCAGCGCGGCCAGGGCCGTGGTGCCCGTGTCCCGGCGCTCCAGGAGCACCGGGTGGTCCTCGAGGGGCCGGGCCGGCGGCTGCGGTGCCTCGGCGGGAAGGGCCCCGTCCTGGCCGCGCAGCCAGCGCAGGTAGGACAGCCACAGGCAGGCCGTGCCGTCGGCCGCGAGGCCGTCGGCGGCCCACTCGAGCACCTCCAGCAGGCCGTCGAGGGTGCCCAGGGTCAGCTGGGTGGTGGAGGAGATCCGCAGCTGCCCGGCGTCGTCGGCGCTCCCGGCGGGGGCCGCCGGGCGGACCGCGGCGCCGAGGGCGTCGCCGAGGGCTCCGCCGAGCAGGGCGGCGCGCACGGAGTCGGCGTAGCCGGGGTCCAGCGGGTCCGGGCCGGCGTCGGGCTGCAGCAGAGGTGCGGACATGCCGTCAGTCTAGGCCGCGCCCGCGGGAACGGCGCCGGGCGGGCGCCGCACCCCCCCGCCCGCCCGTGCGTCGCATCGTGACGGGCCCGGCCGCCGGCGCGGTCTACCCTGGGTACCGCGTCCCACCCCACCCGAGGACCCGGAGGAGGCCCGTGCCCAGCACGTCCGCGCCCCAGCTGCTCGGGCGGCTCTCCACCGCCGCCCGCGGCCCGCTCGCCGACTCCCGGCGGCTGGCCGCTGCCGGCGGCGCCCTGTACCCGGTGCTGACCCTGCTCGTGCGCCTGCCCCAGACCATGGTCCCGCTGGGCGTGCTCACCACGGTCGCGCTGGCCTCCGGATCCCCGGCGCTGGGCGCGCTGTGCGCCGCGGCCGTGACGGTCGGCTCGGCCCTGTGCGGGCTGGCCATGGGGGCGGCGGCGACCTCGCGGCGGCGCTGGCCCGGGCTGCTGCTGGTCGGGGTGTTCAACCCCCTCGCGGTCTGGTGGCTGCTGCGCGTGCTGGCCGCCCAGGGCGCGGAGCCGGCCGCGCTCCTCCCGGCGTGCCTGCTCACCGGCTTCGTGCTGCCCCAGATGGGGGTGGTGTGCCGGTTGCGCTGGCAGTCCCTCCTGGCGGGCTCCGACCGGGGGGACCTGCTGGAGCCATCCCAGCGGCACGAGAGCGTGATGGACGCCGTGGGCACGGTCCTGGCCGCCGGGCTCGCGGGGCTGCTCGCGGAGCGCCTGGGCCCGGCCGCGGTGCTGGCCGTGGCCGCGGCGCTCACCGTGGTCTCCGTCGCGGTGCTGCTGCTGCACCCCTCCGCGCGGCTGCCGCCCGTCCTGGTCCCGTGGGCCCCGGGCACCCCGCCCGCACCGACGCACGCCGCGCGGCAGCGCCGCCGCCGGCAGAGCGAGCTGCGGCTGCTGCCCGTCGTGGGGGCGGTGGGCCTGGGCGCGCTGGTGGGGTCGGTGCTGGGCGCCGTCGTCGTCTTCGCGTCCTCGGTGGACGCCGTCGTGTCCGTGAGCTGGCTGTACGCGGTCGCGGGGCTGACCTCGGCGGCGGCGGCCGTGCTGGCCTCCGCGCCGGTGGGCGCGGGACGGCTGCGCAACCGGTGGGTGGTCACCGCCGCGGCCTCCGTGCTGGCCGCGATGCTGCTCTCCGTCCCGGACGACGCCGCCGGGATGGTGCTCGTGCTCGCCCTGGTGGGGCCGACGGTCGGCCCCGTCCTCGTGGCCGTCCACGGCATCGCGGACCAGGCCGCGCAGCGGCCGCGGGCCACGGTGCTCACGACGGTGACGACCTCGGCGATGAGCGTGGGGATCGCCGCCGGACTCGTGCTCTCGGCCTGGTCGGGGGAGCAGTGGGGCTACCGCACGGCCGCCCTGTGGCCCGTGCTCTCCGCCTCGGTCGTGCTCGCCGCCGCCCTGCGCTACGTGCACCGGTGGCAGCGCACCGCCCCCGGGGCGGGGCGCTGACCGGACCCGGCCGGCAGCGCGCGGGACACGGCGACGCCCCCGAGGCGACCGGGTGGGCCGGCTCCCTCGGGGGCGTCGCCGCGGTGGTGCCGGCGGCTCAGTGGCCGCGGTCGATCCACTCCTGCAGGTGCGGGGCCTCGGCCCCGATCGTGGTGGTCTCCCCGTGGCCCGTGAGCACCTCGGCGCCCTCGGGCAGCACCAGCAGCCTGTCCCGGATCGAGTCGATGATCGTGGGGAAGTCGCTGTAGGACCGGCCCGTGGCCCCGGGCCCGCCGGCGAAGAGGGTGTCCCCGGAGAACAGGATCCCGTGCTCGCCCAGGTCCGCGGCCCAGAAGCACACCGAGCCGGGGGAGTGGCCGGGGGTGTGCAGCACGGTCAGGGCCGTGCCGGCGGCCCGGATCCGCTGCCCGTCGGCGAGCTCGCGGTCGAAGCCGGTCTCGGGGTAGACCTGCTGCCACAGCACGGTGTCGGCCGGGTGCAGGTGCACCGGGGCGCCGACCTGGCCGGCGACCTCGCGCACGGCGCGGATGTGGTCGTCGTGGGCGTGGGTGAGCAGGATCGCGGTGACCTCCCGCCCGCCCACGGCCTCCACGACCGCGGCCGGGTCGTGGGCGGGGTCGACGACCACGACCTGCTCGTCGTCGCCGATCAGCCAGACGTTGTTGTCGACCTCCCAGGTGCCCCCGTCCAGGGAGAACGTCCCGGAGGTGACCAGGTGCTCCACGCGCACCCGCCCGCCGTCGCCGCCGCGCAGCGGCTCGGCGCTCATCGGGCGGCCCCCGTGGACGCGGCGCCGGGGGCGGGGGCGATCTCGACGACGGAGCGCAGGACCTTCCCGGCGAGCATCTTCGCGAAGGCGGGCTCGACGTCCTCGAGCCCGATCCGCTCGGTGACGAAGCCGTCGAGGTCCAGCCGGCCCAGCCGGTACTGGTCCACGAGCATGGGGAAGTCCCGCGAGGGCAGGGTGTCGCCGTACCAGGCGGACTTGATGGCCCCGCCGTGGCCGAAGACCTGGTCCAGCGGGGCCTCCCAGGTGGTGCCCGGGGCGGGGACCCCGACCAGGACCAGGCGCCCGGCCAGGTCGCGGGCCTCGAAGGCCTGGGCGAAGGTGGGGGCGATCCCCACCGCGTCGACCACGACGTCGGCGCCGTGCCCGCCGGTGAGCTCGCGGATCGCGGCCACCGGGTCGGTGTCCTTCGAGTTGACGGTGTGGGTGGCGCCGAACCGCCGGGCGGTGGCGAGCTTGTCGTCGTCGAGGTCCACGGCGACGATCGTGGTGGCCCCGGCCAGGGCGGCCCCGGCGATCGCTGCCGCACCGACCCCGCCGCAGCCGATCACGGCCACGGACTCCCCGCGCTGGAGGGCCCCGGTGTTGAGGACCGCGCCGATGCCGGCCATGACCCCGCAGCCGAGCAGGCCCACGGCCGCGTACTGCTCCGGGGCCAGCTCGGCCTCGATCTTCGTGCACTGCCCGGCGGCCACCAGGGTCTTCTCGGCGAAGGCGCCGATGCCCAGGGCGGGGGTCAGCTCGGTGCCGTCCTCGAGGGTCATCTTCTGGGTGGCATTGTGGGTGTCGAAGCAGTACCAGGGCTCGCCCTTGCGGCAGGCCCGGCACTGCCCGCACACCGCCCGCCAGTTCAGGATCACGGTGTCGCCGGGGGCGAGGCCGGTCACCCCCTCGCCGACGGCGGAGACGACCCCGGTGGCCTCGTGGCCGAGCAGGAACGGGAAGTCGTCGCCCACGGCCCCGACCTGGTAGTGGTGGTCGGTCTGGCACACCCCGCAGGTGATGACGTCGACCAGGGCCTCCCCGGGCCCCGGGTCCGGGACCAGGATCGTCTCGACCACGGCCGGTTCGTTCTTCGCCTTCACGACGACGGCTCTGACCTCGTGCACGGGAAACCCCTTCCGTTGAGCTTCTTCGGTGGCGGCCGCCGGTGGGCCGGCGGCCGTGCCCGGCCCTCGGGCCCGGCTCCGGGACCAGTCTAGGCATGCCCGCAGGGCGCCCCGGGCCCGGCCGGGCGGGCGGCGCGGCGGGCGGGGCTCAGCAGCCGGGGCCGCGGGACAGGAAGGCCGCGGCCGCGCGGCGGGCCGCCCCGGCCGTGAGGACGTCCACGTGCCCGCGCCCCGGCACGACGAGCACCTCGGTGGGGGCCCCGCTCGTGCGGCGCAGCCGTGCCAGGGCCTGCGGGTCCGCCCACGGGTCGGCCCCGCCGGCCAGCAGCAGCGCCGGCTGCGGCGGCACGGCGGCGGCCGGGTCGAAGGGCTCGGCGGCCACGGCCCCGGCCAGCGCGGCCCACCGGGAGGCGGCGGAGGGGTCGGGGGCCGTGCGCAGCAGGAGAGCGGCCAGGGCGGCGGCGGAGTCCGGGGCGTGCGCCGGCCCGCCGGCACGCCCGGGACCGGCGGCCGCGGGGACGTCCACGGGTCCGCCCCGCCCGGGCGGCGGGGCCCGGAGCGCGCCGGCGAGCGCCGGCAGGCGGTCGCGCACGCCCAGGCCGCCGAGCACGAGCGGGCCGACCGCGGGGGAGGCGGCGGCGGCCGCCCAGGCGAGCTGGGCGCCCAGGGAGTAGCCGGCGAGGGGCACCGGTGCGCCCTGCGCACGGGCGAGCGGCTCCACGAGGCGGACCAGCTCGGCCACGAGCCCCGAGCGCGTGGTGCCGGGGACGGGGCCGGGGGCGGCGCCGTGGCCGGGCAGGTCGGGACCCAGGGGCCGCAGGCCGGCCCGCTCCAGCTCCCGCACCCAGCCGGTGCGCGCCCAGCCCGCACGCGCGGCGGCGGCGAGGCCGTGGACGAGGACCACGGGCCGGCCGCCGCCGCGCTCGCCGAGCTCGAGCAGCTCCACGCGGGGCGCCGGGCTCAGGAGGTGCGGTCCGCCCGGGCGTCGTCGTGGTCGTCCCCGCCGCCGGAGTAGTCCAGGTGCTCGTGGCGCAGGCGCAGCTTCCGGCCCTGGTCGACGAGCTTCTCGGTCTTCTCCTCCAGCTTGTCGATCTGGCGGGTGTCGCGCGGCGGCAGCTGGATGGACTCCTCGGCGCGCAGCCCGCCCTGCAGCTCCCGGCCGCGCTCGAGCTCGGCGTCGATCTCGGCCCCGAGCAGCAGCACGTTGTTCATGATCCACAGCCCGAGCAGCAGCACGATCACCGAGCCGATGATGCCGTAGGTGGCGTTGTAGGAGGCGAAGTTGCTGACGTACCAGGCGAAGCCGAGGCCGGCCACGGCCATCACGACGAGCGCGATGATGGAGCCGAGGCTGATCCAGCGGAACTTGGGCTGCCGGACGTTGGGGGTGAAGTAGTACAGGACGGCGATGAGCACGACGGCCAGGGCGACGACGACGGGCCACTTGGCGATGTTCCACACGGTCACCGCGGTGCTGCCGAGGCCGATGAGGTCCCCGACGATGCGGGCGAGGTCGCCAGAGACGACGACCATGACCATGATCAGGGCGACGATGACGACCAGCATCAGGGTCACGAGCACGTTCATGGGCCGCAGCTTCCAGATCGGCCGGCCCTCCTCGACCTCGTAGATGCGGTTCATGGCCCGACCGAAGGCGCCCGTGTAGCCGGAGGCGGTCCACAGCGCACCGAGGATGCCCGTGAACAGTGCGAGCCCGGCGCCGGTGCTCGTGGTGAGGTTGGCGATCGGCCCCTCGAGGAGGGTCACCAGCTCGGCGGGGGCGTACTGGTCGAGGAAGTCGGTGATGGCCTGCGCGGTCGCCTCGCCCTGGCCGAAGACGCCCAGCAGGGACACGAGGGCGAGCAGCGCCGGGAAGAGGGAGAGGACGGCGAAGTAGGTCAGCGACGCCGCGAGGTCGGTGCAGTCGTCCTTCGAGAACTCCGCGACGGAGCGCTTGAGCACGTACCCCCACGAGGGCTTGCTGATCTCCGTGATGCTGTCGGGCTTGCGGTCGCTCTCCGGGTGCGGTGCGGTGCGCTCCTTGGCGCGGGTGTCCTGGTCGGTGTCCTGGCTCATCGGTCGTCCTTCGGGTCGGCCGGCGGGCCGGGTGCGGCCGGCGCCGCCGGGGGGAATGTGCGGGCGAACTCTCAGGCATCAGTGTACTGATGGAATGCGCCGGCCGGGGACGCCGGCCCGGGACGACCACCGGGCGGCGGGGGAGCGGCCCCGTGCGGGCCGGGCGGCTCAGAGCTCGCCGACGGCCTCGCGGAGCCGGTCGGCCAGTCGGGTGAGGATCTTCAGCTCGTCGGCGTCGAGGCCGGCGGACATCAGCTCGTGGACGTGCCGGCGGAACTGCTCGGCGATCTGGCCCTGCATCGCCCGGCCGCGGTCGGTGAGCCGGATCCGCAGCCCGCGCAGGTCCTGCGGGTCCTGCCAGCGGTGCACGAGGCCCTTGAGCTCGAGCCGCTCCAGCATGCGGCTGAGGCTCGACTGGGTGAGCAGCACGTACTCGTTGAGCTCGTTGAGCCGCATCCCCGCCTCGTCGGCACGGGAGAGGTTGAAGAGCACGTCGTACTCGCGGGCGGAGAGCTCCGCGAACTCGGGGTGTCGCTGCAGACGCCGCATCACCGCCACCTGGGCCCTGTAGAGGGCCTCCCAGGCGTCGGCGCTGATCTGCACTCGATCTGTCTCTCTGCGGGGCACACTCACATGCTACGGGTGCGTTTCATGGACGTGTTCGCCCCCGGTGTCCCCCCTTCGGGGGCCCCTCCCGGCCCGTGCGCCGGTGCCCCGCGGACGCCGGGGGCCGGATCCCGGGGTGACCAGGAGCGACACCGCCGCGGGGGCCGCGGGCCGGCCGGGGGGACGGTGGTCACGTCCACGAAAGAGCGCACGGAGCGCCGGCCTTCCCTCCTGCGCCCCGGCCCGGACCGGAGGCCCCCGACGGCGGCGCCGGACGGGGCGACCCCCGACGGCGGCGCCGGACCGGCGCGGTGTGCGGGGGCTCAGCGGCCCTGCCGGGCGGCGGCCAGCCGGCTGATGCGCTCCTCGCGGCGGGCGGCCCGGCGCTGCTTGCCGGCCTCCACGAGGCGGTAGAGCACGGGCACGAGCACGAGGGTCAGCAGCGTCGAGGAGACGAGCCCGCCGATCACGACGACGGCGAGGGGCTGGGAGATGAAGCTGCCCCGGCCGGTGAGCCCGAGCGCCATGGGGGTCATGGCCAGGACGGTCGCCAGGGCGGTCATCACGATCGGGCGCAGGCGCCGGGCGGCGCCCTTCTCGACCGCCTCCTCGAGGCCCATCCCGTGCTCCGGGCCGCGGTACCGGTTGATGAGGTCGATGAGCACGACCGCGTTGGTCACCACGATGCCCACGAGCATGAGCACGCCCACGAGCGAGGCCAGGCCCAGGGGCACCCCGGTGGCCAGCAGCGCCAGGACGGCGCCGGTGGCCGCGAAGGGGATGGACACGAGCAGGATCAGGGGCTGGACCAGCGACTTGAACGCGGCCACGAGCACCACGTAGACGATGGCGACGGCGGCGAGCACGGCCAGGCCGAGCTGGCGGAACGTGGTCTCCTGCTCGGAGGCGGCCCCGCCGAGCTCCGCGGCGGCCCCCTCGGGCAGCCGCGCGCCGGCGAGGGCCTCCGCCACGGCGGCGCTCGTCGCGCCGAGGTCGTCGCCGGCGGGGGTGACGGACACGGTGGCGGTGCGCCGGTCGCCGCTCGAGGTGATCTCCTCCACGGAGAGGACCTCCTCGACGTCGGCCACCTCCTCGAGCGGGACGGCGCCGCCGCCGGCGGGCACGGGCAGGCGCCGCAGCTCGGCCACGTCCTCGACGTCGCGGCCCTCCCCGACGGTCACGGGCACGGTGTCCGCGTCCAGCTCGACCGAACCGGCGGGCAGGGGGTTGACGGTGCCGGCCAGCGCGCCGGTGACCTGCTCCTCGCTCAGCCCGCGCGCGGCGGCGGCCGCGCGGTCGACGGTGACGACCACGGTGGGCTGGGTCGCGGCCAGGTTGGAGGAGACCTGGGCGGCGGCGTCCACGCCCCGCACGGCCTCGACCACGGCCCGGTCGGCGGCCTCGAGAGCCGCGCGGTCGGGGGCCGTGATCTCGATCTCCACGTCGCTGCTCGTGAAGCCCTGGGCCCCGCGCACGGTGAACTCCCCGGCGCCCTCGAGGGCCGCCAGCCGCTCGCCCACGGTGCGGCGCAGCTGCTCCTGGTTGCGCTCGGCGTCGGTGGTGATCGAGTACGTGGCGGAGTTCGGGCCGCCGCCGGGCAGGAAGGCGGAGAGCCCGCCGCCGGTGCCCATCGTGACCTGGACGTCCTCGATCCCCGCCGTGTCCGCGAGCACCTGCTCGGCGCGGGCGGCCTGCTCGGAGGTGACCTCCAGCGCCGTCCCGGCGGGCAGGTCCTGGTCGACCGTCATGGTGTTCTGGCCGGTGTCGCCGAGGAGGTTGGTGGGCAGCACCGGCAGCAGGGCCGCGGTGCCGGCCAGCAGCAGCACGGAGACCGCGAGTGTGGCCCACGGCCGGCGCTGGGTGGCCCGCAGGACCGGCAGGTAGCCGCGGGCCAGGCGGGTGGGGGCCTCGGCCGCGCCCCCGGCCCAGGGGGCGGGGCGGGGGGCGGCGCGGCGGCGGGCCAGCCGGGGGTCGCGCAGGAACCAGTAGGCGAGCACGGGCACGATCGTCAGGGAGACCACGAGGGAGGACAGCAGCGCGATGGTCGTGGTCAGGGCGAACGGGCGGAAGAGCTCACCGGTGACGTCGCCCACGAACGCGATGGGGACGAACACGGCCACGGTGATCAGCGTCGAGGCGGTGATCGCCCCGGCGACCTCCCGCACCGCGGTCAGGATCGCCGCCCGCTTCGCGCCGGGGCCGGCCGTGAGGTCCACGAGGCCGTAGTGGCGCTTGATGTTCTCGATCACCACGATCGAGTCGTCCACGACGCGCCCGACCGACAGGGTGATCGCGGCGAGGGTCAGCAGGTTGAGGGAGTAGCCCAGCGCACCGATCCCGATGAACGTCGCGAGCAGGGACAGGGGGATCGACACGGCGGTGACGAGGGTCGAGCGCAGCGACGCGAGGAAGACCAGGATGACGAGCACGGCGAAGCCCAGGCCGAGCAGGCCCTCGACCGTCAGGTCGTGGATGGACTGCTCGATGTAGGGCGCCTGGTCGAAGACCACGGTGATCCGCGCGCCCGCCCCGAGCTGCTCCTCCAGCCGCGGGATCATCTCCCGCACCGCGCGGGAGATCGTCACCGTGTCCCCGTCCGGGGTCTTGGTCACGGAGATCGCGAGGGTGGGGGCACCGTTGGTGCGGGTGATCGAGGTCGCCTCGCGGTCCTCGAGGCGGACCTCGGCCACCGCGCCGACGGTCGCCGGGGCGGCGTCCTGCGGGGCCTCCGGCGAGCGCGGCAGCGGCACCGCCGCCACCGCCTCGAGGGAGTCCAGGGGCGAGCCGGCCTGCACGGGGACGCTCGTGCGACCGTCCTCGACCGTGCCCACCGGCACCAGCCCGCCGCTCTCCTCGAGGGCGGTGCGGATGTCCGCGGGCCCGGCGCCGGCGCGGGCCAGCGCGGCCGGGTCCGGCAGGATCGAGACGACCTGCTCCGGGGCGCCGCTGACCTCCGCCGAGCGCACGCCCTCGATCTCCTGCAGGTCCGGGACGGTGAGCCGCCCGAGGTCGGCGCCCAGGGCGCTGAGGCCCTCGTCGGAGGCGACGGCGAGGTAGACGATCGGCAGGTCCGCGACGGACCCGGCGAACGCGGTCGGCTCGACGTCCTCGGGCAGCTGCGGCCGGACGTTGGCGATGGCCCGCTCGACCTGGTTGCGGGCCCGGTCCAGGTCGGTGCCGTACTCGAAGCCGAGCCGGAGGCTCGAGAGCCCGCCGCGGGAGGTCGAGCTCGAGCTCTCCAGCCCCTCGACGATGCTCAGGGCGCGCTCGAGCGGGCGGCCCACCTGCTCGTCGACGACCTCGGCGGAGGCGCCGGGCATGGCGGCCACCACGCTGATCGCGGGGATCTCGAGGGAGGGGATCAGCTCCTGCTTCATGGACCGCAGGCTGAGCACCCCGAAGAGGGCGACGAACAGCGTGATGAGCACGATCAGGGCGCGGTTGGCCATGGACGTGCGGGCGAGCTGGAACACGCGGGCTCCTCGGCGGCAGGCAGGGCGCCCGGTGCGGGACCGGGCGCGGACGCGTCCCAGCGTAGCGCTCCGCCCCGACAGCCCCGCGGCCGGGGAGGCGCCCGGGGACGACGACGGGGCCCGGACCGCGCGGTCCGGGCCCCGTCGGGCACCCGCCGCGGGCGCGGCGGGGCGGGGCGGTCAGCCGATGCCGAGCACCCGGGCGGTGTGGCCCGTGACCTCGTCGGCCAGCTGCGGGTTCTCGTCGAGCTTGACCCCGTAGGAGGGCACGAGCTCCTTGAGGCGGGTCTCCCAGCCGGGCATGCGCGCCGGGAAGGCCTTGGCGAGCAGGTTGAGCATGATCGGCACGGCGGTCGAGGCGCCGGGGGAGGCCCCCAGCAGGCCGGCGATGGAGCCGTCGGCGGCGGTGATCAGCTCGGTGCCGAACTGGAGCACCCCGCCCTTCTTCGGGTCGCGCTTCATCACCTGCACGCGCTGGCCGGCCTCCACGAGCTCCCACTGGGAGCCGTCGGCGGTGGGGTAGAACTGCTGCAGCGCCTCGACGCGCTCGTTCTTGGACTTCGCGAGCTCGCTCAGCAGGTACTTGACGAGGTCGAGGTTGGCCAGGCCCGCCCGGGTCATGGGGTAGAGGTTGTGGGCCTTCACGGAGCGGGGCAGGTCCAGGAACGAGCCCTGCTTGAGGAAGTTCGGCTTGAATCCGCCGTAGGGGCCGAAGAGCAGGGCCCGGCGGCCGTGCTCGAAGCGGGTGTCCAGGTGCGGGACGGACATGGGCGGGGCGCCCACGGAGGCCTGCCCGTAGACCTTGGCGTTGTGCTGGGAGGCCACCGCCTCGTCGGTGTTGCGCAGCCACAGCCCGGAGACGGGGAAGCCGCCGAAGCCGCGGACCTCGGGGATGCCCGACTTCTGCAGCAGCGGCAGGGCGCCGCCGCCGGCGCCCACGAAGACGAACCGGGCCCGCACCAGGCGGTCGTCCTCCTTGTTGAGCCGGTTGCGCACCCGCGCGACCCAGGTGCCGTCGCCCTGCCGGTCGAGGTCCACGACTTGCTGCCCGTACCGGACCTGCCCGCCGCGGGAGACCAGGTGGGCGACCTGCTGGCGGGTGAGCTCGCCGAAGTCCACGTCCGTGCCCTCGGGGGACCACGAGGCGGCCACGCGGCCGGCGCCGCGGCCGTGCATGGTCAGCGGCGCCCACTCGGCGATGCGCTCGCGGTCCTCGGTGAACTCCATGCGCTCGAAGAGCTTGTGCGGCTTGAACGCCTCGTGGCGGCGGCGCAGGTACTCGGCGTGGTCGTCGCCGAAGACGAGCGACATGTGCGGGACGGGGTTGAGGAAGGTGCGCGGGTCCTGCAGCTTGCCCTCGGAGACGAGGGTCGCCCAGAACTGGCGGGAGACCTGGAACTGCTCGTTGATGCTCAGCGCCTTGGCCGGGTCCACCGAGCCGTCGGCGGCCTGCGGGGCGTAGTTGAGCTCGCACAGGGCGGAGTGACCGGTGCCGGCGTTGTTCCACACGTTCGAACTCTCGGCGCCGACCTGGTCGAGGCGCTCCAGCAGGGTGATGTCCCACTCCGGCTCGAGCTCCTTGAGGAACACGCCGAGGGTGGCGCTCATGATCCCGCCGCCGATGAGCAGGACGTCGGTCGATTCCGTGGTCTGAGGTGAAGTCACAGTTCGTTGCTCCCGTTGAACGACCGGCGCCGCGGTGCGCCGGTGGTGGTCGGCACTCACCCTAGCGCCCGGCCCGGACGATTCCCGAATGCGCGCCGCCCGCCGCCCGGGGGCGCTCAGCCGCCGTCCCCGGCCGGCTCCGCCGGGGAGGCGCTCCCGGTGCCGTCGGGGCCCGCCGGGTGCAGGCGCACGTCGTTGAACTCCTCGTAGCCCGTGGAGGTCAGCGGGAACGAGGCCACCGAGCCGGCCACGGCCACGGCGGAGACCGGGTGGGCCAGGGGGACGGCCGGCAGCAGCCGCGTCACGCGGTCGTTGAGCCGGGCGTAGGCGCGGGACCGGGCCTCGCCGTCGGGCATCGCCGCGGCGTCGTCCACGGCGGCGAACAGGGAGGGCCGGTCCAGGCCGAACTCGCCGTGGGCGGCGCCGAAGAGCGGGGCCATGAAGTAGTCGGGGTCGCGGTGCCCGCCGTTCCAGCCCAGCAGGTGCAGGGCGTGGTCGCCGTCGGGGTCCTGGACCTTCTCGACGTAGCCGTCCGACCACGCCACCGGGACGGGCTCGACGGTGAACCCGGCCCGCACCAGCTGCGCGGCGATGTCGGCGTAGACCTTCTCCGGCTCCTGCATGTAGGGCCGGGAGGTCTCACGCGGGTAGTAGAACCGCAGGGGCTCGCCGTCGTAGCCGGACTCGGCCAGCAGCTCCCGGGCCCGCTGCGGGTCGTAGGCGGGCAGGGCGGCCTCGGTGCCGTCCATGGCGAAGCGGGCCGGGAGGAAGTCGTCGGCCACCCGGGTGCCGTCGGGGTAGTGCTCGCGCACGATCATCGACCGGTCCACGGCGGCCGCGAGCGCGGTGCGCACCTGCGGGTCGTCGAGCGGCGGGACGGCCTGGTTGATGCCGAGGTAGGAGACCGAGTACGGGTCGCGCTGCAGCACCTGGATCCCGTGGCGGGCGAGGGGCACGAAGGACTCCAGCCCGACCTGGTCGTAGCCGTCGACCTCGCCCCGCCGCAGGGCCACGTAGCGCAGCTGCGCCTCGGGGACGGTGCGGAACTCGAGCGTGCCGATCTCGCCGAGCTCGCCCCAGTACCCGTCGTGCGCGCGCAGCACCAGGTGCCGCCCGTCCCCGGACTCGTAGCGGAAGGGTCCCGTGCCCACCGGGTGGGTGCCCTGGGTGCCGGCGGCCAGGGCGGCGGGGGAGGCGATGCCGAAGGCGGGCTGGGTCAGCGCCCGCAGCGTCGGGGTGTGCCGGCGCGCCAGGTCCAGGGTCACGGTGCCGGGGTCCTCCGCGGTGCAGCCCTCGTACACCGGGTCCGTGCCGGGGGTGTTGGTGCGGAAGACCGTGTCGAAGGTCGTGCGCCCGGCGTCGGCGCCCAGGCCGGCCCACCGCTCGAAATTGGCGCACACGGCACCGGCGTCGAGCACGGTGCCGTCGTGGAAGCGCACGTCCCGGCGCAGCTCGAAGACGTAGCTGCGCCCGTCCTCGGAGACCTCCCACGAGGTCGCCAGCGCGGGCACCGGTTCGCCGGTGGACGGGTCGGCCCCCACGAGCCCCTCGAGGACCTGGGCGGCGATCCGCGAGGTCTCCAGGGTGCTCGGCAGGGCGGGGTCCAGCGTGGGGGCGGCGGCGGCGTTGGCGAAGACGAAGCGGCGCTCGGGGACGGCGGCCGCGTCGTCGGGCTCCTCCGCCCCGGCGCAGCCCGCGAGCGTGCCCAGCACCGCGACGAGGAGCAGGGCGGCCGGGCCGCGGGGGGAACGCCAGGGGATCATCGGGTGCTTCGCCGCCTCGCGGGAACTCGGTGGTGGGACGGTGCCGGGCGCCGCGGGCCCGGCGGGCCCGCGGCGGTGGTGCGCGAGGCGGGACTCGAACCCGCACGCCGGTCAGGGCACAGGAACCTAAATCCTGCGTGTCTGCCAGTTCCACCACTCGCGCCGGGGCCCCGGCGGGCCCCCGTCATCCTAGCGCCCGTCCCCGGCTCAGGGCTGGAGGCCGAGGTCCCGCCGCAGCTTCGCGACGTGGCCGGTGGCGCGCACGTTGTACTGGGCGAGCTCGACGGTGCCGTCGGGACCGACCACGACCGTGGAGCGGATGAGTCCCTCGTAGGTCTTCCCGTAGTTCTTCTTCTCCCCCCACGCCCCCCAGGCCTCGGCCACGGCGTGGTCGGGGTCGGAGAGCAGCGGGAAGTCCAGGGACTGCTCCTCGGCGAAGCGGGCCAGGGCCTCGGGGGCGTCCGGCGACACGCCGAGCACCGCGAAGCCCTCGGCGGTGAAGCGGGCGAGGCTGTCGCGGAAGTCGCAGGCCTGGGTGGTGCACCCCGGGGTGGAGGCGCGCGGGTAGAAGTAGACGATGGTGCGCCGGCCGTGGTGCTCGGCCAGCGAGACGGGCCTGCCCGTGGCGTCGGGCAGGGTGAAGTCGGGGGCCGGCCGGCCGGGTTCGAGGCGTGCTGCCAAGGGGGTCCTCCGCGGGGTCTCGGGCGGCGTGCGGCGCCGCGCAACGGGTCGTGCTCCGCACCCTACCGGCCCCGCGGCTGCCCCGGCGCGCCCACCGCGGGCGCCCCGGGGCGGCCCCGGCGCCCCTCCTCCGGTGCGCCGCGGCGGGGGAGCGGGGGAGGTCCGCCCGCGCCCCGGGACGCGGACCGGACGGCCCGCCCGGGAGCCCGGGCGGCGGGGCCGGGGCGTTCACGGGCGGTGAAACAATCCTAAGTTTGCTTAGCAGGGTGCTGATTTGCGACTGATGAATCGGTAGACTGCTGGCCATGCCTTTCACCACTCAATGGCCGACCAACCGACTGCTCTCCACTGCGGCCCGGCTCGTGGAGCACGCGTGGAACGAGCGGCTGGCCTCCCTCGGCGTCACGCACGCCGGGGTCATGGCCCTCGACGTCCTGCGGACGGCGGGGAGCATGACCCAGGCCCAGCTGGCCCACCGCGTGCGCGTCCAGGCCCAGACCATGGGCAAGACGCTCCACCGCCTCGAGCTGCACGGGCACGTGACGCGCTCGAAGAACGTGCGCGACCGGCGCAGCCACCTCGTGTCCATCACCCCCGAGGGCCAGCGGGTCCTGGAGGCCGCCACCCAGCTCGAGGAAGAGCTCGTGGGCGACGGCCTGCTGACGGACGAGGACCTGCGGCGCACGCTCGCCGACATCATCACGACGCTGGGCGGGGCCCGGTGGAAGCTGCGCGTGCAGCCGGACGGGACCGTCACCGACGCCGGCTCGCCCGACGCGACGACCCCCGAGGAGGTCCGCGGAGCCGCGGCCGACCCGGCCTCCTGAGCGCGGCCCGCCGCCCGGTGGCCGCCCCGCGGGCGGGGCCGGGCCGGCGACGTGGTGGGGGACTTCCGCGGTCCCGAAGGGCAGCCCGGGGCGCCACAGGCGTCCCGGGTTCTTCTGTGCCCCGGGCCGGGCAGGGACGGCGCGGCGGCGGCCGGGACGACGAGCCTCCCGTCCTGGTCCGGGCGACCCCCGGGGCGGAGCGGGGTCCTGGTCGCAGGAGGTCCGGCTCGGAGCGGGGCGCGGGGCCCGACCGGGTGCGGGCACGACGACGACGGGTCCCTCACCGATCTCGGTGAGGGGCCCGTCCAGTGGGTGCGCCCCCTGGGACTCGAACCCAGAACCCATTGATTAAGAGTCAATTGCTCTGCCAATTGAGCTAGAGGCGCTCTCTCGTGCGGCAAGAAGACTAGCACGCCCCGGTCCCGGACCGAAATCCGTGCGGGTGCCGTGCCGGGCGGCCGTGACCGCCGCTGCCTGCGCAACGAGAGAACACTCTACGCACGCCCGCCGCGGCTGTCCACCCGGGCACGTCGCGGCCGGGACCGGCCCCGCGGCGGCCGCACGCCGGGTGGCCCGTCTCACATCCTGGGACGGGGCGTCCGGCAATTGACACGCCCGGCCGCGCCGCGGAGCATGGGACCATGCAGCTCAGCCACGGTGTCGTCCAGCTCACGGTACGCGTCCTCGTCGGACGCGGGGCCTGAGCCGGCGCACGGCCGAGCGCACGGGCCCCGTCGCACCCCCGGTGCAGCGAGGGCCCTTTTTCCTGCCCGACCGCTCCGGGACCCAGGTGCCGGAGCCGGGACGGAACCGCCGAGAACACGAAGGACTGCTGACATGAGCAAGGGACAGCCGATCAGCCCGGCGCTGATGGCCACCAAGCGCGCGGAGACCGCCGCGGACCACCGGCCCCCCGGGGCCCCGGAGCCGGCCGTCCCCGCCGCCCCGTCCGTGATGGGGCCGGGCAACACCGTCGCGCCCGTGGAGATGACCGGCTCGCAGGCCGTCGTCCGCGCCCTCGAGGAGCTGGGCGTCACCGACGTCTTCGGCATCCCGGGCGGGGCGATCCTGCCGACCTACGACCCCCTGATGGACACGGAGCGGATCAACCACATCCTGGTCCGGCACGAGCAGGGCGCCGGCCACGCCGCCGAGGGCTACGCCCTGGCCTCCGGCCGGGTGGGCGTGTGCATCGCGACCTCCGGCCCGGGCGCGACGAACCTCGTGACCGCCATCGCCGACGCCCACATGGACTCGATCCCCGTGGTGGCCATCACCGGGCAGGTCTCCTCCAAGGTCATCGGTTCGGACGCCTTCCAGGAGGCGGACATCGTGGGCATGACGATGCCGATCACCAAGCACTCCTACCTGGTGACCCGCGCCCAGGACATCCCGCGCGTGCTCGCCGAGGCGTTCCACCTGGCCTCCACCGGCCGGCCCGGCCCCGTGCTCGTGGACATCGCCAAGGACGCCCAGCAGGACACCATGACGTTCTCGTGGCCGCCGCGCATGGAGCTGCCCGGCTACCGGCCCGTCACCCGCGGGCACGCCAAGCAGGTCCGCGAGGCCGCCCGGCTCATCGCCGCGGCGCAGCGGCCCGTGCTCTACGTGGGCGGCGGGACCGTGCGCGCCGAGGCCGCCGCCGAGCTCAGGGAGCTCGCCGAGCTCACGGGGGCACCGGTCGTGACCACGCTGACCGCCCTCGGCGTCTTCCCCGAGTCCCACGAGCAGCACCTGGGCATGCCCGGGATGCACGGCACGGTCCCGGCGGTCTACGCCCTGCAGCAGGCCGACCTGCTCGTGACCCTCGGCGCCCGCTTCGACGACCGCGTCACCGGGCACCTGCCGACCTTCGCGCCGACCGCCAAGGTGATCCACGCGGACATCGACCCGGCCGAGATCTCCAAGAACCGCACCGCCGACGTCCCGATCGTGGGCGACGTCAAGGAGATCATCCCCGACCTGGTCGAGGCCGTGCGCCAGGAGACCGAGCGTGCCGGGACCCCGGACCTCTCCGCCTGGTGGAGCACCCTCAGCAGCCTGCAGGCCACCTACCCCCTGGGCCACACCCGGCCCGCCGACGGCCTCGGCTCCCCGCAGCACGTCATCGAGCGGCTCTCCGCGCTCACCGGCCCCGAGGCCGTGTACGTGGCCGGGGTGGGCCAGCACCAGATGTGGAGCGCCCACTTCGTGGACTACGAGCGGCCCCGCCAGTGGCTGAACTCCGCCGGCCTGGGCACGATGGGCTTCGCCGTGCCGGCCGCGATGGGCGCCAAGGTCTCCCAGCCCGACCGCGTGGTGTGGGCCATCGACGGCGACGGCTGCTTCCAGATGACCAACCAGGAGCTCGCCACCTGCGTGATCAACCGGATCCCCATCAAGGTGGCGGTGATCAACAACTCCTCGCTGGGCATGGTCCGCCAGTGGCAGACCCTGTTCTACGACGGCCGGTACTCGAACACCGACCTCAACACGGGCCACGACACCGTGCGCGTGCCCGACTTCGTCAAGCTCGCCGAGGCCTACGGCTGCGCCGCCCTGCGCTGCGAGCGCGACGAGGACGTCGACGACGTCATCCGCCGTGCCCTCGAGATCGACGACCGCCCCGTGGTGATCGACTTCGTGGTCTCCGCCGACGCGATGGTGTGGCCCATGGTGCCCGCCGGCGTGTCCAACAGCCAGATCCAGATCGCCCGCAACATGACTCCCGACTGGGACGAGGAGGACTGACCCGTGAGCCGACACACCCTCTCCGTGCTGGTCGAGGACAAGCCCGGCGTGCTGACCCGCGTCGCGGGCCTGTTCGCCCGGCGCGCCTTCAACATCGACTCGCTCGCCGTGGGCCCCACGGAGCTCGACGGCGTCTCCCGCATCACCGTGGTGGTGGACGCCGAGGGCGAGCTGCTCGAGCAGGTGACCAAGCAGCTGAACAAGCTGATCAACGTCATCAAGATCGTCGAGCTCACCCCTGAGTCCTCGGTGCAGCGCGACCACATCATGGTCAAGGTGCGCGCCGACGCCGCGACCCGGCTGCAGGTCAACCAGGCCGCAGACCTGTTCCGTGCCACCGTTGTCGACGTCTCCACCGAGTCGCTCGTCATCGAGGCCACCGGCGCCCCCGACAAGCTCCGCGCGCTGCTGGACGTCCTGGAGCCCTTCGGGGTCCGGGAGATCGTCCGGGCCGGTACGCTGGCCCTCGGACGCGGACCGAAGTCGATGAGCGACCGCGCCCTGCGCCACTGACCGCCCCGCGGTCGGCGCGGGCGCCGGACCGCACGTTCCCACCCCACCCGCGGCGGAGGACCCGCCGCGCCCACCTGCTCCAAGGAGACAACCCCATGGCAGAGATCTTCTACGACGACGACGCCGACCTGTCGATCATCCAGGACCGCTCCGTGGCCGTCATCGGCTACGGCTCGCAGGGCCACGCCCACGCGCTGAACCTGCGCGACTCCGGCGTGGACGTGCGCATCGGCCTGGCCGAGGGCTCGACGTCGCGTGCCAAGGCCGAGGCCGAGGGCCTGCGCGTGCTCACGGTCGCGGAGGCCGTCGAGGAGTCCGACGTCGTCATGATCCTCACCCCCGACCAGGTCCAGCGCCACGTCTACGCCGAGTCGATCGCCCCGAACCTCAAGGACGGCGACGCGATCTTCTTCGCCCACGGCTTCAACATCCGCTACGGCTACATCGAGGCCCCCGAGGGCGTCGACGTCGTCATGGTCGCCCCCAAGGGCCCGGGCCACACCGTGCGCCGCGAGTTCGAGGCCGGCCGGGCCGTGCCCGCGCTCGTTGCCGTGGAGAAGGACGCCTCCGGCCAGGCCCTCGCCCTCGGCCTGTCCTACGCCAAGGCCATCGGCGGCACCCGCGCCGGCGTCATCAGGACCACCTTCACCGAGGAGACCGAGTCCGACCTCTTCGGCGAGCAGGCCGTGCTGTGCGGCGGCATGTCCCACCTGGTCCAGTACGGCTTCGAGACCCTCGTCGAGGCGGGCTACCAGCCGGAGATCGCCTACTTCGAGGTGCTGCACGAGCTCAAGCTCATCGTCGATCTCATGGTCGAGGGCGGGATCGCCAAGCAGCGCTGGTCCATCTCCGACACCGCCGAGTACGGCGACTACGTCTCCGGCCCCCGCGTGATCAGCCCGGCCGTGAAGGAGAACATGAAGGCCGTGCTGGCCGACATCCAGGACGGCACCTTCGCCAAGCGCTTCATCGAGGACCAGGACGCCGGGGCGCCCGAGTTCCGGAAGCTGCGCGAGAAGGAGGAGCAGCACCCGATCGAGGTCACCGGCCGCGAGCTGCGCAAGCTCTTCGCCTGGACCTCGCCCGACGCCGACTACGTCGAGGGCACCGCGGCCCGCTGAGCCGCCCGTCCCGCCCCGAGGGGCCGCGGACGGCACGGGACGCCCCGTGCCCGCCGCGGCCCCTCGCCGCGTCCGGGGCCGGACCGGCCCCGGCGCCCGCGCGTCCCGGCGGGTCGGTAGAGTGGAGGCCGTGACTTCCTCCGACCGCACCCCGTACTACATCACCACGGCCATCTCGTACCCCAACGGCGCCCCGCACATCGGCCACGCCTACGAGGTCATCGCGACGGACGTGCTGGCCCGGTTCAAGCGGCTGGACGGCTACGACGTCCGCTTCCTCACCGGCACGGACGAGCACGGGCAGAAGATGCAGCAGACCGCGGAGCGGGAGGGCCTCACCGCCCGGGAGCTCGCCGACCGCAACGCCGCCCGCTTCCGGGCGATGGACGACGCCCTGAACATCTCCTACGACCGGTTCATCCGCACCACCGACCCCGACCACTACGCCGCGTCCGCGGCGATCTGGAAGCGCATGGAGCAGGCCGGGGACATCTACCTCGGCACCTACGCCGGCTGGTACTCGGTGCGCGACGAGGCCTACTACGCCGAGGAGGAGACGGAGGTCGGCGAGGACGGTGTCCGCCGCTCGACCGGCACGGGCACCGAGGTCACCTGGACGGAGGAGCAGTCCTACTTCTTCCGCCTCTCCGCCTACCAGGACCGGCTGCTGGAGCTCTACGAGCGCGAGGGCTTCGTCTTCCCCGAGACCCGGCGCAACGAGGTCGCCTCGTTCGTGCGCTCGGGGCTGTCCGACCTCTCCGTCTCGCGCACGACCTTCGACTGGGGCGTGCCCGTGCCCGGCGACCCGGACCACGTGATGTACGTGTGGGTCGACGCCCTGACGAACTACCTCACCGGTGTGGGCTTCCCCGACACCGACGGCGAGCTGTTCCGCACCTACTGGCCCGCCGACGCCCACGTGATCGGCAAGGACATCGCCCGCTTCCACGCCGTGTACTGGCCGGCGTTCCTCATGTCCGCCGGGCTGCCGCTGCCCCGGAGGGTCTTCGCCCACGGGTTCCTGTTCAACCAGGGCGAGAAGATGTCGAAGTCCGTCGGCAACGTCATCGACCCGCACGCCCTCGTGGCCGAGTACGGTCTCGACCAGCTGCGCTTCTTCCTGCTGCGCGAGGTGCCCTTCGGCCAGGACGGCAGCTACTCCCACGACGCGATCCGCAACCGGATCAACTCCGACCTCGCCAACGACCTCGGCAACCTCGCCCAGCGCTCGCTGTCGATGGTCGCCAAGAACTGCGCCGGGCGGGTCCCCGGGCCGGGGGCGCCCACGGCCGAGGACCGGGAGCTGCTCGACGCGGCCGCCGGGCTGCTCGAGCCGGTGCGCGCCGCCTTCGACGAGCAGCAGTTCCACCGCGCGCTCGAGCTGATCTGGCGCACCGTCGCCGACGCCAACCGCTACTTCACCGCCATGGAGCCGTGGAAGCTGCGCAAGACCGACCCGGAGCGGATGGCCACGGTCCTGTGGACCACCCTCGAGGTGGTCCGCACCGTGGGCGTGCTGGTCCAGCCGGTCATGCCGGACTCCGCCGCGCGCCTGCTGGACCTGCTCGGCCTGCCCCAGGGCCCGGCCCGCGACTTCGCCGCCCTCGGCGAGCGACTGGCGCCGGGCACCGAGCTGCCGGCCCCGCAGGGCGTCTTCCCGCGCTACGAGGAGCCCGCCGCGCTGCGCTCCTGACCCGCCACCGGCGCCCGCCGGTGTCCGCCATGCGAGACGACCGTCCGCACCGTGGAGGAAGGGGGCCGGGCGCTCCTATCCTGGCGGCATGACCGAACAGCGCGCCGCAGCAGCCCCCGACCACCTGAGCATCGCCGTCGTCCCCGGCGACGGCATCGGCCCGGAGGTCGTGGCCGAGGCCGAGAAGGTCCTCGGCGCCGTGACCTCCGCCGCGGGCGTCACCGTGGCCAAGGAGCGCTTCGGCCTCGGCGCCGAGCACTGGCTCGCGACGGGGGAGACCCTCACGGACGAGACCCTCGATCGGCTGCGCTCCTTCGACGCCATCCTCTTCGGCGCCGTCGGCGCCGCGCCGGGCGACCCCCGCGTGCCCTCCGGGATCCTGGAGCGCGACGTCCTGCTGCGGCTGCGCTTCGCGCTCGACCACTACGTCAACCTGCGCCCCTCGAAGCTCTACCCCGGCACCACGAGCCCGCTGGCCCGGCCCGGGGAGATCGACTTCGTCGTGGTGCGCGAGGGCACCGAGGGCCCCTACGCGGGCAACGGCGGCACGCTGCGCGCCGGCACGGACGCGGAGATCGCCACCGAGGTCTCCCTCAACACCGCCCACGGCGTGCGCCGGCTCGTGCGCTACGCCTTCGAGCTCGCCGCGCGCCGCGAGCGCAAGAAGCTCACGCTCGTGCACAAGCACAACGTGCTGGTCAACGCCGGACGGCTCTACGCCCGGCTCGTCGAGGAGGTCGGCGCGCAGTTCCCGCAGGTCGAGGTGGACTACCTGCACGTGGACGCGGCGACGATCTTCCTGACCACCGATCCGGCCCGCTTCGACGTGATCGTCACCGACAACCTCTTCGGCGACATCCTCACCGACCTGGCCGGGGCGGTCACCGGCGGGATCGGCCTGGCCCCGGCCGGCAACATCAACGCCGACCGCACCGCCCCGTCGATGTTCGAGCCCGTCCACGGCTCCGCGCCGGACATCGCCGGGCAGCAGAGGGCGAACCCGGTGGCCGCGATCCTGGCCACCGCGATGATGCTCGACCACCTCGGCCACCCCGCGCTGGCCGCCAGGGTGGAGGCCGCCGTCGAGCGGGACCTCGCCGCCCACGGGAACGAGCAGCGCACCACGGCCCAGGTGGGCGACGCGGTCGTCGCCGCCCTGGGCTGAGCCCCGCGCCCCGCCGCACCGCCGCCGGCGCGGCGGGGGATAGGCTGGGGGCGAACGACAAGCTACGCCCCGCGTGCCGGTCGCCACGGGGTCGACCTCGCAGGGAGACGCAGTGACCACTCAGCCCACGACCTTCGCCCACCACCTCACCCAGGACCCCGTCCCGGAGGAGGTCCGGGCGGCGATCCTCGCCGACCCGGGCTTCGGCACGAACTTCACCGACCACATGGTCAAGATCGACTGGTTCGGCGACGTCGTGGCGGGCACCGGCCGCTGGAACGACCCGCGGATCGAGCCCTACGGGCCCCTCGTGCTGGACCCCGCGGCCGCCGTGCTCCACTACGGCCAGGAGATCTTCGAGGGGCTGAAGGCCTACCGGCACGCGGACGGGTCCGTGTGGACCTTCCGCCCCGAGGCCAACGCCGCCCGGCTCAACCGCTCCGCCCGCCGCCTCGCCCTGCCCGAGCTGCCCGAGCAGCTCTTCCTCGACTCCCTCCGGGAGCTCGTGGCCGTGGACGAGCAGTGGGTGCCGGACGGCGAGGGCGAGTCGCTCTACCTGCGCCCGTTCATGATCGCCACCGAGGCGTTCCTGGGCGTGCGCCCCTCCCGGCAGGTGCTCTACTCGGTCATCGCCTCCCCGGCCGGCAACTACTTCGGCGGGCCCGTGCAGCCGGTCGACATCTGGCTCGCCCGCGACTGGGCCCGCGCCGGCCGCGGCGGCACCGGCGCCGCCAAGTGCGGCGGCAACTACGCGGCCTCGCTGATCGCGCAGATCGAGGGGGAGGCCCACGGGTGCCAGCAGGTGCTCTTCCTCGACCGCGACCGCGGGGACGCCGTCGAGGAGCTCGGCGGGATGAACGTGTTCTTCGTCCACGACGACGGCACCCTCGTGACCCCCGAGCTCACCGGCACGATCCTCGAGGGCGTCACCCGCAGCTCGATCCTCCAGCTCGCCCGCGACCGCGGGCTCACGGTCGAGGAGCGGCGCTTCACCCTCGACGAGTGGCGCGAGGGCTGGCGCAGCGGGCGGATCACCGAGGCCTTCGCCTGCGGCACCGCCGCCGTCATCACCCCCATCGGCCGGCTGGTCAGCACGGAGGGCGCCATCGGCGACGACGACGCCCGGCCCGGGCCCGTCACCATGGACATCCGCCGGCAGCTGCTGGAGATCCAGACCGGCCGCGCCGAGGACCCCCACGGCTGGCTCACCCGCCTCGTCTGAGCCCCGCCCCCGGTGCGGGCCCGCGCCCGCACCGGGGCCGGGACACGGCGCGGCCGTGGGATAGCCTGGGGGACATGCGCATTGCCAGGTTCACGGTCGACAACGAGATCCACTTCGGCACCGTCCAGGGGGAGCCCGGCGACGAGACGGTCACGGCCCTCGCGGGGGACCCCTTCTACACGGGGATCCACCCGACCGGCCGGACCCACCGCCTGGCCGACGTCCGGCTCCTGGCCCCGGTGATCCCCCGCTCCAAGATCGTGTGCGTGGGCCGCAACTACGCCGACCACGCCGCGGAGCTGGGCAACGAGGTGCCGGCCTCGCCGATGCTCTTCCTCAAGCCCAACACCTCGGTGGCCGGCCCCGGTGACCCCGTCACCCTCCCACCGTGGACCGAGGAGGTCTCCTACGAGGCCGAGCTCGCCGTGGTCATCGGGCGGATGTGCAAGGACGTCCCCGTGGAGCGCGTGCCCGAGGTCGTCTTCGGCTACACCTGCGCCAACGACCTCACCGCACGGGACGTCCAGCGCACCGACGGACAGTGGGCCCGCGCCAAGGGCTTCGACGGCGCCTGCCCGCTCGGGCCGTGGATCGAGACCGACCTCGACACTTCCGCCGTGGCCGTGCGCAGCCGCGTCAACGGCACGACGAAGCAGGACGGCAGCACCCGCGACATGGTCTTCGACGTCCCGGCCCTCGTCTCCTACGCCTCCCAGGCGTTCACGCTGCTGCCCGGGGACGTGCTCCTCACCGGCACCCCCGCCGGCGTCGGCCTCGTCGACGAGGGCGACCGCCTCGAGGTCGAGGTCGAGGGCATCGGCGTCCTGCCCACCCTCCTGCGCCGCTGAGGACCCCGGTCCCGCCCCACCCGCTCCCGCCCGCCGATCCCACCGAAAGAGCCATGACTGCACAGCCCCTGACCCCGGCCGTCCCCGATCCCGCCGCCACCCCGGTGCGCGTGCGCTTCTGCCCGTCGCCGACGGGCACGCCCCACGTGGGGCTGATCCGCACCGCCCTGTTCAACTGGGCCCACGCCCGCCACACCGGCGGCACCATGGTGTTCCGGGTCGAGGACACCGACACCCTGCGGGACTCCGAGGAGAGCTACCAGCAGCTGCTCGAGGCGCTGCACTGGCTCGGCATCGACTGGGACGAGGGCGTCGAGACCGGGGGCCCGCACGGGCCCTACCGGCAGTCCGAGCGCCTGGGGATCTACGCGGACGTCACCGCGCGGCTGCGCGAGCACGGCGCCGTCTACGAGTGCTACTCGACCCCCGAGGAGGTCGAGGCCCGCCACCGCGCCGCCGGGCGCGACCCCAAGCTGGGCTACGACAACTTCGACCGGGACCTCACCCCCGAGCAGGTCGCGGCCTACCGGGCCGAGGGCCGCGAGCCGGTGCTGCGCTTCCGGATGCCCGACGAGGACATCGTCGTGACCGACATGATCCGCGGGGAGATCGTGTTCAGGGCCGGGTCCATCCCCGACTTCGTGGTGGTCCGCGCCAACGGCCAGCCCCTCTACACCCTCACCAACCCCGTCGACGACGCCCTCATGGAGATCACCCAGGTGCTGCGCGGGGAGGACCTGCTCTCCTCCACGCCCCGGCAGATCGCCCTGTTCCGGGTGCTCGTGGAGCTCGGCATCGCCACCTGCGTGCCCGAGTACGGCCACCTGCCCTACGTCATGGGGGAGGGCAACAAGAAGCTGTCCAAGCGCGACCCCGAGTCCAGCCTCTTCCACCTCAAGGACAGCGGCTTCGTCCCCGAGGGGCTGCTCAACTACCTGGCCCTGCTCGGCTGGTCGCTGTCCGCCGACGAGGACGTGTTCACCGTCGAGCAGCTCGTGGCCCACTTCGACGTCCACGACGTGCTGGCCAACCCGGCCCGCTTCGACCTCAAGAAGGCCACGGCCATCAACGGCACGCACGTGCGCATGCTCGACCCCCGGGACTTCCGCGACCGGCTCGTCCCGTACCTGCGGGCCGCCGGCGTGGTGGGGGAGAGCCTCGACGAGCGCGAGAACGAGATCCTCGACCGGGCCGCGCCGCTGGTCCAGGAGCGGATGAACCTGCTCGGGGAGGCACCCGAGCTGCTGTCCTTCCTCTTCGCCGGAGACGACGGGATCGAGATCGCCGACGACGCCCGCAAGCAGCTCAAGGACTCCGCCGGCGAGGTCCTGCGGGCCGCGCTGGCCGCCCTCGAGCCGCTGACGGAGTGGACCGCGCCCGCGCTGGAGACCGCCCTGCGGGAGGCCATCGTGGACGGGCTGGGCATCAAGCCGCGCCTGGCCTTCGGGCCGGTCCGCACCGCAGTGTCCGGACGGCGGATCTCTCCGCCGCTGTTCGAGTCGATGGAGATCCTCGGCCGGGAGTCCTCCCTGGCCCGGCTGCGCGCGCTGGCCGCGGAGCTGGGCTGAGCCGTTCCCGGTCCGCGGCGCCCCCGAGTTGCCGAGCGCCCGGCAGCCCGGTATAGTCTTCTTGCGTTGCGCCGGTCGGTGCGGGAAGCCGCAGGACCGGGGACAGCAGTGGGATATGGTGTAATTGGCAACACTACGGTTTCTGGTACCGTCATTCTAGGTTCGAGTCCTGGTATCCCAGCTCTGCTCCGCCAGGAGCAGGACGGCCCCATCGTATAGCGGCCTAGTACGCCGCCCTCTCACGGCGGTAACGCGGGTTCGAATCCCGCTGGGGTCACCGTCCCGAGAACCCCCGGACCACCACGTGGTCCGGGGGTTCTCGCACGTCCGGGCGCGCTCCGGAGCGGGCGGGCGTCCCGGCACGCCCCGCCGGACAGGGCACGCGGGCACCGGCCGGCCGGATTCGGCGGCCCGCCGCGGGTCTGCTACAGTGTTCCAGGCCGGTGCGGGGGCAACCCCGGGACCGGCACGGCACGGCCCCATCGTATAGCGGCCTAGTACGCCGCCCTCTCACGGCGGTAACGCGGGTTCGAATCCCGCTGGGGTCACCACCACGAGCCCCCGGACCAGCAGGTCCGGGGGCTCGTCCCGTTGCCGGGCGGCCCTGCCGGGGCCGCGGCGGGCGCTCAGGCCAGCGCCGCGTCCAGGGTGATGTCCACGGACAGCGCCTGCGAGACCGGGCAGCCGGCCTTGGCCTCCTCCGCGATGCGGGCGAAGTCCTCGGCGCCCAGGCCTGCGACCTCCGCCCGCACCACGAGCCGGATCCCCGTGATGCCCTCCCCGGCCACGAACGTGACCTCGGCGGAGGAGTCCAGGCGGGTCGGCGGGGTGTCGTTGCCCGCGAGCATGTTCGACAGCGCCATCGAGAAGCACGTGGCGTGGGCGGCCGCCAGGAGCTCCTCGGGGCTCGTGCGCTCGCCCGCGCCCTCCTCGGCGCGGGTCTTCCAGTCGACGTCGAACGGGCCCAGGCCCGAGCCCTCCAGGCGCGTGCTGCCCGAGCCGGAGAAGAGGTCTCCGTTCCAGACGGTGCTGGCCGTGCTGACGACGGGTTTCGGCATGGTTCCTCCTGTGGGTCCACGGCACGCGGGCGCTCCGCCTGCCGGCGCCGGTGGCGCTGCCTGTCACGCTAGCCGATGGCCGCCCGCCCCGCCGGGGGCGACGCCGCCCCGGGCGGGCGCGCAGGGCCCGGATCGGCTATCGTGGGATTCGAACACATGTTCGACAGCGGGCGGCGTGGCACCCGCGCCGGACCGGCACCGGGTGCTCTGATGGGCACCGGGCACCGGGGGCGCCGGGCCCCGCCGCGAGGATCCAGGAAGGAGGGCGCCGTGGGCCGTTCCCTGCGCGTCCCCGCGATCGGGCTGGCCGTGGCCGGGCTCCTCCTGGCCGCCGTGCTGTCCGTGGGCACCACCTGGCTCCTGGTGGCCACGGGACGCTGGGACGCGGCCGCCTGGGGCGTGCTGGCGGAGGCCTGGCGGGCGGTCGCGGCGTTCATCCCGGCCGCCGTGGTCCTCGTGGCCTTCCAGGTCTACCGGGCCGACCAGTGGTGGAAGCGGGTCGAGTGGGCCCTCGACGCCGCCTCCGACGAGGAGCACCCGGTGCGGCAGCTGGCCGGCCTCACGGCCCTCAACGAGCTGCGCCGCCCCGGGTCGTGGCGCCCGCCGCGGCAGGACGACCGGATGTTCCGCGCCGTGGGGGCGGCGCTGAGCCGCCACCTGGCGCGGCGCTGGGACGAGGACGGCGGCCCGGGCGCGGACACGCGCGGCGGCGCGGAGTAGAGTGGGGGCACAGTCCGTTCCCGTCGGGCTGCCGCCGGAGAGGAGCCTGCCGATGAGCGAGTTCGCGCAGCGAACCGTTCCCGGCGCCGCCTCCCACCGGGCGGCCAAGAAGCGACGGCGCCGGGAGGCCCAGGACGCTCCCTCGCGGGCGGCCGGGGCGGTGCCCGGGGCCGGCCGGGACGGGGCCGTCGAGGTCGGCGGCCGGACGCTCTACCGGGTCACCACCGCGGACGGCCGCGAGGTGCTCGTGGGCTCGAGGCTGCGCCGGGAGATCCTCGAGCAGGCCGCCCGGCTGGCCTCCGGGGACTGAGCCGGCCCGTCACCGGCGGGCCCCGGTGCGGCCGCCGCGCCGTCCGCCGCGGGGCCGGGTGCAGCGGGCACGGGACGGTGCATCACCACGGACTCCAGCGGCCCCGCCGTGCGCTCCCCGCGGGCCGTCAGCAGGCGGAACCCCCTCCGGTCCCAGTGGGCGCGGGCCTCGTGGTGGCGGGCCACGACGGAGAGCATCAGCTGACGGCAGCCGCCGTCCCGCGCCTCCTGCTCGGCGTGCGCCAGCAGGGCGGCGCCGACGCCGGCCCGCCGCCGCCGCGGGTGCACGTGCACCAGCCCGAGGTAGGCCGTCTGCGGCGTGGGCCAGCCCAGCACGCGGTCGAGCAGTCCCACCAGCACGCCGTCGTCGAAGGCCCCGACGAGGGCGTGGCGGTGGCGGCCCGGCCCGTAGCCGGCCGAGGAGAGCAGGTCGTCCGCGTCCGCGGGCACGGGGTCGCGGTCGAAGCACGTGCGGGCGTGGGCGGGGTCGGCCAGCAGGAAGGCCACGACCGCCGCCCGGTCGCCGGGGTCCAGGGCGCGCAGGGTCAGCACCGGGACAGGATAGGGAGCGTTCCTGGGAGTCCCCCGGGGGGCTCAGGCGGTGCCGTCCGCCGCGCCCCGGGCGAGGACCCTCCGGCGGGCGGCTCCGGCGGCGCCCGAGACGACGCGCTCGAGCGGGCCCTGGCCGAAGGCGTGGCGCCACGCGAGGGCGAACAGCACCGAGAGCGCCAGCACGGCCAGGCACCACAGCAGCGGGTAGGCGTAGTGCACCTCGAAGGACAGGAGCACGAGCTGGCCGGTGTAGAGGGTGAGGGTCATCGCGCCCACGGCCGCCAGCGGGTTCAGCCACGCGCCGTAGCGCCGGGCGATCAGCAGCAGCGCGCCCACGGCCGCCACCGCGACCCCGAGGCTCCACAGCACGGAGAAGGGCGTGTTGGCGTGCGGGGCGGAGAGCACCTGCCACCACAGGGAGTTCGTCGGCAGGGCCTCGGAGGGGCCGAAGACGATCATGTCGTCGAGCTGCTGCCGGGTCAGCTCGGGGATGCTGTAGAGCAGCGTCATGTACCCGCTCGTGGCGTAGAGCAGCAGCCACGAGACCAGCTTCGCCACCGCCGCCAGGCCCGCGCCCGCGGCCAGCAGCCCGCCCTGGACGCGCCGGCTGTTGAGGTTGAGCCGGCCGACGGCGAGGCCCGTGAGCAGGTAGGCCAGGTAGGGCAGGGCGGGGTAGGTGCCCGTCAGCAGCAGCTGGGAGAGCAGGGCGGCCGGCTCGGTCACGAGGTGGGCGAAGGTGGGGTTGTGGGCGGAGTACTCCGGCAGCCGCCCGCCCACGGCGTGGACCAGCAGCGGGGCGAGGACCGCGGCCGCCCCCGCGCAGATCAGCAGCGTGCGCACCTGCAGGCCCAGGAACGGCAGGGAGAGCAGGAAGAAGACGCCGTAGGCGGGCAGGATGGAGATCGCCGGCGGGAACTCCTGCGGCAGCAGGTAGCCGATGCTCAGGCCCAGCGCCGCGATGAGCAGGGCCCGCACCGCGATCCCGGCCCGCACGGCCCGCATCTCCCGGCCGGTCCGGGGGCGGCGGCCCCCGGAGGACAGGGCCAGTCCCACCCCGGCGACCAGGGCGAACAGCGCCGCGGAGTCCCCCGCGAACAGCAGCCAGGACAGCGTGGGGGTGCTCGTGCCCTCGTAGGCGGCGGGCAGGAAGTGGATGGCCGTCAGCCCGACGAGGGCCAGGCCGCGGGCCGCGTCCACGGCCTGCACCCGGCCGGTCGGGCGGCGGGCCGCCCGACCGGCCGCGGGGGCCTGGGCCCGGCGGGGCGTGGATCGGTCGTCCATGGGGATGCGTGGTCCTCCTGCGTCCGGGGCGGCCTGGTCCGGCCCTGCTCCCGTCGATCTTCGCATCCGGGGCGGTCCGTTCCCGCATCGTGTCGCGGCGCGACCGGCGCGCCGTGCGCTCAGCGGCGGGGCCGCCGCCACAGCGGCTCCGCCGCGGCCACCTCGGCCGCGGAGGCGGCCCGGAAGGGCGGGTGCTCCGGGCGCTCGGCCGGGCGCCGGCCCTGCCCGCGCGTGGCGTGCAGGCTCGTGAGGACGGAGGTCCCCACGAGCGCCGCGATCACCGCCAGGGACAGCCCCGTGGGGATCTCCACGACGTGGACCTTCAGCGCCATCTTCACCCCCACCCACACCAGCACGGCGGCCAGGCCCAGGCGCAGGTGGACGAAGCGGTGCATGAGGTCGGCGAGCAGGAAGTACATCGCGCGCAGCCCGAGCACCGCGAAGGCGTTGGCGGTGAACACCAGGAACGGCTCGTCCTTGACGGCGAAGACCGCCGGGATGGAGTCGAGGGCGAAGAGCAGGTCCGTGGCCTCGACGAGCACGAGCACGGCCAGCAGGGGGGTGGCCCGCAGCGCGCCGCCGGTGCGCACGAGCAGGCGCTGGCCGTAGTAGGCGTCGGTCATGGGCACCACCCGCCGGAACAGGCGCAGCACCGCGGACTGGTCCGGGTTCAGCTGCGCCTCCCGCTGGCGGGCCATCCGCCAGCCGGTCCACAGCAGGAAGGCCGCGAAGACGTAGAGGACGCCCTCGAAGGCGTGGATCAGCGCGGCCCCGGCGGCGATGAACGCGCCGCGCAGCACGAGCGCCCCGACCACCCCGAGGAACAGCACCCGGTGCTGGTAGCGGGGCGGCACGGCGAACCAGGACAGGAGCACGGCCCACACGAAGACGTTGTCCACCGACAGGGACTTCTCGACCAGGTAGCCCGAGAAGTACTCCTGGCCGGCCCGCGCCCCCCACAGCGCCCAGACGAGCACGCCGAAGCCGGTCCCGCAGGCGACCCACACCGCCGTCCAGGCCGCCGCCTCCCGCACCGCGATGGCGTGGGGGCGGCGGTGGGCGAGCAGGTCGACGGCGAGCATCGCCGCGATCCCGGCGAGCACGGCCGCCCACCCCCAGACCGGGACGTCCATCGCGCTCCCTCCGGGGCCCGGTCCGCGCGCGGCGCGCCCGCCGGACCCCTCCCGGGACCCAGCGAACCCCGCCCGGGTCCACGCGTCAAGGTCCCGCCGGTCCCCGGGCAGGGCGGGGGTGCGGTGCTACGCTCGCCGTGCGCCGACGCGTCCCGCGCGGCGACGACGGCGGAGCGTCCCGCGCCCGCCCCGGCGGCCCGACCGGTCCCGATGGTGGTGACGTCCGTGACCCCGACCCCCGGCCCCCTCCGCACCTTCGGCGTCGAGGAGGAGCTGCTGCTCGTCGACGCCGACTCGTTCGTCCCGGCCCCGGCCGGTCCGGAGGCCGTGCGGCGGCACGCCGAGCGGGCCGCGCCGGGGCCCGGCAGCGGCCACCACGTCACCACGGAGCTGCAGCAGGAGCAGATCGAGGTCGCGAGCCCCCCGGTCCGGGGCCTGGCCGAGCAGCTCGAGGCCGTGCGCCGGGGCCGCGAGCTGGCCGACGCCGCCGCCCGCCGGGTGGGCGCCCGCGCCGTGGCCCTCGCCGCACCGGTGGCCCCGCAGCAGCCCCACCCCGCCCCGGACCCGCGCTACGCGTGGCTGCGGGAGCACTACGGCCTCGTGGCCCGCGAGCAGCTCACGTGCGGGCTGCACGTGCACGTGGGCGTCACCGGCGCCGCCGAGGGCGTGGCCGTGCTCGACCGCGTCCGCGTCTGGCTGCCCGCGCTGCTCGCCCTCAGCGCCAACTCCCCGCTGTGGTACGGGCGCGACACCGGGTTCGCCAGCTTCCGCTACCAGACCTGGGCCCGGTGGCCCACGTCCGGGCCCCGCGACGTGCTCGGCTCCGCGGCGGCCTACGAGGAGCACTGCGCGGCGCTGCTGCGCAGCGGCGTCGCCCGCGACCGCGGGATGCTCTACTTCGACGCCCGCCTCTCGGCCCGCTACCCGACCGTGGAGGTGCGCATCGCCGACGTGTGCCTCGACGCCGGGCACACCGCGGTGCTCGCCGCCCTGGTGCGGGCCCTCGTGGAGACGGCCGCCCGGCAGGCCCGGACCGGGCTGCCCGCCCCGGACGTGGACACCGGCGTGCTGCGGGCGTGGTCGTGGCAGGCGAGCGCCTCGGGCACCGAGGGGCCGCTGGTCTCGCCCGCCACGGGCGCCCCGGCCCCGGCCGCCGAGGTGGTGGGCGAGCTGCTCGCGCACGTGGGCCCCGTGCTCGGGGACCAGGGGGAGCTCGCCGCGGTCGAGGACGCCACGGCGGCCGTGCTGCGCGGGGGCACCGGGGCCCGGCACCAGCGCGCGGCCTGGGCGGTCCGGGCCGACCCGGCCGACGTCGTCCGCGCCGCCCTGGCCGCCACCCACGGCTGAGCGCCGCGGGCGGGACCGTGGCGGGAGCGCCCGCACCCGCGGGCGGTACCGTGGCAGCAGCCCCCGCACCCGCGGGCGGACCCCCGACCGCGGAGGAGAACCCGTGCCCGCCGCCCCGCCCTCGCCCCTGACGCACCGGCGCCTCGTCGTGGACGGCCGCGCGGTCGAGGTGCGCGGCACCTTCGACCGCGGACGCCCGGCGGTCGTGCTCGTGCACGGGATCGGCGTCTCGGGGGAGTACTTCCTGCCCCTGGCCGCCGCGCTCGCGGCCGACCGGGACGTCTACGCCCTCGACCTGCCCGGCTACGGCACCGCGCCCGGGCCGCGGCGGCCCCTGTCCGTGCCCGAGCTCGCCCGGGTGCTCACCGGCACGGTGCGCGCCCTGGAGCTGCGCGCCCCGGTGCTCGTGGGCCACTCGATGGGCTGCCAGGTCGTCGTCGACGCGGTCGCCGGCGACCCCGGCCTGTGCGCGGGCTGGGTGCTGCTGGGGCCGACCGTGGACGCCTCCGCCCGCGGGCCCCTCCGGCAGGCATGGCGGCTGCTGCGCGACACCCTGCGGGAGCCGCCGGCCACCAACCGGGTGATCCTGCGCAACTACCTGCGCATGGGCCCGGTGCGCTACCTGCGCACCGTGCGCACCATGCTCGCCGACCGGATCGAGGCGGACCTGCCCCGCTGTGCCGCTCCCGGCCTCGTGGTCAGGGGGGCCCACGACCCCATCGCGCCGCGCCGGTGGGCCGAGCAGCTCGCCCGCCTCGCCCCCCGGGCCGGCTTCCTCGAGATCCCGGCCGCCGCCCACGCCGTCCAGCACACCCGACCCCAGGAGCTCGCCACCGCATGCGCCCCCTTCCTCGACGCCCTCGCCGACCGCACCGTCCCGCCGGGCAGCTGAGCGAGCTCGCCGCCGACGCCGCGGCCTGGGCGCTGGACTACGCCTGGGCGGTGCGCTGGCAGGCCGCCGGGCTGCTGCGCCGGGCCGATCCGCACGCCTTCCGCCGCCGCACACCCGGACGGCCGTCGGTGGTGCTCGTCCCGGGCATCTGGGAGCGCTGGACCTTCCTGCTGCCCGTGGCCCGGGTGCTCCACGAGCACGGCTGGGACGTGGTTCCCGTGCCCGGACTGGCCCACAACTCCGGCACGATCGAGGAGATGGCCCGCGTCGTCGACGACCACGTGCGGCGGGAGGGGCTGGAGCGGTGCGTGCTCGTGGCCCACAGCAAGGGCGGGCTGATCGGCAAGCAGCTGCTCGCCCACCACAACGAGGCCACGACGATCCGGGGTCTCGTGGCCGTGAACACCCCGTTCACCGGCTCGGCGCTGGCCCGCCTGCTGCCCCTGCCGGCCCTGCGCGTGTTCCTGCCCCGCTCCCCGGAGCTGACCGCGCTGGCGGCGAGCCGGCACGTGGACCGGCACATCGTCTCCGTCCACGGCCGCTTCGACCCCCACATCCCGGGCGGCAGCCACCTGGAGGGGGCCCGCAACGTGCGGCTGGGCACGCGCGGGCACTTCCGCCCGCTGGGGGACCCCAGGGTCCACGCGGTGATCCTGGCCGCCCTCGAGGACCTCGCCGCGTCCCGGGACCCGCAGGGGGCTGACGAACCGGAAGCCTGCTGACAGACTGGGGGCGTCCGCATCCCGCCGGCCGGCGGGAGCGACCGACCCCGAGAGGAGCGAGCGTGTCCGAGAACCCGAACCCCATCGAGCTGCAGAAGCACCTCGGCGGCCTGGACTACCCCGTCAGCAAGGAGGACGTGGTCCGGCGCGCCGAGGAGTCCGGCGCCGACGGCACCGTCCTGGAGGCCCTGCGCGGGCTGCCGGAGAGGACCTTCGAGAAGCCCACCGACGTGACCGAGGCGGTCTTCGGCGGCTGAGCCGGCGGCCCCGGGCAGCGCGCGGACGGCGCCCGGGGCCGCCCGCCCCGGCACCCGTTCCCCGCCCGTCCCGGCGGGCGGGCGGAATAGCCGCGGGGGAGGGGGCCGTTGCGCCGGGCATGAGAGCACTGACCTACTCCCGCTACGGCGGCCCCGACGTCCTCGAGCTCACCGACCTGCCGCAGCCCAAGGTCCCCCCGGGGTGGGTGCTCGTGGACGTGCGCGCCGCCGCCGTGAACCCCGTCGACTGGAAGATCATGTCCGGGGGCCTCGACGCGCTGATGGACGTGCAGTTCCCGGTGGTCCCCGGCTGGGACGTCTCCGGAGTCGTGGCCGCGACCGGCATCGACGTGCCCGAGTGGTCCCCCGGCGACGAGGTGGTCGCCTACGCCCGCACCGACTGGGTGCACGGCGGCACGATGGCCCAGCAGGTCGCCCTGCCCGCCCGCCTGCTCGCCCCGAAGCCCGCCACCGCGACCTGGGAGGAGGCGGCGGCCCTGCCGCTGGCCGGGCTGAGCGCGCTGCAGGTCGTCGACCGGCTCGGGGTCGCCGCCGGGGAGACCGTGCTGGTGCACAACGCCTCCGGCGGCGTGGGCGGTTTCGCCGTCCAGCTCGCGGCCGCCCGCGGCGCGCGCGTGATCGGCACGGCCTCGCCCGCCAACCACGAGCGCGTGCGGGCGCTCGGCGCCGAGCCCGTGGCCCACGGCGACGGGCTGCCCGCCCGCGTGCGCGAGCTCGCCCCCGGGGGCGCCGACGTCGTGGTCGACCTCGTCGGCGGGGTCGTGGAGCAGACCCTGGCGGTGCTCGCCGAGGGCGGGCGCCACGCCTCGATCGCCGACGACGCCGTCGAGGCGCACGGCGGCACGTGGATGTGGGTCCGCCCCTCCGCCGAGGACCTCGCCGAGCTCGTGCGGACCGTGGACCGCGGCGGACTGCGCATCGAGCTCGACCGCACCGTGGAGCTGGCGGACGCGGTGGCGGCCTACCGGCTCAGCGCCGAGGGCCACGCCCGCGGCAAGATCGTCGTGCGCATGCCCTGAGCCGGCGCCCGGGGACGGGCCGCACACGCCGCGGTCCGTCCCCGGGCGATGCTCAGCACGCTGACTGGCACAATGGGGACCGTGAACGACCAGACGGAGCTCCTGAGGGCCCTCGAGGACGCGCGGGCGCTGCTCGCCGGCGCGGACCTGCCCCTGTCCACGGCCGGCGCCGCGCACGGACGGGAGGAGATCGGGCGCGCCGTCGCGCAGCTCGACGACTACGTCCTGCCCCGCGTCCGGTCCCTCGACGCCCCGCTGCTCGCGGTGGTCGGCGGGTCGACGGGCGCCGGCAAGTCCACGCTCGTCAACGCGCTCGTGGGCCACCCGGTCACCCGGGCCGGCGCGATCCGCCCGACCACCCGCCAGCCCATCCTGGTGCACCACCCGCGCGACGCCGAGGCCTTCGCGACCCAGCGGGTGCTGCCGCACCTGAGCAGGATCCACGCGCGCAAGGTCACCCCGGCCGGCTCGACCGCCGCGGACACCGCCTCCCCGCACGCCCTGCCGGGCACCGCCGACGGCCAGGCCCTCGTCCTGCTCGCCGAACCGCGCATCCCCGAGGGCGTCGCCCTGCTCGACGCCCCCGACGTCGACTCCATCTCCGACGAGAACCGCCGGCTCGCCGGGCAGCTGCTGGCCGCGGCCGACCTGTGGCTGTTCGTCACGACCGCCAACCGCTACGCCGACGCCGTCCCGTGGCGGCTGCTCGTCGAGGCCGCGCAGCGGCGGATCACCGTGGCCGTGGTCCTGGACCGGGTGCCCCCCGGGCTCGAGACCGAGATCGAGGAGGACCTGCGGCGGATGCTGGGCGAGCAGGGCCTCGCCGAGGCCCCGGTCTTCACCGTCCCCGAGTCCCCGCTCAACGAGACCGGGATGCTGCCCCCGCACGTCGTCGCCCCCGTGGCGGACTACCTCGCCGCGCTCGGCCGCGACGCCGCGGCCCGCTCCGGGATCGCCCGCCGCACCCTCGGCGGCGCCGTGGGCTCGGTCGCCGACCGTGCCCGGGCCGCCGGGGAGGCCGTGGCCGCCCAGCACCGCGTCGGGGAGCAGCTGCGCAGCGACGTGGAGCGGGCCTTCGACGAGGCCCTCGCCGCCGTCGTCGACTCGACCCGGGACGGGACCCTGCTGCGCGGGGAGGTCCTCGCCCGGTGGCAGGACTTCGTCGGCACCGGCGAGTTCTTCCGCGGCCTCGAGGCCGGCATCGGACGGCTGCGCGACCGCGTCACCGCCTTCCTCACCGGCCGCCCGGCCCCCGAGGTCCAGGTCGAGGAGGCCATCGAGTCCGGGCTGCAGACCGTCGTCGTCGAGGAGACCGCCCGCGCCGCGGAGACCGCCGAGCGCCGCTGGCAGGACGAGCCCGCCGGCCGGGCCCTGCTGGGCGGGTCCGACCTCGGGAGCCTCCCGGCGGACTTCCCGGCCCGCACCGCCGCGCAGATCCGCGCCTGGCAGGGCGACCTCATGGACCTGATCCAGCGCGAGGGCGCCGACAAGCGCACGAAGGCGCGCGCGATGTCCCTGGGCGTCAACGCCCTGACCGTCGTGCTGATGATCGCCGTGTTCTCCACCACCGGCGGGCTCACGGGACTGGAGGTCGGCATCGCCGGCGGCTCCGGGGTCGTCGGCACGAAGCTGCTCGAGGCCGTCTTCGGCGAGGACGCCGTGCGCCGCATGGCCGAGGAGGCCCGCCGCAACCTGGAGACCCGCATCCGCGCGCTGCTCGACGAGCAGGCCGCGGTGTTCCTGGACCGGCTCGACGTCCTCGCGGGCGGGTCCCGCGCCGAGGAGCTCACGACCGCGGCCGCGCGCGTGCGCGCGGCCGCGGCCCGGCTGGGAGCGGGACAGTGAGCCCGGCGGCGCGCGGGGCGCCCACGCTCTCCGACCGGCTCACCGCGCTGGCCCAGGCCACCGACCTCGCCGAGGGCCGCCTCGACGACGCGGCCGTGGCCGCCGCCCGCACGGTCCTCGACCGCGCGGCCGAGCGCCGGTCGCTGTCGGCCGACCACACGGTCGTCGGCTTCTTCGGCGCCACCGGCTCCGGGAAGTCCAGCCTGTTCAACGCGGTGCTCGGCCGCGACGTCGCCCGCACCGCCGCCCGCCGGCCCACGACCGCGGAACCGCTCGCCGCCGTGTGGGGCGAGGCCGGCAGCGAGCCCCTGCTGGACTGGCTCGGCGTCGCCCAGCGCCACCACGCCGAGACCCCCCTGCCCGCGCCCGCGGTAGGCGGGGGCCGGTGGACCCGGGTGCGGGAACGGCTCACCGGCCCCGCGGCCCCCGAGCAGCCCGGCGGGCTGATCCTGCTGGACCTGCCCGACTTCGACTCCGTCAGCCTCCACCACCGCACGATCGTGCAGCGGCTCGTGGGCATGGTCGACGTCGTCGTGTGGGTCGTGGACCCCCAGAAGTACGCCGACGCCCTCATCCACCAGGAGTTCATCGCCCCGCTGGCCCGGCACGGGGCCGTGACCATGGTCGTGCTCAACCAGGCGGACCGGCTGCCCGCCGCCGAGGTGCCCGCCGTGCTGCGCTCCCTCGAGGACCTGCTCGTGCAGGACGGGCTGCCCGTCACGGGCCTGTCGAGGCCCGTGGCCGTCTCCGCGGCGACGGGGCAGGGCGTCGAGGACCTGCGCGCGCGCATCCGGGAGGTCGCCGACACCCGCGCCGCGGCCTCGGCGCGCCTGGACGCCGACGTCGACGACGCCGCCGCCGGGCTCGCCGAGGCCTCCGGCGAGGGCCAGCCCGCCGGCATCACCCCCGAGGCGGAGGACCGGCTCACCGACGGGCTGGAGCGGGCCGCCAACACCGCCGGCATCGCCCGCGCCGCCGGGAGGTCCTACACCCTCCACGCCACCGCGCACACCGGGTGGATCGCCACCCGCTGGCTGCAGCGGTTCCGCAAGGACCCGCTGCGCCGGCTCAACCTCGACCGGGGGGAGACCGTGAACCCCGAGGTCAACCGCACGTCCCTGCCGCCCATGGGCCCGGCCCAGCGGGCGGCCGCGGACGCCGCCGTGCGCACCTTCGCCCACGACGCCGCCGCCGGGGCGCCCGAGCCCTGGACGCGCTCGCTGCGCCAGGCCGCCCGCACCCACGAGCAGCACCTGCCGGACGAGCTCGACCAGGCCGTGGCCCGCACCGACTTCCGCGCCCGCCGCCGCTCCTGGTGGTGGCTCGTCCTCGACGCCCTGCAGTGGCTCGCGATGGCCGCCCTCGTCGCCGGGCTGCTGTGGCTGCTCGGGCTGTTCCTGCTCGAGTGGTTCCAGGTCCCCGTGCCGCCACCACCGGTCGTCGAGGGCCTCCCGCTGCCGGTGCCCACCCTGCTCGTGCTCGCCGGCGTGGTCACCGGGCTCTTCACGGCCCTCACCGGCCGGGTCCTGGCCGGGCTCGGCGCCCGGCTGCGGGAGCGGGCGGTGCGGCGCAGGCTGCGGGCCTCGGTCGCCGACGCCGGCCGGCGCACCGTCGTCGAGCCCGTCGAGGACGAGCTGGCGGCCCACGGCGCCTTCCGCGAGGCGCTGGGCGTGCTCGGCCGCTGAGCGGTCCCCGCCGCCCGCGCGGGAACGGCCGGCAGGGCCGTCCCGGCGGCTCCCCGCGCAGCGGCGTCCCCGCCCAGCGGCAGCCGCAGCCGGCCCGGAGGCGGGCCGCCTGCACGACCACCTCGGCGTGCAGCCGGCCCGGCTGCCGGGTCAGCCGCTCGATCGGGCCGGAGATGGACACCGCCGCGATCACCCGCCCCGAGGGCCCGCGCACGGGCGCGGAGACCGAGGCGATGCCCGGCTCCCGCTCGCCCAGGGACTGGGCCCAGCCGCGGCGGCGCACCCCGGCCAGCACGGTCGCCGAGAAGCGGGCGCTGCGCAGCCCCTCCAGCAGCCGGTCGTGGTCCTCCCAGGCCACGAGCACCTGGGCCGCGGAGCCTGCCTTCATCGACAGCTGGGTGCCCACGGGAATGGTGTCGCGCAGCCCGATGGGGCGCTCGGCCGAGGCGACGCACACGCGCCACTCGCCCTGCCGCCGGAAGATCTGGGCCGACTCGCCGGTGGCGTCGCGCAGCTGGACCAGCACCGGGCCCGCCGCCGCGATCAGGCGGTCCTCGCCGGCGGCCGAGGCGAGCTCGGCGAGCCGGGAGCCCAGGACGAAGCGGCCCTGGACGTCGCGGCCGACGAAGCGGTGGTGGGCGAGGGCGACCGCCAGCCGGTGCACGGTCGGGCGCGCGAGGCCCGTGGCCGTCACCAGCTGGGCGAGCGTGGCGGGGCCGGCCTCGAGGGCGTCGAGGATCATCGAGGCCTTGTCGACCACGCCCACGCCGCTGGGGGAGCTGTTCGGGCGCAGGTCCAGGCCGCCGCCGCTGCCGTGCCCGCCGAGCGGGCTGCCCAGGGGCGCGCCCGTCGGGTCCAGATGTCCGGAGATGTCCATGCACTGATACTAACGTCTCAAAATGTGAGAAGCACGTCCGAGGACTGGCCACCGCGCGGGCGCACGCCGGACCATGGAGGAGCACCCTCGACAGGCAGCACGGAAGGATCCGCCATGCCGGACACCCAGTCCACGACCCCTCGTTCCCCCAGCACGGCCCCGCGCGGGCGCACCCTCGCCGAGAAGGTGTGGGCGGACCACCTCGTGCGCCAGGGCGAGGACGGCCGGCCGGACCTGCTCTACATCGACCTGCACCTGCTGCACGAGGTGACCTCCCCGCAGGCCTTCGAGGGCCTGCGCCTGGCCGGGCGGGGCCTGCGCCGCCCGGACCTGACGATCGCCACCGAGGACCACAACACCCCGACGCAGGACATCTTCTCCCGCATCGCCGACGACACCTCGCGCAAGCAGATCGAGACGCTGCGGGCCAACTGCGCCGAGTTCGGGGTGCGGCTGCACCCCCTCGGCGACGCCGAGCAGGGCATCGTCCACGTCGTGGGCCCGCAGCTGGGCCTGACCCAGCCGGGGATGACGGTGGTGTGCGGGGACTCGCACACCTCCACCCACGGGGCCTTCGGCGCCCTGGCCTTCGGCATCGGCACCTCCGAGGTGGAGCACGTGATGGCCACCCAGACCCTGCCGCTGGCGCCCTTCCGGACGATGGCGATCACCGTCGAGGGCACGCTGCGCCCCGGGGTGTCCGCGAAGGACATCATCCTGGCCGTGATCGCCAAGATCGGCACCGGCGGCGGGCAGGGCTACGTGCTGGAGTACCGCGGCTCCGCGATCCGGTCGCTGTCCATGGAGGCGCGGATGACGATCTGCAACATGTCCATCGAGGCCGGGGCCCGCGCCGGGATGATCGCCCCGGACCAGACCACGTTCGACTACGTCGAGGGCCGCCCGCACGCGCCCACCGGCGCCGACTGGGACGCGGCCGTGGCGTACTGGTCGACGCTGCGCACCGACGACGACGCGGTCTTCGACGCCGAGGTCTTCCTGGACGCCGACGAGCTCGAGCCCTTCGTCACGTGGGGCACCAACCCGGGCCAGGGCGTGCCGCTGTCCCGCGCGGTGCCGGACCCGGAGGAGCTGGGCGACGACAACGAGCGGGACAACGCCCGCCGCGCCCTGGAGTACATGGGCCTGGAGCCGGGCACGCCGATGAAGGAGATCGCGGTGGACACCGTGTTCCTCGGCTCGTGCACCAACTCCCGGATCGAGGACCTGCGCGCGGCCGCGGAGGTGGTCAAGGGCCGGAGGAAGGCCGAGAACGTGCGCATGATGGTCGTGCCCGGCTCCGCCAAGGTGCGCCTGCAGGCCGAGGCCGAGGGCCTGGACAAGGTCTTCACCGACTTCGGCGCCGACTGGCGCTTCGCGGGCTGCTCGATGTGCCTGGGCATGAACCCCGACCAGCTGGCGCCGGGGGAGCGGTGCGCCTCCACGTCCAACCGCAACTTCGAGGGCCGCCAGGGCAAGGGCGGGCGCACCCACCTCGTCTCGCCCGTGGTGGCCGCCGCCACCGCGGTGCGCGGCACGCTGTCCTCCCCGTCGGACCTCGCCCCGGTCGGCGCCGGTCTGGCCGTCGCCTGAGCCGCCCGCACCCACCGAAGGAGCACCCCCATGGAGAAGTTCACCACCCACCGCGGTGTCGGCGTCCCGCTGAAGCAGTCCAACGTCGACACCGACCAGATCATCCCCGCCGTCTACCTCAAGCGGATCACCAAGACCGGCTTCGACGACGCGCTGTTCGCGGCCTGGCGCAAGGACCCGGGCTTCGTGCTCAACCGCGAGCCCTACCGCCACGGCTCCGTGCTCGTGGCCGGGCCCGACTTCGGGACCGGCTCCTCGCGCGAGCACGCGGTGTGGGCGCTGCGCGACTACGGCTTCGCGGTCGTGATCTCGGCCCGCTTCGCCGACATCTTCCGCGGCAACTCGGGCAAGCAGGGCCTGCTGGCGGCGCAGGTCGACCAGTCCGACGTCGAGCTGCTGTGGAAGCTGCTGGAGGAGCACCCCGGCACGGAGGTCGAGGTGGACCTCGAGGCCCGCACCGTGACCTGCGACACCGTGACGGTGCCGTTCACGATCGACGACTACACCCGCTGGCGGCTGATGGAGGGCCTCGACGACATCGGGCTCACCCTCCAGCACGAGGACGCGATCACCGCCTACGAGGCCTCGCGGCCCGCGTTCAAGCCGACGACGCTGCCCGCGCGCACCTGAGGGACGCGCACTCCCGCCGGGCCCCCGCAGGGGTCCCGGCGGGGCGGCGGCGAGGGCCCGGCCCGGACACGGCCGGGCCCTCGCGTGTCCGGGGGCCCGGTCCGGGGAACCTACACTGTACGGGTGCCGCCCCCGCCCGGGGGACGGTCCGGCAACCCAAGGATCGGAAGGTCATGAGCAGCGCACTGCACATCACGGGCGGAGTCCCCCTCTCCGGGCAGGTCACCGTGCGAGGTGCCAAGAACCTCGTCCCCAAGGCCATGGTCGCCGCCCTCCTGGGGTCGACGCCGTCCACGCTCGCCAACGTGCCGGAGATCAAGGACGTCGAGGTCGTCACCAACCTGCTCTCCCTGCACGGCGTGCAGGTCTCCCGCACGGACGGGGTGCTCGAGCTCGACCCCTCGGCGGTCACCACCGCCCACCACGCGGACATCGACGCCCACGCCGGCGACTCCCGGATCCCGATCCTGCTGTGCGGGCCGCTGCTGCACGCCCTGGGCGAGGCCTTCATCCCCGACCTCGGCGGCTGCCGCATCGGCGACCGCCCCATCAACTACCACCTCGACGTCCTGCGCCACTTCGGGGCCCGGGTCGAGAAGGTCGAGAGCGGCATCCGGATGAGCGCCCCGCACGGGCTCACCGGCGCAAAGGTCGAGCTGCCCTACCCCTCCGTCGGCGCCACCGAGCAGGTGCTGCTGACCGCCACCCGCGCCGAGGGCCACACGGAGCTGCGCGGGGCCGCGACCGAGCCCGAGATCATGGACCTCATCGCGATCCTGCAGAAGATGGGCGCGATCATCACCGTCCAGACCGACCGGGTGATCCGCATCGAGGGCGTCCCCGAGCTGACCGGCTACCGGCACCGGGCGATGCCCGACCGGATCGAGGCCGCCTCGTGGGGTTCGGCCGCGCTGGCCACCGGCGGGGACATCTTCGTGGCCGGTGCCCGGCAGTCCGACATGATGACCTACCTCAACACCTTCCGGAAGGTCGGCGGCGGGCTCGACATCGGCGAGGACGGCATCCGCTTCCACCACCCCGGCGGGGACCTGAACCCGCTGATCGTGGAGACGGACGTGCACCCCGGGTTCATGACCGACTGGCAGCAGCCGCTCGTGGTGGCGCTCACCCAGGCCAGCGGCGTGTCGATCGTGCACGAGACCGTCTACGAGAACCGCTTCGGCTTCACCGGCGCGCTCAACCGGATGGGCGCCACCATCCAGCTGCACCGCGAGTGCCTGGGCTCCGTGCCGTGCCGGTTCGGGCAGCGCAACTTCGTGCACTCCGCCGTCATCTCCGGGGCCACCCCGCTGCGCGCCGCCGAGATCAACATCCCCGACCTGCGCGGGGGCTTCTCCCACCTGATCGCCGCCATGGCCGCCGAGGGCACCTCCCACGTGACCGGCGTGGAGCTGATCAAGCGCGGCTACGAGCACTTCACCGACAAGCTCAGCGGCCTCGGGGCGTCCTTCGACCTCGACGACGAGTGAGCCCCGCCCCATGAGCCGTGCTGCCGACCGCGCCCTCTTCCGCGTCCTGGCCGGGATCGTCCGGCCCGCCTACCGGCTGGTGGCCCGGGTGCGCTGGAGCGGCCAGGAGCACCTGCCCGCCTCGGGCGGGTTCGTGGTCGTGCCCAACCACCTCACCGAGCTGGACCCGCTGACGGTGGCCTGGGCGCTCTACGACAACGGGGTCCTGCCCCGCTTCCTGGCCAAGGACTCCCTCTTCCGCGTCCCCGTGGTGGGCGCGCTGCTGCGCGCGACCGGCCAGGTGCCCGTGCTGCGCGGCACCGCCGACGCCGCGGCCGCCCTGACCGCCGCACGCGCGGTGCTCGACGCCGGCGGGACGGTCGTCGTCTACCCCGAGGGCACCCTGACCGGGGACCCCGACGGCTGGCCGATGACCGGCCGCACCGGGGCCGCCCGGCTGGCCCTGGCCGCCGGCGTGCCGGTCGTGCCCGTGGCCCACTGGGGCGACCAGGAGGTCCTCGGCCGCGACGCCGCCGGCCGCCGCCGCGTCAGCCTCGTGCCCCGCAAGGACGTGCGCGTGCGCTTCGGCCCGCCCGTGGACCTCTCGCCCTGGCGCCGGGAGAGCCCCGACCTGGCCCGCCCGGGCAGCGGGGACCGGGACCGGCTGCAGGAGGCCACCGCGGCGATCATGCGCGCCGTGACCGCGGAGCTGGCCGTGCTGCGCGGGCAGCCCGCCCCCGACCGCCCGTGGGACGCCCGCCGCGGGGGCCGGTCGTGACCGGCCCGGCCGGGACGGACCAGGCACGCACCGGTCCGGCGGGGGACCGCGTCCCGGCCGCCGCGCCCGGTGCCCCCGCAGCGGGGACGGCAGGCGCCGGGACCCCGGCCGCGGCGCCGGGCGCCGCCGCCCCGGCGATCGCGCCGACCGGCCCGGGCCCGCGCAAGGTCGCCGTGCTCGGGGCCGGCTCGTGGGGCACGACCTTCGCGAAGGTCCTCGCCGACAGCGCCCGGGAGTCCGCCCACGCCCGCCACGAGCCGCTGCGCCGCACGGTCGTGCTGTGGGGCCGGGACGCCGCCGCGATGGGCCACCTCGCCCGCACGCACGTCAACGACCGCTACGTCCCCGGCATCCGCCTGCCCGAGCTGCTCGCCGCCACCGGCGACCTCGGCGAGGCCGTCGCCGGCGCGGACCTCGTGGTCCTGGCCGTGCCCGCCCAGTCCCTGCGCTCGCAGCTGCCCGCCGTGGCGCGGCACGTCGCCCCGGACGCCGTCGTGCTCTCCCTGGCCAAGGGCCTCGAGGGCGCGACCGGGCTGCGGATGAGCGAGGTCGTCGCCGAGGAGCTCGGCCGCGGCACCGGCCTGGGCGCCGAGCACTGGCGGGCGCGCACGTGCGTGCTCTCCGGGCCGAACCTGGCGATGGAGATCGCCGAGGAGCAGCCCACGGCCTCCGTCGTCGCCGCCCCGGCCCCCGCGCTCGCGGCCTGGGTCGCCCACGCCTGCCGCACCCGCTACTTCCGTCCCTACACCAACACCGACGTGGTCGGCACCGAGATCGGCGGGGTCGTGAAGAACGTCATCGCCCTGTCCGTGGGCATCGCCGACGGCCGGCACTTCGGGGAGAACTCGAAGGCCTCGATCATCACCCGCGGGCTGGCCGAGACGACCCGCCTGGCGCTCGCGCTGGGCGGGCGGGTCGAGACGCTCTCCGGGCTCGCCGGCATGGGCGACCTCGTCGCCACCTGCTCCTCCCCGCTCTCGCGCAACCGCACGGCCGGCCGGCTGCTGGGCCTCGGCAAGACCCTCGCCGAGGTGCAGGAGGAGATGACCCAGACCGCCGAGGGCATCAAGTCCGCCCCCGCCGTGCTCGAGCTGGCCCGCCGCCACGGCGTCGAGATGCCCATCACCGAGGCCGTCGTGGCGATCCTGGACGAGCGGATCTCCGTCGACGAGCTCGCCCCCCTGCTCCTCGGCCGCGAACTCAAATCCGAAGGGACCGCCCCATGACCCACACCCCGGACCCCGCCGCCCCCGCCGGGAGCCCGCCCGCGCGGCCCTGCGTGGCCGTGCTCTTCGGCGGGCGCTCCAGCGAGCACGCCATCTCCCTGATCACCGCCCGCGGGGTGCTGCGGGCCATCGACCGCGAGAAGTGGGACGTGGTGACGGTCGGCATCGCGCCCTCCGGCGAGTGGTTCCTCTACCCGCAGGAGGAGCTCGAGCGGCTGCTCGACGAGCAGCCCATCGCGCAGCTGCCCGTGGGCGAGGACCTCGTGAGCCTGCCCCTGAAGGTGGGGGAGTCCGAGCTGCTCGTGCGCCAGGACGGCCCGTGCGGCGGCACCGTCGGGCGCGACCGCCACGTCGACGTCGTCCTGCCCCTGCTGCACGGGCCCTTCGGCGAGGACGGAACCCTCCAGGGCCTGCTGGAGCTGGCCGACCTGCGCTACGTCGGCTGCGGGGTCACCGCCTCGGCGATGGGCATGGACAAGCACTTCATGAAGCTCGCCTTCGAGGCGGCTGGGCTCGAGGTGGGCCCCTACGAGGTGGTCACCGACCGCCAGTGGCGCGCCGACCCGGACGCCGTGCGCGAGCGCGTGGCCGGGCTGGGCCTGCCGGTCTTCGTCAAGCCGGCCCGCGCCGGGTCCTCCTTCGGGATCACGAAGGTCGAGCGCCCGGGGGACCTCGACGCCGCGATCGCCACCGCCCGCGAGCACGACCGCAAGCTGGTCGTGGAGGCGGCGATCACGGGCCGCGAGATAGAGTGCGCCGTGCTGCAGGGCCGCGGCACCGACCCGGTGCGCACCTCCATGCCCGGGGAGATCGAGATCGTCGACGAGCACGCCTTCTACGACTTCGAGGCCAAGTACGTCTCCCAGGCCTCGGCCCGGCTGAGCTGCCCGGCGGACCTGCCGGCGGAGGCCGCCGAGGCCGTCCGCGCCGGGGCGGTGCGCGCGTTCGAGGCCCTCGACGGCGAGGGGCTGTGCCGGGCGGACTTCTTCTACACCGACGACGGGCGTGTGGTCATCAACGAGATCAACACGATGCCCGGCTTCACGCCGATCTCGATGTACCCGCGGATGTGGGCGGCCTCCGGGCTGAGCTATCCCGCGCTGATCGACGAGCTGCTGAGCCTGGCCCTGGAGCGGCCCGTCGGGCTGCGCTGAGCCCGCGGCGCCCGCTCAGGCGCCCGCCGGGGAGGCCACGACGACGACGTTCTTCTCGACCGCGTCCCGGGTGTAGCAGCTGATGAGCACGACCCGGTTCGGCACGATCCGCCAGATCTGCGACCCGGCGAGCTCGTCCTTGTCGTAGGTCGCCACCGAGTCCACGACGTAGTCCAGCGTGCCGTCGAGGGTCTCGACCTCCAGCCGCATCCCGACCAGCGACGGGTCGGAGAGCCGGTTGAACGGCAGCTGGATCCGGTCCCAGCTGTGCCCGGCGACGTAGGTGGTGTTCGCCGAGCCCTCCCCGGGCATGCCGTAGCGGGTCAGGAAGTAGCCGCTGTAGGTCTGCGGCGGCACCAGCGCGTCCTCGGCCAGCTCCTCCTCGGACGGGCTGTAGGGCAGCACGTCGGTGTCGAAGCCGACCTCGTCGATGCTCAGCCGCACCGGCGGGGCGGCCTGCGGGACGTGGCCCAGGACGTGCTGGGCGATCCACCACTGGTTCATCAGCGCGACCCACAGCACGGCCGCGCAGACCGTGACGGCCGCCGCCCAGCGGGCGAGACGGTCCGGGGCGCGGCGCGGTGCGGTCGTCGTGCCCGGTGCGGGGCGGGTGCTCGTGCTCATCGGCGGTGCCTGCGGCGGCTCGTGCGGCGGCGCGCTCCGGGGCCGGGGCCGCCCGCGGACGGCCCCGGCCCCGGACCGGGCTCAGGCGCGGCCGCGCCCCGTCCGGCGGGCCCGCAGCGCGAGCGCCCCGGGCAGTGCGACGGCAGCGGCCAGCAGCGCCGTGATCAGCCCGGCGCCCGCCTGCTCCGGCGGGGCCGCCGTCAGGAAGGTGTCGACGGCCACCCCGGCGTTGGTCCCGAGGTCCGGCAGGGACTCGGCGGCCGGTGCGGCCGGGGCCACCTCGGCCGGCGCGACCTCCGCGGCCGGTGCCGCCGGGGCCACCTCGGCCGGGGCCTCCACGACGGCGGCCTCGGCGGCCGGTGCGGCGGGCCCCGGCAGGACCGGCGCGGCCGGCTCGGCGGCCGGGGCCTCGACGAGGGGTGCCTCGGCGACGGGGGCCTCCGCGACGGGCGCGGGGGCGACGGCGGCCTCGGCGGCCGGTGCGGCGGGCTCCGGCAGGACCGGCGCGGCCGGCTCGGCGGCCGGGGCCTCGACGACGGGCGCCCCGGCGGCCGCCGGTGCCGCGAGCTCGGCGGCCGGTGCGGGCACCTCCTCGGCGACGGCGGCCGGTGCGGCCACGAGCAGCCCCCCGATCAGTGCGGTGGTCGTGGATCCGGCGGCCACCAGCCTCTTGAGAGCGGTCATGCGTTGGTTCTCCTGTTCCCCCATGCGGACCCGGCTCCGTCCGGGGCCGGCAGCCGGCCGCGCGGCCGGTCCCGGGACCGGGCGCGCACCCCCGTGCGCCCCGGCCGGTCGTCCCGCGCGTCCCGGCCCGCCCCCGGCGCGTGCGGGCCGGGCGGGCGTGCCGGAGGACGGCTGTGCAGTCCACTATGGCCGTTTCCCGGCGATTGGCAATAGCGAAGGCGGATGTGACGCCGGGAGGAAAAGAGGGGGCGGCGGGTCAGAGGCCCTCGGCGGCGTCGGCGAGGTCCACGCACCGGCGCTCCGCGGGGATGCGCTCGACCGCCGAGCCCAGCTCCGTGAGCAGCGTCGAGGAGGCCACCGCCCCGCTGTCGAAGACGACCTCGACGGCCGGGTCGCGCCCGTAGGTCGTCGCCGTCCACGTCTCGCCCTCGTCCCGGCGCAGCAGCCAGTCGACCCCGTTGACGGAGGAGCACGGGTCGGTCGTGGGCCCGGGCGGGGTCACCCCGCACCGGACGACCACCGCGGTCGGGTCCCCGTAGGCCGTCGTCGCCTGGCTCGTCGTCTCCCGGCGGTCGTGGTCGCCGATGCGCTCCGGCACGGCCACCATGGCGGGCGCGCAGCCGGGGTCGGCGGCGTTCTCGGCCGGATCCACGGTCACCGCGGGGGTGCACCCGCTCAGCAGGGCCGCCAGGGCGAGGGCGGGCGGAAGGGCACGGGCGGGGCGGGGGAGGGCCATGCCCCCAGCGTAATCGGCCCCGGCGCCGGCCGGGGCCGGGGCCCGTCGCTAGGATGGCGCCATGACCCGACCCCCGGCGGCCCCCCTGCCCGTCCCGGCGCCCGGCGAGCCGGTCGTCGGCGAGCTCTCCGAGGCGGAGCTGCTGGCCCGGGTGCTGCCGCTGCTCGAGCGCCCCGCCCTCGCGCACGTGCTCACCGGACCCGGTGACGACTGCGCCGTGGTCGCCGCCCCGGACGGCCGCTTCGTGCTCACCGTCGACACCCAGGTCCAGGACCAGGACTTCCGGCTGGCGTGGCCCTGCGGGACGCCGACCACGGGCTTCGACACCGGTGTGAAGTGCGCCGCCCAGAACCTGGCCGACGTCGCGGCGATGGGCGCGGTGCCCACCGCCGTCGTCGTCTCCCTGACCCTGCCGCCGGCCACGCCCGTGTCCTGGCCCGAGGACTTCGCCCGCGGGTTCGTGGCCGGGTGCGAGGCGATGGGCGCGCACCGCTGCGCCGTGGTCGGGGGGGACCTCGGGGCCGGCCGCGAGCTGTCCGTGACCGCCGCCGTCACCGGCGACCTCGAGGGCCGCGACCCCGTCCTGCGCTCGGGCGCCGCCGCCGGCGGGGTCCTGGCCCTGGCCGGGACCACCGGCCGGGCCGCCGCCGGGGTCGCCCTGCTCGAGGACGCCCGCTACCGCCCCGGCGCCGACCCCCGCCTCGACGGGCTCGCCCGCGCGCAGCTGCGCCCCTGCCCGCCCGTCGCGGCGGGGCCGGCCGCCGCGCGCGCCGGGGCGCTGGCCATGATCGACCTCTCCGACGGGCTGCTGCGCGACGCCGGTCGCCTGGCCGCCGCGAGCGGCGTCGTCGTCGACCTCGACGCCGCCGCCGTCGGCGGGCTCGCCCGGCCGCTGGACCCGGCGGCCGCGCTGCTCGGCGCCGACCCCCGCGACTGGGTGCTGACCGGCGGCGAGGACCACGGGCTGCTCGCCGTCCTGCCCGCCGGGGCGCCGCTGCCGCGTCCGTTCCGTGCGATAGGCTCGTGTGCGCCCGCGCCCCCGGGACCGGCAGGACCCCGCCCCCGGGTGCTGCTCGACGGACGAGCGCCGGAGCTGGCCCTCGGGCACCGCACCGGCGAAGGATGGGATCACTTTGAACCATAGGATCGGATCGAACGCGGCCGTCATGCGGCGGTGGCTCGACCTGGCCCACCGCGACCTCGTCCGGCACGCCCCCGTCCTCGACGCCCTCAACGTCTTCCCCGTGGCCGACGCCGACACCGGCACGAACCTCGCCGCGACCGTGCGGGCGGCCGCCGAGGCCGCCGCCGTGATCGAGACCACCGACGTCGGGGAGCTGCTCGCCCTCGCGGGCCAGGCGGCCCTCGAGGAGGCCCGCGGGAACTCGGGCACCCTGTTCTCCGTGTTCCTCACCGCCGTGGGGCGCTCCCTCGAGGGCAGCACGCGGCTCAGCGCCGAGACCGCCCGGCTCGCCCTGCACGCCGGCCACGTGCGCGCCTGGAGCGTGCTGACCGACCCCGTGCCGGGGACCATGCTCTCCGTCCTCGAGGCCGCCGCGGCCGTGCCCGTGCCCGAGGACGTCGGGGAGGGGACCAACCAGCAGCTCAAGGACTTCCTGCACGACGTGCGCGCGGCCGCCCTCGAGGCGGTGCCGGCCACCACCGGCCAGCTCGAGGTGCTGCGGGAGACCGGCACGGTCGACGCCGGGGCCCTGGGCATGCTCGTGGTCCTCGACGCCCTCGCCCGCACCGTCGGCGGGGAGGACGTCGTCGCCGAGGCGGCCGTCCAGCGCCTGCTCGACACCGCCGCCGCGGCCGCGCCCCGCTCCGTGGACGCCCCGCACGTCGTGCACGGCGGCGTCGAGGTGATGTGCACGGTGGAACTGAGCCCCCTGGACGCCGCCGAGCTGCGCCACGAGCTCAGCGAGGTCGGGTCCAGCGTCATCATGAGCGCCGTGACCGAGGTCGAGGAGGCCTACCGGTGGCGCGTGCACGTGCACGTCGAACGACCCGAGGACGCCCTGGCCGTGATCTCCCCGCGCGGGGAGCCCGTGGCGCTGTCGGTGACCTCGCTGTCCGAGGCGGCCGGGGCCGCCGGCGCCGAGGACGGCTGAGGCCGCCGTGACCGCACGGCACGGCGGCGGGGCGTTCCCCGACCCGGTCCCCGAGCTCGACCAGCCCCTGGCCCCGCTGCTGGGCAGGGGCACGGCCGAGGCCCTCGACCGGCAGCTGGGCATCACCACGATCGGCGGGCTGCTGGACCACTTCCCCCGCCGCTACATGCCGCGCGGGGAGCTCACCCCCTTCGACGAGCTGCGCCTGGACCAGCAGGTGACCATCGTCGCGGAGGTCGTCTCCACGTCCACCCGCCGGATGCGCTCGCGGCGCGGGTCGATCACCGACGTCGTCATCACGGACCGGGCCTCGGCCGACCCCCGCAGGCTCTTCGCCGACGACGGGGACACCGGCGCCGGCACGGGCGGGACGATGCGCCTGAGCTTCTTCAACGCCTGGACCGCCGCCAGGGACCTGCGCCCCGGCACCCACGCCCTGTTCTCCGGGAAGGTCGGCCTCTACGACCGCGCGCTGACGATGACCAACCCCCACTACGCGATCCTGGACCCGGAGGACCCCGAGGCGGGGGAGACCGCCGAGCAGCGGGCCGAGCGGCCCATCCCCATCTACCCCGCGACCGCGAAGCTGACCACGGACAAGATCGCCCGCGCCGTGCACGCGCTGCTGCCGGTCGTGGACTTCGGGGCCGTGCCCGAACCGCTGCCCGACGCCGTGCTCGGCCGGGAGCGGCTGATGGGCCTCGAGGAGGCCTACCGACAGGTCCACCGGCCGCGGGACGCCGCCGCCCACGCCGAGGCGCGGCGCCGGTTCCGCTACCAGGAGGCCTTCCTGCTCCAGTGCGCGCTGGCGCGCCGCCGGGCCGAGCTCGCCGCCCACCCCACGACCGCCCGCCCGGGCCGCCCCGGCGGGCTGCTCGCGCGCTTCGACGCCGCCCTGCCCTTCGAGCTCACCGGCGGGCAGCGGGCCGTGGGCGAGGAGCTGGCCGCCGAGCTCGCCGGGTCCCACCCGATGAACCGGCTGCTGCAGGGCGACGTCGGCGCGGGCAAGACTCTCGTGGCCCTGCGGGCGATGCTGCAGGTCGTGGACTCCGGTGCGCAGGCTGCCCTGCTCGCGCCCACCGAGGTCCTCGCGGCCCAGCACCACGCCTCCGTGCTCGCCGCCCTGGGCCCCCTGGGCCGGGGCGGTCAGCTCGACGGCGACCCGGACGGCACCCGCGTCGTGCTGCTCACGGGCTCCATGGGAGCCGCGGCCCGGAAGCGGGCGCTGCTGGAGATCGCCTCGGGGCAGGCCGGGATCGTCATCGGCACCCACGCCCTGCTCTCCGAGGTCGTCCGGTTCGCCGACCTCGGGCTCGTGGTCGTGGACGAGCAGCACCGCTTCGGCGTCGAGCAGCGCGACCGGCTGCGGGACAAGGCCGGCCGCCCCCCGCACCTGCTCGTGATGACCGCGACCCCCATCCCGCGCACCGTGGCCATGACCGTCTTCGGGGACCTCGACGTCTCCGTCCTGGACCAGCTGCCGGCCGGGCGGCGCCCGATCACCACGCACGTCGTGGGTCTCGTGGAGCACCCCGCCTGGGAGCGGCGGCTGTGGCGCCGGGCCCGCGAGGAGGTCGAGGCCGGGCGCCAGGTC